>NZ_JAVREL010000009.1:0-288245 GCF_031845365.1 Streptomyces litchfieldiae
CCTCCCGCACCGAACACCCCACCAACCCGTCCAACACCCCACACACCTCATCCAACGCCCCCGCGAACACCGGAAACCACCCATACAAACCCCGACCCATCCCCACCCGCTGCGACCCCTGACCGGAAAACAGGAAGGCAATCTTCGTCTGACGCGCGGTCTTCTGAAGCACATCCCCGGCCGGTATGTCCTCGGCCAGCGCGGTCAGCCCCGCGAGCAGGGAGTCGCGGTCCTCGGCCAGCAGCACCGCCCGGTCGTCCAGCGCCGCCCGGGTGGTGGCCAGGGCCGCGCCCAGCCGGGGCAACGGCAGCTCCGGCCGGTCCTGGAGGTGGTCGCGCAGCCGGGCGGCCTGGGCGCGCAGCGCCGCCTCACCCCGGCCCGACAGCACATACGGCAACGGACCATCCACCACCGCAGGGGACTCCGCCTCCGGGGACTCCGCCTCCGGCGCCTCCTCCAGGATGATGTGGGCGTTGGTGCCGCTGATCCCGAACGAGGAGACCCCGGCCCGGCGCGGCCGACCGGTCTCGGGCCACTCGGTGGGCTCGGCCAGCAGCTCGACGGCGCCCTCGGACCAGTCCACGTGCGGGGTCGGCTCGTCCACGTGCAGCGTGCGCGGCAGCACCCCGTGCCGCATCGCCTCCACCATCTTGATGACCCCGGCCACGCCCGCCGCCGCCGTTGTGTGGCCGATGTTGGACTTGATCGAGCCGAGCAGCAACGGCCGTTCACCGGGCCGGTCCTGGCCATAGGTCGCGAGCAGCGCCTGCGCCTCGATCGGATCGCCCAGCGCGGTGCCCGTGCCATGCGCTTCCACCGCGTCGACATCACCCGGCGCCAACCGGGCGCTCGCCAGGGCCTGTTCGATCACACGCTGCTGGGACGGGCCGTTCGGCGCGGTCAGTCCGCTGCTGGCGCCGTCCTGGTTGGTCGCCGAGCCGCGCACGACCGCCAGCACCCGGTGCCCGTTGCGCCGCGCGTCCGACAGCCGCTCCAGCAGCAACACGCCCACGCCCTCGCCCCAGTTGGTGCCGTCGGCGCCGGCCGCGAACGCCTTGACGCGGCCGTCGCGGGCCAGCCCGCGCTGCCGGCTGAACTCCACGAAGAGCCATGGGTTCGGCATGACGGCGACGCCCCCGGCCAGGGCCATGCCGCACTCCTCGGCGCGCAGCGCCTGGCACGCCCAGTGCAGCGCGACCAGCGACGAGGAGCAGGCCGTGTCCACGGTGACGGCCGGCCCCTCCAGACCGAAGGAGTACGCGATGCGACCGGAGATGACGCTGTTGACGTTGCCGGTGAGGGTGTAACCCTCCACCTCCTGCTCCGGGTTGCGGATGCCGCCGCCGAGATAGCCGGGGTTGCCCGCCCCGATGAAGACGCCGGTCTGGCTGCCCTTGACCGAGGTCGGGTCGATCCCGGCCCGCTCGAACACCTCCCACGACGTCTCCAGCAGCAACCGCTGCTGCGGATCCATCGCCAGCGCCTCACGCGGCGAGATCCCGAAGAAGTCCGCGTCGAAGTCGCCCGCGTCATGCAGAAAGCCGCCCTCGCGCACATACGTCCGGCCGGACGCCTCCGGGTCGGGGTCGTAGAGGGCGTCCAGGTCCCAGCCCCGGTTGTCGGGGAACGCGCCGATCGCGTCGCAGCCCCCGTTGACCAGCTCCCACAGGTCCGCGGGGGAGGCGACGCCGCCCGGGTAGCGGCAGGCCATGCCCACGATGGCGACCGGCTCCTGCCCCTTCGCCTCCACGGCCTGCAAACGGGCGCGCGTCTGCTGAAGATCGGCCGTGACGAGCTTGAGGTACTCGCGGAGCTTCTGTTCGTTGCTGGCCATCCGACGCTGACTCCCGTTCAGTTGAGGCCCAGTTCCTTCTCGATCAGGGCGAACATCTCGTCGTCCGTCGCCGAGTCGAGCCCGGCCTTCTCGTCCGTGGCGGCTTCCTGGCCCTCGGGGGCCTCGTCGCCTTCGAGCTTCCAGAGCAACGCCCGCAGCCGCTTCACGGCCCGGGCCCGGCCGCCGCTGTCCTGCGGCAGGGCCGCGAGCCGGGCCTCCCAGGAGGCCATGGCCGTGAGCACCTCACCGGCCGGGTCTCCGGCCTCGCCGGAGGTGCCGTCGGCCGGCGCCAGGGCGGTGAGGAGGTGGCAGGCCAGAGCCGCCGGGGAGGGGTGGTCGAAGATGACCGTGGTGGGCAGGCGCACGCCGGTGGCCGCCCCCAGCCGGTTGCGGAACTCCACGGCGGTGAGGGAGTCGAAGCCGAGGTCCAGGAAGCCCCGGTCGGCGTCGATGGCCTCGGCGGAGGTATGCCCGAGCACGGTGGCGGCATGGTCGCGCACCAGGTCCAGCACCGTTTCGGCCCGCTGGCGCTCGGACTGCCCGGCGAGGCGGGCGGCCAGCGCGTCGGCGTAGCCCGCGGCCGGGCCCCCCGAGGCGGCGCGGCGGCGCGGCGCGACCTGGACGACGCCGCTGTAGAGGAACGGCAGCGTGCCCGCGTCGGCCTGCTTCCGGAGGCCCGACAGGTCGAGCCGCGCGGGCACTTGGAGGGCTTCGTCGCGTCGGCAGGCGGTGTCGAAGAGGGCGAGGCCCTGTTCGGTGGGCATGGGCAGCAGTCCGGTGCGGCTGATGCGCGCGAGATCGGCGGCGGCCAGGTCGCCGGTCATTCCGCTGGCCTGGGCCCAGTGGCCCCAGGCGAGGGAGGTGGCGGGCAGACCCTGGGCCCGGCGGTGGGCGGCGAGCGCGTCGAGGAAGGTGTTGCCCGCCGCGTAGGCGCTCTGGCCCGCGCTGCCGGCCGCTCCGGCGAGGGAGGAGAAGAGGATGAACGCGGTGAGGTCCAGGTCGCGGGTCAGCTCGTGGAGGTGCCAGGCGGCGTCGACCTTGGGCCGCAGCACGCTGGTCACGCGTTCCGGGGTCAACGAGGCGAGCACGCCGTCATCCAGAACGCCTGCCGTGTGGACGACGGCGCGCAGCGGGTGCTCGGCGGGGATCCCGGCCAGCGCGGCGGCCAGTTCCTCGCGGTCGGCGGCATCACAGGCAACCACGCTCGCTACGGCACCCAACTCCGCCAGGTCGGCGGCGAGTTCGCTCGCGCCGGGGGCGTCGGGTCCCCGGCGGCTGGTCAGCAGCAGATGCCGCACCCCATGCGTGGTCACCAGGTGGCGGGCCAGCGCGGCACCGAGCGTGCCGGTGCCACCGGTGATCAGCACCGTCCCTTCCGGATCCCACGACTGCGGCACGGTCAGCACCAGCTTGCCGACATGCCGCGCCTGACTCATAAAGCGGAACGCCTCCGGCGCCCGCCGGATGTCCCACACCCGCACCGGCAACGGCTCCAACACACCAGAGGCGAATAGGTCGTTCAGCTCCGCGAACATCTCTCCGACGCGCTTGGGGCCCGCCGCTTCGACAAGGTCGAAGGCGCGGTAGGCGACGCCGGGGTGGGCGCGGGCGACGTCGTCCGGGTCGCGGACATCGGTCTTGCCCATCTCGATGAACCGCCCGCCCCCGGAGAGCAGCCGCAGCGACGCGTCCACCAACTCCCCGGCCAGACAGTCCAGTACCACCTCCACACCGCCCGAGAAGCGCTCCTCGAACGACGCGTCGCGGGAAGAGGCGATATGCGCGTCATCCAGCCCGGCCGCCCGCAGCACGCCCCACTTGGACTCACTCGCCGTGCCAAACACCTCCGCGCCCAGATGCCGCGCCAGCCGTACCGCCGCCGTGCCCACGCCACCGGCGGCCGCGTGAATCAGCACCCGCTCCCCCGACCGCAACCCCGCCAGATCCACCAGCGCGTAATAGGCCGTCAGATAGGCGGACGGCACGGAGGCGGCCTGCTCGAACGACCAGTCCCGGGGGAACCGCGCGACCATGTGGGCATCGGCCACGGTCAGCGGCCCGAACGCGCCGGGGATCAGCCCCATCACACGGTCGCCGACAGTCAAGTCGGCGACGTCCGGGCCGACTTCGGTGACCACGCCCGCGGCCTCGTTGCCCATCGTCGCCTCGCCCGGATACATGCCCAGGGCGGCCAGCACATCGCGGAAGTTCAGCCCGGCCGCCCGCACCGCGACCCGCACCTCGCCGGGCGCGAGGGGGCGTTCGGCGGAGGGATGCGGGCCGAAGGCCAGGTTCTCCAGGGTGCCGGCGGCCGTGGTGTCGAGGACCCAGGTGTCCTCGGCGGGCAGGGGGAGCGTTCCGTCCGCGGCGTTCCGGGTGAGGCGGGGGGCGAGGAACCGGCCGTCGCGCAGGGCCAGTTGCTCCCTGCCGGTGGCGAGGGCGGCGTCGAGGGGCAGTTCACCGTCCCCGTCGCGGTCGATCAGCACGATCCGCCCGGGATTCTCCGCCTGCGCCGACCGCACCAACCCCCAGACACCCGCATGCGCCAAGTCGGGCACACCCTCACCCGACCGCACGGCCACCGCGCCCCGCGTCACCACCACCAACCGCGACACATCCGAAGACTCCGCAGCCAGCCACTCCCCCACCACACCCAACAACTCCACCGTCGCCGCACCAACCACCCCCGGCGACACCTCCCCAGGCGCCAACTCCACAACCGTCGACTCCACTTCCGAAACGTTCTCCGGCACCGCCACCGGAACCCACTCCACCCCGAACAACGCCTCATCGCCGCCCGGCATCAGGGCGCCGATCCGGTCGAGCGAGGCGGGGCGCGTCGCGAGGGAGTCCACGGAGGCGACGGGACGACCGGCGGCGTCGGCGAGGTCGATGGCGAACGAGCCGCCGCCGGAGGGCCTCAGCCGGACCCGGAGGCGGGTGGCGCCATCGGCGTACAGGCGGACACCGCCCCACGCGAACGGCAGCCGCACGCGGCCCCGTTCCTGCTCCTGTCCCGTGCCGACGACGGCATGCAGCGCGGCGTCCAGCAGGGCCGGATGCAGGGCAAACCGGCCCGCCTCCCGCGCTTGCGTCTCGGCCAGCTCCACCTCGGCGAACACCTGGTCACCGTCGCTCGCCCGCCAGGCCGCGGCCAACCCCTGAAAGGCCGGGCCGTACCCGTAACCCGTCCCCGACAGCCCTGCATAGAAGCCGTTGAGGTCGATGGGCTCCGCGCCGGCCGGGGGCCAGGCGGCCAGGTCGAACGACGGCTCCTCCCGGCCGGCGGCGAGGGTGCCGGTGGCGTGCCGCACCCAGCTTCCCGCCGTATTCCCGGGGTCGTCGGGGCGGGAGTGGATGGACAGTGCGCGCTTCCCGGCGCCGTCCGTGGCCCCGATGACGACCTGGAGCCCGACCCCTCCCCGATCGGGGATGACTAGGGGGGCCTCCAGGGCGAGTTCGTCGAGCACATCGCAGCCGACCTCGTCACCGGCGCGGACGGCGAGCTCGACGAAGGCGGCGCCGGGCAGGATCACCGTTCCGCCGACCGCGTGATCGGCCAGCCATGGGTGGCTGAGCAGGGAGAGGCGGCCGGTGAGGACGGTCTGCTCGTCCTCGGCGAGGGTGACGGCGGCGCCGAGCAGTGGGTGATCCGCCGAGACCAGCCCGGCGGCCGAGACATCGGTGGCCGCGCCGCCGGTGTCCGGCCAGTAGCGCCGGTGGTGGAAGGCATAGGTGGGCAGCTCGACGGTGCGGGCGTCGAGCCCCGCGAGCACGGCCGTCCAGTCGACGGGGGCGCCCCGGGTCCAGGCGTCGGCGAGCGAGGTCAGGAAACGCTCCGGCCCGCCCTCGTGCCGCCGCAGCGAGCCGGCGGTCACGGCCTGGCTGCCCGTCGCGTCGATGGTCTCCTGGACGCCGATGGTGAGCACCGGGTGGGCGCTCGCCTCGATGAACACCCCATGCCCGCGCGCCAGCAGCGCCCTGATGCCGTCCTCGAAGCGAACGGTCTCCCGCAGGTTGGTGTACCAGTAGGCGGCGTCGAGTTCGACTCCGTCGATGGCCCGGCCGGTGACCGTGGAGACGAAGGGAACGGTGGCGGCGCGGGGTTCGATCCCCTCCAGCGCGGTGAGGATGTCGTCGCGGATCTCCGCCACCTGCGGCGAGTGCGACGCATAGTCCACCGCGATCCGCCGAGCCCGCACCCCGCCCGCCTCGCAGGCGGCCAACAACTCGTCCAAAGCCACCGGTTCACCCGACACCACCGTGGAGCCGGGCCCGTTCACCGACGCCACCGACAACCGCTCACCCCACCGCGCCAACCGTCCCCGCACGTTCTCCGCAGGCTCGGCGACCGAGACCATGCCGCCCCGCCCGGACAGCGCCAGCAACGCCCGCGCCCGCAACGCCGACACCCGCGCCGCGTCCTCCAACGACAGCACACCCGCCACCGCAGCAGCCGCGATCTCCCCCTGCGAATGCCCGATCACAGCCGCCGGCTCCACACCACAGGAACGCCACAGCTCCGCCAGCGACACCATCACCGCCCACAACGCCGGCTGCACCACATCCACCCGCTCCAACGCGGCAGCATCACCCAGCACATCCAGCAACGACCACCCCACATGCGGCGCCAACGCCACCGCACACTCCTCCAACCGCACCGCGAACACCGGCGAGGACGCGTGCAGTTCCAACGCCATCCCCACCCACTGCGACCCCTGCCCCGGAAACACAAACACCGGACGATCCACGCCCTTGGTGACCGTTCCGCTCTCGGGCGAGGCGAGTGCCGCGCGGAAGCCCTCGTTGTTCTCCGCAATCACCACGGCGCGGGTGTCGAGCGCCGCGCGGGTGGCCGCCAACGACAGGGCGATGTCGGCCGGTTGGGGCCCGTCCGCGCCCGCCGCGTACTGGGCCAGCCGCTCGGCCTGGCCCCGCAGGGACTCGGGGCTCCTGGCCGAGAGCACCCAGGGCAGGGGGCCGCCACTGAACGGCACCGGGTCAGTGGTCGGCCTGGGCGGCGCGGTGTCCGTGGTGTCGGCGGCTTCGGACGGGTCGTATTCGAGAATGACGTGGGCGTTCGTGCCGCTCGCGCCGAACGAGGAGACCCCGGCGCGGCGCGGGCGGCCGTTCGACGGCCACTCGCGCTCTTGGCTCAACAGCTCGACAGCACCGGCCGACCAGTCCACGTGCGGGGTCGGCTCGTCCGCGTGCAGCGTGCGGGGCAGCAGCCCGTGCCGCATCGACTGCACCATCTTGATGACGCCCGCCACGCCCGCCGCGGCCTGCGTGTGGCCGATGTTGGACTTCACGGACCCGAGCCACAACGGCTTTTCCGCGGGCCGCCCTTGACCATAGGTGGCCAACAGCGCCTGCGCCTCGATCGGGTCGCCGAGCGTGGTACCCGTGCCATGCGCCTCCACCGCGTCGATGTCCCCCGGGGCGAGCCGGGCGCGGGCCACGGCTTGTTCGATGACGCGTTGCTGGGAGGGGCCGTTGGGGGCGGTGAGGCCGTTGCTCGCGCCGTCCTGATTGACGGCGGAGCCGCGGACGACGGCCAGCACGCGGTGCCCGTTGCGGCGCGCGTCGGAGAGCCTTTCCAGCAGCAGCACCCCGACGCCCTCCGACCAGGCGGCGCCGTCCGCCCCCGCGCCAAACGACTTGCAGCGGCCGTCGGGCGCCAGGCCGCGTTGCTTGCTGAACTCGACGAACACGCTCGGCGTGGCCATGACGGTGACGCCGCCCGCGAGGGCGAGTGCGCACTCCCCCTGCCGCAGTGCCTGCGCGGCCAGGTGCAGCGCGACCAGCGAGGAGGAGCAGGCCGTGTCCACGGTGACCGCCGGGCCTTCGAGGCCGAAGGTGTAGGACAGCCGCCCGGAGACGGCGCTCGCGGACGTTCCCGTGAGCAGGTATCCCTCGGCGCTGTCGCCGGCCTTCTCCACGTGGGACGCGTAGTCGTGGTACATGACGCCGGCGAAGACGCCGGTCCGAGTGCCCTTGACGGAGGCGGGGTCGATCCCGGCCCGTTCGAAGGTCTCCCAGGCCGCTTCGAGGAGCAGCCGCTGCTGGGGGTCCATGGTGACGGCCTCGCGCGGCGAGATGCCGAAGAGGTCCGGGTCGAAGTCGGCGGCCTCGTGGAGGAACCCGCCCTCGCACACATAGGACGTGCCAGGCCGGGCACCGTCCGGGTCGAAGAGGGTGTCGAGGTCCCAGCCCCGGTCGGTCGGGAAGCCGGAGATGGCGTCGCCGCCCTCGGCGACCAGCCGCCACAGGTCCTCGGGAGACCGCACGCCGCCCGGGAAACGGCACGCCATGCCCACGATGGCCACCGGCTCGTCGGCGTCGGTGGCCTCGGGCGGCGGGGCCGGGGTTCCGGAGCGGCGTGCGGGGATGGCCGACAGGGTGGTGCCGAGGTGGCGGGCGACGGCGGCCGGGGTGGGGTGGTCGAAGATCAGCGTGGCGGACAGCCGTTGACCGGTGGCGCCGGAGAGGCGGTTGCGGAGGTCGACGGCGGTGAGTGAGTCGAAGCCCAGCTCCTTGAACGCCTGGTCGCCGTCGATGGCGTCGGCGGTCGCGTGGCCGAGGACGGCGGCCGCCTGGTCCCGCACGAGGTCGAGCAGTCGCCGTTCGCGTTCCGCCTGGGGCAGGCCGGCCAGGCTCGTTGCCCAGGCCGCCGTCTCGGGCGCCTCGGCGGGCCCTTCGGCCGCGCGCCGGGACGGGGTCCGGACGAGGCCGCGCAGGGCGCCGGGCAGCACGCCGTTGGCGGCGCGGGTGCGCAGAACACGGTGGTCGAGGCGGACGGGGACCAGCAGGGCGTGCTCGCCGTGGTCGGTGAGGGCCGTGTCGAGGGCGGCGAGACCGGCCTCGGCGGGCAGCGGCAGGATCCCGGCGCGGGAGGCCCAACCGCCGTCTTCCTGGGCCGTGTCGAGGTGGGCGGTCATGCCGCTGGGCTGCTCCCACAGGCCCCAGGCCAGCGAGGTCGCGGGCAGCCCGGCCGCACGCCGGTGCGCCGCCAGCCCGTCCAGAAACGCGTTGGCGGCCGCGTAGTTGGCCTGCCCCGGATTGCCGAGCACACCGGCCGCCGACGAGAAGAGGACGAACGCGGTCAGGTCCAGGTCACGGGACAGCTCATGGAGGTGCCAGGCCGCGTCCACCTTCGGCCGCAGCACAGCCGCCAGCCGCTCCGGCGTCAACGAACCCACCACGCCGTCGTCCAGCACCCCCGCGGCGTGCACCACGCCACGCACCGGAACCCCGGCTTCGGGAGACAGCACCTCGGCCAGCTCCTCGCGGTCGGCCACATCACAGGCCACCACCCGCACCTCAGCGCCCAACTCCCCCAGTTCGGCGAGCAGTTCAGCCGCACCCGGCGCCTCAATGCCCCGCCTGCTGGTCAGCACCAGATGCCGCACCCCATGCAGCGTGACCAGATGCCGGGCCACCAGACCACCCAACGCACCCGTACCACCCGTCACCAACACCGCACCCTCCCGATCCCATGCCGGACCGGCCACCCCACCGCCGGTGCCGACGCGGACCAGACGCGGCACCAGGGCCGTGCCCCGGCGCAGGGCGAACTGGTTCTCGTGGGCGGCCATGGCATGGGCGACGGCGGCGGGCAGGGCCGCCTGCGATTCGGGGGTGTCATCGAGGTCGGCGAGCAGGAAGCGGTCGGGGTGTTCGGTGGCGGCGGAGCGCATCAGACCCCACACCGGGGCATGGGTCAGGTCGGTGACGTCCTCGCCCGGCCCGGCGGCCACCGCCCCATGAGTGACCACCACCAGCCGCGCGTCGGGCAGTTGGTCCCCGGCGAGCCAGGACTGCACCACGGCGAGCGCGTCGGCCGTGGCGGCGTGGGACCGTTCGGCGAAGGTGGCGCCGGGTGCCTCGCCGAGGAGGACCGCGACGATGTCCGGCGCGGGCGCCCCGGAGGCCACGGCCTCGGCGAGCGAGGTGAGGTCGGGGTAGCGCGTGCCGGGCAGTTCACCGGCGGGAGCCGTACCGAGCAGCGCCCAGGCGGGAGTTGTCGCGCCGGGGGCGGGCGTGCCGGTCGGCAGCGCGGTCCAGTCGGTCCGGTGGAGGACGCGGTCCTCGTTCCGGCCATCGGCCGCGCGGCGGAGTTGTGTCTCGTCGACGGGCAGCAGGGTCAGCGCGTCGATGGTGGCGACGGGCCGGCCGGTGGGGTCGGCCGCGTGCACGGCGAGGGTGCCGTCCCCGGCGGGGCTGACGCGGGCGCGGAGAGCGGTGGCGCCGGTGGCGTGCAGGGTGACGCCGCCGAAGTCAAAGGGGAGTCGCACTTCGGAGGTGTTGTCGGGGCCGGTGAGCAGGCCCGCGTGGAGTGCGGCGTCCAGGAGGGCGGGGTGGAGCCCGAACCGATCGGCGTCCCCGCGCGCCTCCCCGTCCAACACGACCTCGGCGAAGACCTCTTCGCCCGACCGCCATGCCGCACGCAACCCCTGGAACGCCGGCCCATACCCATAACCGGCCTCGGCCGCACGGGCGTAGAAACCGGCCAGATCCACCGGCTCCGCGCCCGCCGGCGGCCAGACACCCCCCAACTCATCGGCCGCACCGCCGACACCGCGGCCCAGCACGCCCACCGCATGCCGCGCCCACTCGCCCTCGCCCTCAACCACCCGCGAGAACACCGCGACCGAACGCCGCCCGTCCGCACCCGGCGCGCCCACCGCCACCTGAAGCCCCACCTCGCCCTGTTCGGGCAGAGGGAAAGGGGCTTCGATGGTGAGGCTCTCGAGGGTGTCGCAGTCGGTGTCGTCGGCTGCCGCCAGGGCGAGTTCGACCAGCGCGGTGCCGGGCAGCAGGACCGTGTCCAGCGCCGCGTGATCCGCCAGCCAGGGATGCGCGCGCAGCGAGACGCGCCCGGTCAGCAACAGGCCGCCGTCCTCCGCCACCGACACCGACGCACCCGCCAACGGGTGGCCGGTGGCGGTGACATCTCCGGGGACGCCCTGGGAGCCGTCGGCCCAGTAGCGGCGGCGGCGGAAGGCGTAGGTCGGCAGGTCGATGACGGCGGCGTCGCGGCCGGCGAGGACGGCGGGCCAGTCGACGGCCACGCCCCGCGTCCACGCCTCGCCCAGAGAGGCGAGGAAACGGCGCGGGCCGCCCTCGTCGCGGCGCAGCGTGCCCAGGGCGGCGGCCGCCCGGCCGTCGGCCGCCTCGATGGTCTCCTGGACGCCGATGGTGAGCACCGGGTGGGCGCTGACCTCGATGAACGCCGCGTGGCCCCGGTCGAGCAGATCGCGGACGCCGTCCTCGAAGCGGACGGTTTCCCGGAGGTTGGTGTACCAGTAGGCGGCGTCGAGTTCGACTCCGTCGATGGCCCGGCCGGTGACCGTGGAGACGAAGGGCACGGTGGCGGCGCGGGGTTCGATCCCCTCCAGCGCGGTGAGGATGTCGTCGCGGATCTCCGCCACCTGCGGCGAGTGCGACGCGTAGTCCACCGCGATCCGCCGGGCACGGACCCCCTCCGCTTCGCAGGAGGCCAACAACTCGTCCAAAGCCGCCGGTTCACCCGACACCACCGTGGAGCCGGGCCCGTTCACCGACGCCACCGACAACCGCTCACCCCACCGCGCCAACCGTCCCCGCACGTTCTCCGCAGGCTCGGCGACCGAGACCATGCCGCCCCGCCCGGACAGCGCCAGCAACGCCCGCGCCCGCAACGCCGACACCCGCGCCGCGTCCTCCAACGACAGCACACCCGCCACCGCAGCAGCCGCGATCTCCCCCTGCGAATGCCCGATCACAGCCGCCGGCTCCACACCACAGGAACGCCACAGCTCCGCCAGCGACACCATCACCGCCCACAACGCCGGCTGCACCACATCCACCCGCTCCAACGCGGCAGCATCACCCAGCACATCCAGCAACGACCACCCCACATGCGGCGCCAACGCCACCGCACACTCCTCCAACCGCACCGCGAACACCGGCGAGGACGCGTGCAGTTCCAACGCCATCCCCACCCACTGCGACCCCTGACCGGGGAAGACGAAGGCGACCTTGCCCTCGATGTCCGCGAGCCCCTGGACGATGCCGGTGGCGGTCTCCCCACCGGCGAACCGGCGCAGGCCGTCGGAGTGTTCGCCGAGGGCGAGGGCGCGATGGGACAGGGCGGCCCGGGTGGTGGCCAGGGACAGCGCGACATCGTCCGGGGACACATCGGCCCCGGCGAACGCGGCCAGCCGCGCCGCCTGGGCCCGCAGCGCGTCCGGGCCCCGGCCGGACAGCGGCCAGGGCGCGGTGACGTCCGGGCGGAAGACGGCGGGGACTTGGGGTTGATCGTTGGCCCGGGGCGGCGCCTCGGGGGCGTCGTCCGGGGCCTGTTCGAGGATGATGTGCGCGTTGGTGCCGCTGATGCCGAACGAGGAGACCCCGGCGCGGCGCGGGCGGCCGCTCGACGGCCAGGGGCGGCCCTCGGTGAGGAGCCGCACCGATCCGGCGGACCAGTCGATGTAGGGGGACGGGGCGTCGACGTGCAGCGTGGGCGGCAGTTGGGCGTGCCGCAGCGCCATCACGGTCTTGATGACGCCGCCGATGCCCGCGGCGGCGGCGGTGTGGCCGATGTTGGTCTTGAGGGAGCCCAGCCACAGCGGCCGGTCCTCGGGCCGGCCCTGGCCGTAGGTGGCGAGCAGCGCCTGCGCCTCGATCGGGTCGCCGAGGGTGGTGCCGGTGCCGTGCGCCTCCACGGCGTCCACGTCGTGGACGGTCAGCCGGGCGTTGGCCAGGGCCTGTTGGATGACGCGCTGCTGGGAGGGGCCGTTGGGCGCGGCGAGGCCGTTGGAGGCACCGTCCTGGTTGATCGCCGAGCCCCGGATGACGCCGAGGACGCGGTGGCCGTTGCGTTGCGCGTCGGCGAGGCGTTCCAGCACGACCAGGCCGACGCCCTCGCCCCAGCCGGTGCCGTCGGCGCCGGCCGCGAACGCCTTGCAGCGGCCGTCCGGGGCCAGGCCGCGCTGGCGGCTGAACTCGATGAACATCCCCGGCACCGACATCACGGTCACGCCACCGGCCAGCGCGAGCCCGCACTCTTCGGCGCGCAGCGCCTGGCACGCCCAGTGCAGCGCGACCAGCGAGGAGGAGCAGGCGGTGTCGACCGTGACGGCCGGTCCTTCGAGGCCGAAGGTGTAGGCGATGCGGCCGGACACGACGCTGCCCGAGCTGCCGGTGAGCGCGTATCCCTCGATGCCCGGCCCGCCGCGCTGGAGGCCGACGACATGGCCGGAGGTGGCCGCGCCGACGAACACGCCGGTGGTACTGCCGCGCAGCCGCTCCGGCGCGAGCCCGGCGCGTTCGAACGCCTCCCAGGACGTCTCCAGCAGCAGCCGCTGCTGCGGGTCCATGGCCAGCGCCTCGCGCGGCGATATCTCGAACAGCCCGGCGTCGAACTCGGTGGCATCGTCCAGGAATCCGCCGTGTCGGGTGGTGGAGGTGCCGGGGTGGTCGGGGTCGGGGTCGTAGAGCGCGTCGAGGTCCCAGCCCCGGTCGGTGGGGAAGCCCGAGATGGCGTCCCTGCCCTCCGTGACGAGCTGCCACAGGTCCTCGGGGGACCGGGCGCCGCCCGGGAAACGACAGGCCATGCCGACGATCGCGATGGGCTGCCGGGTCCTGTCCTCGGCGTCGCGCAACCGCTCGCGGGTGTCATGCAGTTCGGCGGCGACTCGCTTGAGGTAGTCGACGAGTTCCTGCTCGTTCGCCATGCGGCGCGTCCTTCCCTGTCCCTGTAGTCCGTGGTGCGGTGGGGCTTGTGTCAGACCCCGAGCTCGTTCTGGATGAAGTCGAGGACCTCGTCGGCGGAGGCCGACCGGAGCCGGTCGGTGACGCCGTTGCCGCGCGCGGTCCGGGCGGCTTCCTTCCAGCGGAGCAGCAGGTCCTCCAGGCGGCTGGTGATGGTGCCGTGGTCGTAGTCGGCCCCGTCGGTGCCGTCGGTCGCGGCCGCGGAGACGGCCGCCTCCAGCCGCTCCAGTTCGGCGAGGAGTGAGCCGCCGGTGGCGGGCGCGGGCGCGGCGGGGGCGAGTTCGCGGAGCAGATAGCCGCCGAGCGCGGCGCTCGTCGGGTAGTCGAAGACGAGCGTGGGGGGCAGGCGCAGCCCGGTGGCCGCGTTGAGCCGGTTACGGAACTCGACGGCGGTGAGGGAGTCGAAGCCCAGCTCTTTGAAGGAACGGTCCGCGCCGATCGTGCCCGCGGCGCCGTGCCCGAGCACGGTGGCGGCGTGGGTGCGGACGAGTTCCAGCACGGCGTGTTCGCGGTCGGCCTCCGGGAGCGCGGCGAGCCGGCGCGGCAGCGGTGCGGGCTCGCCGGGGGCGGCCGTCGCCGTGGTGTCGACGACGCGGCGCGCGGTGGTGCGGACGAGCCCGCGCAGCAGGGGGGCGAGCGTGCCGGCGTCGGCCTGGGCGGTGAGCGCGGCGAGGTCCAGCGGGGTGGGGACCTGGAGGGCTTCGTCGCGGCGGCAGGCGGTGTCGAAGAGGGCGAGGCCCTGTTCGGTGGGCATGGGCAGCAGCCCGGTGCGGCTGAGCCGGGCCAGGTCGGCGGCGGCGAGGTCGCCGGTCATGCCGCTGGCCTGGGCCCAGTAGCCCCAGGCGAGGGAGGTGGCGGGCAGGCCCTGGGCACGGCGGTGCGCGGCCAGCGCGTCCAGGAACGTGTTGCCCGCCGCGTAGTTGGCCTGCCCGGCGTTGCCGAGCACGCCGGCGAGGGAGGAGAAGAGGACGAACGCGGTCAGGTCCCGTTCGCGGGTCAGCTCGTGCAGGTGCCAGGCGGCGTCGACCTTGGGCCGCAGCACGCTGGTCACGCGTTCCGGGGTCAACGAGGCGAGCACGCCATCGTCGACGACGCCGGCGGTGTGGACGACGGCGCGCAGCGGGTGCTCGGCGGGGATCCCGGCCAGCGCGGCGGCCAGTTCCTCGCGGTCGGCGGCATCACAGGCAACCACGCTCGCTACGGCACCCAACTCCGCCAGGTCGGCGGCGAGTTCGTCCGCACCCCGGGCGTCGGGTCCCCGGCGGCTGGTCAGCAGCAGATGCCGCACCCCATGCGTGGTCACCAGGTGGCGGGCCAGCGCCGCGCCGAGCGTTCCGGTGCCGCCGGTGATCAGCACCGTCCCTTCCGGATCCCACGACTGCGGCACGGTCAGCACCAGCTTGCCGACATGCCGCGCCTGACTCATAAAGCGGAACGCCTCCGGCGCCCGCCGGATGTCCCACACCCGCACCGGCAACGGCTCCAACACACCCGAGTCGAACAGTTCCCCGAGGGCCGACAGCATGGCGCCGATGCGGTCGGGCCCGGCCTCCATCAGCTCGAACGCCTGGTAGGCGACGCCGGGGTGAGCGCGCGCCACGTCGTCGGGGTCGCGAACGTCGGTCTTGCCCATCTCGATGAACCGCCCGCCCTCGGAGAGCAGTCGCAGCGACGCGTCCACCAACTCCCCGGCCAGACAGTCCAGTACCACCTCCACGCCGCCCGAGAAACGTTCCTCGAACGACGCGTCGCGGGAGGAGGCGATATGCGCGTCATCCAGCCCGGCCGCCCGCAGCACGCCCCACTTGGACTCACTCGCCGTGCCAAACACCTCCGCGCCCAGATGCCGGGCCAGCCGCATGGCGGCCGTGCCCACGCCACCGGCGGCCGCGTGAATCAGCACCCGCTCCCCCGACCGCAACCCCGCCAGATCCACCAGCGCGTAATAGGCCGTCAGATAGACAGCGGGTACGGAGGCGGCCTGCTCGAACGACCAGTCGTCCGGGACGCGGGTCACCATCCGGGCGTCGGCGATCGCGACCGGTCCGAAGGAGTCCCGGATCATGCCCATTACGCGGTCGCCGACGGCGAAGTCGGCGACGTCCGGGCCGACTTCGGTGACCACGCCCGCAGCCTCGCTGCCCAGGGCGATCGTTCCCGGATACATGCCGAGGGACATGAGGACATCGCGGAAGTTGAGCCCGGCCGCCCGCACCGCGACCCGGATCTCGCCCGGCGCGAGGGGCGCCTCGCTCTCCGGGGACGGCACCAGGGCCAGGTTCTCCAGGGTGCCGGCGGCCGTGGTGTCCAGCCGCCAGGCGGGGGCGTCGTCCGGTGGGACAAGCGTTCCGTCCGCGGCGTTCCGGGTGAGGCGGGGAGCGAGGAACCGGCCGTCGCGGATGGCGAGCTGGGGCTCTCCGGTGGCGAGGGCGGCGTCGAGGGGCAGTTCACCGTCCCCGTCGCGGTCGATCAGCACGATCCGCCCGGGATTCTCCGCCTGCGCCGACCGCACCAACCCCCAGACGCCCGCATGCGCCAAGTCGGGCACACCCTCACCCGACCGCACAGCCACCGCGCCCCGCGTCACCACCACCAACCGCGACACATCCGAACGATCCGCAGCCAGCCACTCCCCCACCACACCCAACAACTTCACCGTCGCCGCACCAACCACCCCCGGCGACACCTCCCCAGGCGCCAACTCCACAACCGTCGACTCCACTTCCGAAACGTTCTCCGGCACCGCCACCGGAACCCACTCCACCCCGAACAACGCCTCATCGCCACCGGGCGCGGGCCGGAGCTGTTCCGGCCGGACCGGGCGGAGGGTCAGGGCCTCGATGTCGGCGACGGGCAGGCCGGTGGGGTCGGTGAGGGACACGGTCACGGTGTCGGTTCCGGCGGGGCTGACGCGCACGCGGAGCGCGGTGGCGCCCGCGGCGTGCAGGGTGACGCCGCGCCAGGCGAACGGCAGGCGCAGCTCGCCGCCCGCGGGCCCGCCGGGCAGCGCGTCGAGCAGCAGGCCGTGCAGGGCCGCGTCGAGCAGTGCGGGGTGCAGGGCGTGGGCGGCGCCGCCCGCGTCCTGCCGTTGCGCCAGCCCCTGGGGGGCGGCGACCTCGGCGTAGACGTCGTCCCCGGCGCGCCAGGCCGCGCGCAGTCCGCGGAACGCCGGGCCATAGGTGTATCCGGTCTCGGCGAGCGCCTGGTAGAAGCCGTCGAGGGCGATGGGTTCGGCGTCGGCCGGGGGCCAGGCGGCGGGGGTCGCGGGCGGCGGGCTTCCGGCGGGGCCGAGGGTGCCCTCGGCGTGCCGGGTCCAGGTGGCCGTGGCGGGGTCGGCGCTCTCGGGGCTGGAGTGCAGGGACACGGGCCGTCGCCCGTCCGGGTCGGGCGGGCCGACGTTGACCTGCAAGCGGAGCGCGCCCTCGGCCGGGACGATCAGCGGGGCCTGGAGCGTCAGTTCGTCGAGGCGGCCGCAGCCCGCCTCGTCACCGGCGCGGATGGCGAGTTCGACGAGGGCAGTGCCGGGCAGCAGGGTGGTGCCGGCGATGGTGTGGTCGGGGAGCCAGGGCTGGGCCGTGGCCGACAGCCGGCCGGTGAGGACGAGTCCGTCGCCGTCGGCCAGGTGCACGGCCGCGCCCAGCAGCGGGTGACCGGCGGCGGCCAGGCCGAGGCCGCCGGCGTCGCCGCCGCCCCGGCCCGGGGTGAGCCAGTAGCGCTGGTGCTGGAACGCGTAGGTGGGCAGGTCGGCGTCCGGGGCGTGGCGCGCGGCGTCCCCGGGGAACGACGGGGCCCAGTCGACGGGCAGTCCCTGGGTCCAGGCGTGGGCCAGGGCCTCGGTGAACGCGTCGTTCTCGGCGCGGTTCTTGCGCAGCAGCGGGATGGTGAGTCCGGTGAAGTCCTCGCCGAGGCTCTCGCGGGCCATGGCGGAGAGCACGCCGTCCGGGCCGATTTCGAGGAAGTGTGTCACGCCTTGCCCGGCCAGCCAGCGCACGCCGTCGTCGAACAGCACGGCGCGGCGGACGTGTTCGGTCCAGTAGGCGGCGGTGAACTCGTGGACGCGCTCGCCGGTCAGGTTGGACACGACGGGGATGCGCGGCGCGGCGTGGGCCAGTTCCTCGGCGACCGCGCGGAACTCCGCCAGCATCGGATCCATCAGGGGCGAGTGGAAGGCGTGCGAGACTCGCAGCCGCCGGGTCTTGTGGCCGCGTTCGGCCAGGGTGGCGGCCAGCGCGAGGACGGTGGGCTCGTCCCCGGAAATGACCGTGGCGCGGGGGCCGTTGACCGCCGCGATGTCCACGGTGGCGTCCTCGTCCGTGGGCAGCAGCGCGCGGACCTCGGCCACCGGGGCGAGGACGGAGACCATGGCGCCGCCGGGGGGCAGGGCGCCCATCAGGCGGCCCCGGGCCGCGACCAGGCGGCAGGCGTCGGGCAGCGTCAGGACGCCCGCCACATGGGCGGCGGCGATCTCGCCGATGGAGTGGCCGGCGACGAAGTCGGGGCTCAGACCGAAGGATTCGGCGAGCCGGAACAGCGCGACCTCGAGCGCGAACAGGCCGGTCTGGGTGTGCTCGGTGCGGTCCAGCAGCTCCGGATCGTCGGCGAACAGCACCTCGCGCAGGGGGCGTTCGAGGTGGCGGTCCATCTCGGCACAGACCTCGTCCAGGGCGGCGGCGAACGCCGGGTGGGTGGCGTGGAGTTCGCGGCCCATGCCGGGGCGCTGCGTGCCCTGTCCGGAAAAGAGGAACGCGAGCCCGCCGCCGTCGGTGGCGGTGCCGCGCACCACCCCGGTGGCGTCCTCGGGGGCGGCCAGTGCGCGCAGCCCGGCGCGGAACGCGTCCGGGTCGTCGGCGAGGACGACGGCCCGGTGGTCCAGCGCGGCGCGGGTGGTGGCGAGGGCGTGGCCGACGACCGCGGGGGCGAGCCCGGGGCGCCTGTCGAGGTGGTCAGCGAGCCGGGCGGCCTGGTCGCGCAGCGCGGCGGGGCTCTGGCCGGACAGCGGCCAGGGCAGCGGCCCGGCGGGGGCGGGCACCGGCTCGGTGGCGGGCGCGGCCTCGGTGCTCGGGGCCTGTTCGAGAATGACGTGGGCGTTGGTGCCGCCGATGCCGAACGAGGAGACCCCGGCGCGGCGCGGGCGGCCGTTCGACGGCCAGTCGCGTGGCTCGGTCAGCAGCTCGACGGCGCCGGCCGTCCAGTTCACGTGCGGGGTCGGCTCGTCGACGTGCAGGGTCCGGGGCAGCACGCCGTGCCGCATCGACTGGACCATCTTGATGACGCCGGCGACGCCGGCCGCGGCCTGGGCGTGGCCGATGTTGGACTTCAACGAGCCCAGCCACAGCGGCTGTTCGGGCGCCCGGTCGCGGCCGTAGGTGGCGAGGACGGCCTGCGCCTCGATGGGGTCGCCCAGGGTGGTGCCGGTGCCGTGCGCCTCGACGGCGTCCACCTCGTGCGGGGTCAGCCCGGCGCTGGCGAGGGCCTGCTCGATGACGCGTTGCTGGGAGGGGCCGTTGGGGGCGGTGAGGCCGTTGCTCGCGCCGTCCTGATTGACGGCGGAGCCGCGGACGACGGCCAGCACGCGGTGCCCGTTGCGGCGCGCGTCGGAGAGGCGTTCCAGCAGCAGCAGGCCGGCGCCCTCGGACCAGCCGGCGCCGTCGGCGGCGGCGGCGAACGACTTGCAGCGGCCGTCCGGCGACATGCCGCGCTGGCGGCTGAACTCGACGAAGACGTGCGGGGTGGCCATCACGGTGACGCCGCCGGCGAGGGCGAGTGCGCACTCGCCCTGCCGGAGGGACTGGGCGGCCAGGTGCAGCGCGACCAGCGAGGAGGAGCAGGCCGTGTCCACGGTGACGGCCGGGCCCTCCAGGCCGAATGTGTAGGACAGCCGGCCGGAGACGACGCCGCCGGAGGTGCCGGTGATCTGGTAGCCCTCGGTGTTCTCGGCGGCGGCGTCGGCGCCCGCGCCGTAGTCGTGGTACATGAGGCCGGCGAAGACGCCGGTCGGGGTGCCCTTGACGGAGGCGGGGTCGATCCCGGCGCGTTCGAAGGTCTCCCAGGCCGTTTCGAGGAGCAGCCGCTGCTGGGGGTCCATGGCCAGCGCCTCGCGGGGCGAGATGCCGAAGAGGGCGGCGTCGAAGTCGCCCGCGTCGTGCAGGAATCCGCCTTCCCGGGCGTAGCTGGTGCCGCGGCGCTCCGGGTCGGGGTCGAAGAGGGTGTCGAGGTCCCAGCCGCGGTCGGCCGGGAAGCCGGAGATGGCGTCGGTGCCGTCGGCGACCAGCCGCCACAGGTCCTCGGGGGACCGCACGCCGCCCGGGAAACGGCACGCCATGCCGACGATGGCGACGGGCTCGTCGGGGTCGGCGGCGGTGGCGGTGCGGGGGGCGGCGGAGGCGGGGGCCGCGCCGAGGAGTTCGCCGCGCAGGACGCCGGCGACGGCGGTCGGTGTGGGGTGGTCGAACACCAGGGTGGCGGGCAGGCGCAGCCCGGTGGCCGCGTTGAGCCGGTTGCGCAGTTCGACGGCGGTCAGCGAGTCGAAGCCCAGTTCCTTGAACGCGCGGTCGCCGCCGATCGCGGCCGAGTCGGCGTGGCCGAGGACGGCCGCTACCTGGCCGCGCACGAGGTCGAGCAGGAGCCGGTCCCGTTCGCCCTCGGGGAGCGCGGTGAGCCGGGCGGCGAGCGGCGAGGTCTCGGTGTCGGGCCCCGGCTGGGCGGTGCGGCGCGCGGGGGTGGGTGCCAGGTCGCGCAGCAGGGGCGGGAGGAGCCCGGCGGTGGCGCGGTTGCGCAGGACGCGGTGGTCGAGGCGGACGGGGACCAGCAGGGCGTGCTCGCCGTGGTCGGTGAGGGCCGTGTCGAGGGCGGCGAGACCGGCCTCGGCGGGCAGCGGGAGGATTCCGGCGCGCGGCATCCAGTCCTGGGCGCCGTCCGCGAGGTGGGCGGTCATGCCGCTGGGCTGCTCCCACAGGCCCCAGGCCAGCGAGGTCGCGGGCAGCCCGGCCGCACGCCGGTGCGCCGCCAGCCCGTCGAGAAACGCGTTGGCGGCCGCGTAGTTGGCCTGCCCCGGATTGCCGAAGACGCCGGCGATGGAGGAGAAGAGGACGAACGCGGTCAAGTCCAGGTCACGGGACAGCTCATGGAGGTGCCAGGCCGCGTCCACCTTGGGCCGCATGACGGCCGCCAGCCGCTCCGGCGTCAACGAGCCCACCACGCCGTCGTCCAGCACCCCCGCCGCATGCACGACGCCACGCACGGGAACCCCCGTGACCAGCACCTCGGCCAGCTCCTCGCGGTCGGCCACGTCACAGGCCACCACCCGCACCTGCGCGCCCAACTCCTCCAGCCCAGCCACCAGTTCACCCGCACCAGGCGCATCAATACCCCGCCTGCTGGTCAGCACCAGATGCCGCACCCCATGCACCGTGACCAGATGCCGGGCCACCAGACCACCCAACGCACCCGTACCACCCGTCACCAGCACCGCACCCTCCCGGTCCCACACCGGACCGGCCACCCCACCGCCCGCGCCCACCCGGGTGAGGCGGGGAACGAGCAAGGCGCCGTCGCGGAGGGCGAGTTGGGGTTCGCCGGCGGTCAGGGCCCGGGCGAGCGGGCCCACGGGGTCGGGGTCGCCGGGGCCGAGGTCCACCAGGACGACGCGGTCGGGCTGTTCGGTGGCGGCGGAGCGGACCAGACCCCACACCGGGGCATGGGTCAGGTCGGTGACGTCCTCGCCCGGCCCGGCGGCCACCGCCCCATGAGTGACCACCACCAGCCGCGCGTCGGGCAGTTGGTCCCCGGCGAGCCAGGACTGCACCACGGCGAGCGCGTCGGCCGTGGCGGCGTGCGCGGCGGCCGGGGTGAAGTCCCGGGCGCGGAGGTCGAGAAGGACGCCGTCGGGGGCGGGCGCGCCCTGGCCGAGGGCGGCGGTCAGCGCGTCGAGGTCGGGGAACGCGGTGGCGCCGACGCCGAGCGTGTCGCCGCCCAGCGCCGCCCAGACCGGCCGCGTCGCCGGCTCGGGGACCGGGGCCAGCGTGGTCCAGGCGAGATGGTGCGGACCGCGGTTCGCGCCCGGTGCCCGGAGCTGCCCGGGGTCGAGCGGGCGCAGGGCCAGCGCGTCGACGGTGGCGACCGGCCGGCCGACGGGGTCGGTGGCGGTGAACCGGATGGAGTCGGCGCCCTGCCGGGCGAGGCGGACGCGGAGCGTGGTGGCGCCGGTGGCGTGCAGGGCGACGCCGCGCCAGGCGAAGGGCAGCAGCACCTCCGGCGGCCGGCCGGTGTCGGGGCGGGTCAGTTGCTCGGCGTGCAGTGCGGCGTCGAGGAGGGCGGGGTGGAGCCCGAACCGATCGGCGTCCCCGCGCGCCTCCCCGTCCAACACGACCTCGGCGAAGACCTCTTCGCCCGACCGCCATGCCGCACGCAGCCCCTGGAACGCCGGCCCATACCCATAACCGGCCTCGGCCGCACGGGCGTAGAAACCGGCCAGATCCACCGGCTCCGCGCCCGCCGGCGGCCAGACACCCCCCAACTCATCGGCCGCACCGCCGACACCGCGGCCCAGCACGCCCACCGCATGCCGCGCCCACTCGCCCTCGCCCTCAACCACCCGCGAGAACACCGCGACCGAACGCCGCCCGTCCGCACCCGGCGCGCCCACCGCCACCTGAAGCCCCACCTCACCCCGCTCCGGCAGCACCAGCGGTGCCTCCAGCACGAGTTCGTCCAGGTGGTCAAGGCCGGCGTCGTCACCGGCGCGCAGCGCCAGTTCGACCAGCGCGGCGCCGGGCAGCAGCACGGTGTCCAGCGCCGCGTGATCCGCGAGCCACGGATGCGAGACCAACGACACCCGCCCGGTCAGCAACAGCCCGCCGTCCTCCGCCACCGACACCACCGCGCCAGCCAGCGGGTGGTCTGCCGGGGCCTGGCCGAGGGCGGTGGCGTCCCCCGCGCCGGCCGCGGGGGTGTCCAGCCAGTACCTCTCCCGCTGGAAGGCGTAGGTGGGCAGGTCGACGGCGGTCGCGCCCCGGCCGGCGAGGACGGCCGGCCAGTCGACGGACACGCCCCGCGTCCACGCCTCGCCCAGCGAGAGGTGGAAGCGGCGCGCGCCGCCCTCGTCGCGGCGCAGCGTGCCCAGCGCGGCGGCGGGCGTTCCGGCGTTCTCGGCGATGTCGGCGACGCCCGCGGTCAGGATGGGGTGGGCGCTGCATTCGATGAAGGCGCGGTAGCCGTCGGCGAGCAGGGCGCGCACGACGGGCGCGAACGAGACCGGGCGGCGGCAGTTGTCGTACCAGTACGCGGCGTCCAGTTCCGGGCCGTCCAGCACCGTGCCGGTGACGGTGGAGTACAGCGGCACGGAGCCCGTGCGCGGGGTCACCCCGGCGGCGAGGGCGAGGATCGCCGGGCGCAGCGGCTCGACGTGGGCGGAGTGCGACGGCACGGAGGAGGCGAGCAGCCGGGCGCGGACGCCGTCGGCCTCGCAGGCGGCGACCAGTTCGGCCAGTCGCTCGCTGGGGCCGGCGACGGTGACCGAGCGGGGGCCGTTGTCGGCGGCGATGGTCACCTCGCCCTCGTAGGAGGCGATGCGCGCCTCGACCTCGGCGCGGGACAGGCCGAGGGAGGCCAGCGCGCCGGTGCCGGTGAGTTCGTCGGCGAAGAGCTGGGAACGGGCGACGATCAGCCGGGCCGCGTCGTCGAGGGACAGCGCGCCGGTGACGCAGGCCGCCGCGATCTCGCCCTGGGAGTGGCCGACGACGGCGTCCGGCTCGACGCCGCAGGAGCGCCACAGTTCGGCCAGGGACACCATGACGGCGAACAGCGTGGGCTGGACGACCTCCAGGCGGTCCAGGGACGGCGCGCCCTCGGCGCCGGTCAGCACCTCGTGCAGGGACCAGGGGACATGGGTCTCCACGGCGGCGGCGACCTCCGCGAAGCGCGCGGCGAACACCGGGGCGGAGTCGAGCAGTTCGAGCGCCATGCCGGCCCACTGCGAGCCCTGGCCGGGGAAGACGAACACGACCTTGCCGGTCGCGTCGGCGGTGCCGGTCACGGCGTGCTGCGGCACGACGCCGTCGGCAAGCCGGGCGAGCCCGGTCAGGTAGTCGTCGCGGTCCTCGCCAACGACAACGGCGCGGTGCCGGAACGCGGCGCGGGTCGTGGCCAGGGAGAGGGCGACGTCCGGGGGCGCCAGGTCCGGGCCGGCCGCGATGTGGTCGTGCAGGCGCCGCGTCTGGGCGGCGAGCGCCTCGCCGGTGGTGGCGGAGACGGGCCAGGGCAGCGGCCCGGCGGCGGGCGCCGTCTCCGACATCGGGGTCGGAGTCGGATCGGCGACCGGGTCCGGTTCGGGGGCCTGTTCGAGGATGACGTGCGCGTTGGTGCCGCTGACGCCGAACGACGAGACGCCGGCCCGGCGCGGGCGGTCGCCGGATGCCCAGGGCCGGGCCTCGGTGAGCAGCGACACGGAGCCGGAGGACCAGTCGATGTGGGGCGACGGCTCGTCGGCGTGCAGGGTCGGCGGCAGGATGGCGTGCCGCAGCGCCAGCACGGTCTTGATGACACCGGCCACGCCCGCGGCGGCCTGGGTGTGGCCGATGTTGGACTTGACCGAGCCGAGCCACAACGGCCGGTCGGCGGGCCGGTTCTGGCCGTAGGTGGCCAGCAGGGCGTGGGCCTCGATGGGGTCACCGAGGCGGGTGCCGGTGCCATGGGCCTCGACGGCGTCGATGTCGCCCGGGGTCAGCCCGGCGCCGGCCAGGGCCTGTTCGATGACGCGGCGCTGGGCGACACCGTTGGGCGCGGTGAGGCCGTTGCTCGCGCCGTCCTGGTTGGTGGCGGAGCCGCGGACGACGGCGAGCACGCGGTGCCCGTTGCGGCGGGCGTCGGACAGCCGCTCGACGACCAGGACGCCGACGCCCTCGGCCCAGCCGGTGCCGTCGGCGTTCGCGGAGAAGGACTTGCAGCGGCCGTCCGCCGACAGGGCGCGCTGTCGGGTGAGTTCGACGAAGATGCCCGGGGTGGACATCACGGTGACGCCGCCGGCCAGGGCCAGGGTGGACTCGCCGCGGCGCAGCGACTGGCAGGCGAGGTGGAGGGCGACGAGCGAGGCGGAGCAGGCGGTGTCGACGGTGAGGGCGGGCCCCTCCAGGCCGAGCGCGTAGGCGATGCGGCCGGACGCGACGCCGGGGTGGCTGCCCGTCATGAGGTAGCCCTCGGTGGCCTCGGTTCCCTCGTGCAGCCGGGGTCCGTAGTCCTGGAAGGTGGCGCCGACGAAGACGCCGGTGGGCGTGCCGGCCAGGGTGGTCGGGTCGAGGCCGGTGCGCTCCAGGGCCTCCCAGGCGGTCTCCAGCAGGAGCCGCTGCTGGGGGTCGGTGGCGGTGGCCTCGCGCGGCGAGATGCCGAAGAACGCGGCGTCGAACTCGGCGGCGCCGCGCAGGAATCCGCCGGCCCGGACGTAGTGCTTGCCGGGCTCGTTGCCCTCGGGGTCGTAGAGGCCGGCCAGGTCCCAGCCGCGGTCGTCTGGGAACGGGCCGATGACGTCGCGGCCCTCGGCGACGACGCGCCACAGGTCCTCGGGGGAGGCGACGCCGCCCGGGAAGCGGCAGGCCATGCCGACGATGGCGATGGGCTCGTCGTCCTCGGCGGGCCCGGTGGCCGGGGTGGCGGGGCCGGCGGCGGCCGGGGTGTCGGTGCCCAGCGCCTCGTCCCGCAGCCGCCGGGCGAGCGCGACCGGGGTGGGGGCCTCGAACAGCACGGTGCTGGGCAGCGGCAGGCCGGTGAGGCGTTGCAGCAGGTCGCGCAGCTCGACCACGGTCCAGGAGTCGAACCCGAGGTCCCGGAAGGTGCGTTCGGCGTCGATGTCGTGCGGGTGGTCGTGCTGGAGCACGGTGGCCACGGCGCGCAGCACGAGTTCGCGCGCGTGGCGGTCCCGGTCGGCGGGCGGCAGCGCGGCGAGGGTGTCGCCGAGCGTGGTGGTGCCGGGTTCCTCGGGCTCGGGGTCGCCCGGAGTCTCGGGCCGGGCGGCGAGGGCCGGGGCGGGGCGTTCCCCGGCGGGCGGCTCGATCCAGTGGCGGCGGCGCTGGAAGGCGTAGGTGGGCAGTTCGGCGCGGGCGCCGGCCGGGGCCGCGACGACGCCGGTCCAGTCGACGCGGGCGCCGTGTGTCCAGGCCTCGGCCAGCGAGGTGAGGAAACGCCGCGGGCCGCCCTCGTCGCGGCGCAGCGTGCCGATGAACGCGGAGCGCGCCTCGGCGTCCTCGATGGCCTCGCGCACCCCGACGCCGAGCACCGGGTGCGGGCTGACCTCGATGAACAGACCGTGGCCGCGGTCCAGCAGCGCCCGGATCGCGTCGTGGAACCGGACGGTGCGGCGCAGGTTGGCGTACCAGTAGTCGGCGGTGAGTTCGTTGCCGGTCAGGAACTGGCCGGTGACCGTGGACACGAACGGGACGGCGGCGGTCCGGGGTTCGATGCCGCCGAGCGCGCCGACGACGTCGTCGTGGAGGGCGGTGACCTGGGGTGAGTGGGAGGCGTAGTCGATGGCGATGCGCCGGGCGCTCACGCCGGCCGCCTCGCAGGCGGCCATGAGTTCGTCCAGCACCGGGTTCAGGCCGGCGACCGCGGTGGTGCGGGGGCCGTTGAGCGAGGCCACGGCCAGCCGGTCGCCCCAGGGCGCGATGCGCTCCCGGACGGCGTCGGCGGACTCGGGGATGGACACCATGCCGCCCTTGCCGGACAGTTTCCGCAGCGCGCGGGCGCGCAGCGCAGAGACGCGCGCCGCGTCGTCGAGGGAGAGGGCGCCGGCCACCACGGCGGCGGCCATCTCGCCCTGGGAGTGGCCGACCACGGCCGCGGGCTCCACCCCGCAGGAGCGCCACAGTTCGGCCAGCGACACCATGACCGCCCACAGCGCGGGCTGCACGACATCGACGCGGCCGAGCGCGGCCTCGTCGGTGAGCACCTCGGTCAGCGACCAGTCGGTGTGCGGCGCCAGGGCGCGCCCACACTCGTCCATCCGGCGGGCGAACACGGGCGAGGACGCGAGGAGTTCGCCCGCCATGCCGACCCACTGCGAGCCCTGGCCGGGGAACACCAGCACCGGGCGTTCGGCGCCGGGGGCCACCGTGCCCTCGACCACGCCGGGGCCGGGGTGGCCCCCGGCGAGGGTGTCGAGCCCGGCCAGCAGCCCGGCCGGTTCGGCGGCGAGCACCACGGCGCGGTGCTCGAACGCGGCGCGGGTGGTGGCGAGGGCTGCGGCGATGTCGGCGGGCCGGGCCCCGGGGCGGTCGGCCAGGTGCCGGCGCAGCCGGGCGGCCTGGCCGCGCAGGGCGCGGTGGCCGCGGGCGGAGACGGGCCACGGCAGCAGTCCGCCGCCGATGGGCGGGCTGCCCGGCGCCGCCGTCACGGGCGCGGGGCGCGGGGCCTCGCCGAGCACGAGGTGGGCGTTGGTGCCGCCGATGCCGAACGAGGAGACCCCGGCGACCAGCGGCTCGTCGGGCCGCGGCCAGGGCGTCAGCTCGGTCTGCACGCGCAGCCGCAGCGGGCCGAGGTCGATGGCGGGGTTGGGCGCCCGGAAGTGGAGGCTGGGCGGCAGGGCGCGGTGTTCCAGGGCGAGCGCGGTCTTCAGCAGGCCGGCGATGCCGGCCGCCGCCTCCAGGTGGCCGATGTTGGTCTTGACCGAACCGACGGCCAGCGGGTCGGCGGCGGGCCGGGCGGAGCCCAGCACCTCGCCGAGCGCGGTGGCCTCCACGGGGTCGCCGATGCGGGTGCCGGTGCCATGGAGTTCGACGTACTGGGCGCCGGCCGGGTCGAGCCCGGCGGCCTCGTAGGCGCGTTGCAGCACATCGGCCTGGGCGGCGGTGCTGGGGACGGTCAGGCCGTCCGACGCGCCGTCGTGGTTGACGGCCCCGCCGAGGATGACGCAGTGGACGCGGTCGCCGTCGGCCAGCGCGCGCGACAGCGGCTTGAGGAGGACCAGGCCACCGCCCTCGCCGCGGACGAAGCCGTTGGCACGCTCGTCGAACGCGTAGCAGCGGCCGTCCGGGGACAGCCCGTTCAGCCGGTCCACGATCGCGGAACTCTCCGGCGAGATCCGCAGGTTGACGCCGCCGGCCAGGGCGAGGTCGGCCTCGCCCGCGAGCAGGGCACGGCAGGCCAGGTGCACGGCGACCAGCGAGGAGGACTGCCCGGTGTCGACGGTGAGGCTCGGGCCGTGCAGGCCCAGGGTGTAGGAGACGCGGTTGGCGATGACGCCGCGCTGCTGGCCCGTCAGGCTGTGCTGGCTGAACGCCTCGGGCCCGTAGCCGCGCACCAGGGCGGCGTAGTCGTCCCACATGGCGCCGACGAACACGCCGGTGTCGCTGTCCTCCAGCGTGGCGGGGACGATGCCCGCGTCCTCCAGCGCCTCCCAGCCGAGCTCCAGCATGAGCCGCTGCTGCGGGTCCATGGCGGCGGCCTCGCGGGGGGAGATCCCGAAGAAGTCCGCGTCGAAGGCGTCGACGGAGTCGAGGTAGCCGCCCCGGGTGACGGCGGGCGACGCGTCGGCGGGGACGGCGCCGCGGCGGGCCTCGGGGATGTCGGTGATGGCGTCCACGCCGTCGCCGAGCAGCCTCCAGTAGGCGGCCACATCCGTTGCCCGCGGAAAGCGGCAGGACATGCCGATGACGGCGACCGGTTCACGCCATCGCGTCGGAGTCTCCGATTTCCCGGATCCCGACATCGCCTGCGCCACCTTCGCCGAATTCACCGTTTCAGCCACGCTGTCTCCCATTACATTCTGCGGCCGTGTTCGCAGAAATGACTGCCGGTCGACAATGGTGCGGCACCCTAAAGGACGTCTAAAGCGAGCGGGATATTGCCCGGATCAGCGGCCGGGCCCGGAAAAGAACCGGGCCGCCGCCGTTCTCCTAGGGGCCGCTAGGGGGCGAATCAAGGGGTTCGCCGGGCCCGCCCGGAACGCCGACCGGGCCCGGCGATTCGGCAGGCGTTTCGGGCGGGCGGGGTCAGACGATCTCGGTGACCTCGAATTGCAGATCGATCGGAAGCTGTTCGCGACCGCCTATCTTCAGCTTCCGGTACACCCGGGTCAGATGCTGCTCCACAGTGCTGACACTGATGTACAGGCGGGAAGAGATGTCGCGATTGGTGTAGCCGCAGGCGGCCAGTACGGCGACGCGCTTCTCCGATTCACTGAGTTTGGCCTTCCTGATATCGATGGCCGACCGCTCGCCCTGGCGCGGGACGGTCTCCTCCGGCTGGTCCGGCGCCTTGTGCTCGAACCGCATCGCGGCGCACAGCGGTTCCGCGCCGCACTCCTTGGCCAACTGCCAGGCGCGGCGCCAGGCCATCGTCGCCTGCGCGGTCTCGCCGTGCGCCTTGTGCGTCTCGGCCAAGTCGTGCAGCGCCAGCGCCAGTTCCATGCGGTCGCCCGCGGACTGGAGCAGCGTCACGGCCCTGGTGAGCAGCGGCAGCCGCTTGCCCGGGTCCTGGGTGGCGGCGAGCAGGCGCAGGGACACGCCGCGGATCCGCTCCTGCCCGCTGCCGATCAACGAGAGCTGCTCGGTGACCAGGCGCTCGGCCTCCTCCCGTTCCCCGAGGAGCAGGAGCACCTCCGCCACGTCGCCGCGCCAGGGCACCCAGGTCGGCTGGTCCAGGCGCCACTTCAGGGCGAGCTGACCCTGCGCCAGGAAGTCGTCGAGTGCGACGTTGAGCCGGTTGGTGGCCAGGTTGTAGCGGCCCCGGGCGCGCAGGAAGATCAGGCCGTGGATGCTGCCGAACAGTGCCTCGGGGGTGGGCTGGTTGAGGCTGCGGGCGCCCGCCTCGTACTTGCCGAGCGCGGTCTGCGCCAGCACCTGGAGCGAGAGCAGCCCGCAGGCCAGGGTGGACTCCTTGCGCCCGTGGACGCGGTCGAGCCCGAGCGCGCTGTACTTCTCGGTGTCCAGCGGGTTGCCCATCTGCCAGGCGATGCCGGACCGGATGCCGGCGAACAGCGCGTACCAGCCCGGCATGTCGCGGCGCTCGCTCTCGGCGAGGAACGTTTCGCTCCAGTACCGGGCGCGCTCCGACTTGCCCGCGTGCAGCAGGCACTTGACGGCGCTGGTGACCGGCTCGAACGTCGAGTCGGTGAGCACCGACCGCTGAAGCAGCTCCTCCGCGGCGGCGACGACCTCGTCGCCGCTGGCCGCGACGGGCACCAGCCAGGGCATCTCGTAGCGCTGTCCGCGCGGGGCCAGGTCGGGGTCCGGGGTGCCGTCGTCGCCCCAGGGGTGGTAGAACTCCACGACCGCCGTCTGGGTGCTGGGGACCCAGCCGACCGAGCCGGGCGGGCTCTCGGCGTCCATCGCGCGCAGCGTCTCCAGCACCTCGGTGGCCTCGTCGATGCGCCGGTGGACGAAGAACAGGTCGGCCAGCGCCAGGCACTGCTGGGGCGCCAGCCCGCCGGCCCGCAGGTCGGCCAGCAGGTCGTCGCAGGTGCGTTCGGACGCGGTGAGGTCGCGCCGCTGGAGGATGAGGGCGAGCCGGAGCCGGATGTCCACGCGCTGCGAGGCGTTGCCGCAGGAACGCAGCGCCAGCCGCAGATAGTCACCGGCGCGCCGGTCCTCGTCCCTCGCCAGGGCGACCTCCGCCGCGTCCTGGAGAACGGCCACCGCCCAGGGCTCGTCGGCGCGGCCCACGGCCGCCAGATGGCTGGCGACCGTGGCGGCGGGCGCCTCGGCGGCGCGCAGGAGCGCGGCGGCGCGCCGGTGCAGCCGCTGGCGGAAGGCGCCGTCCATGCGGTCGAGCACGACGGCGCGGGCGGCGGGGTGGCGGAAGGCGAGGCCGTCGGTCAGGCCGGCGGCCCGCAGCGCGCGCATGCCCTGGGCCACGCCGTCCGAGGAGAGGTCCCGGAGCCGGCCGAGCAGTTCGGGGGTGCCGGCCTCGCCGAGCACGGCGAGGCCGTCGGCGACCTTGGCGGCCATCGGGCCGCCGCGGTCGAGGCAGGTCAGCACGGCGTGCGAGAACGCGTCGCCGGGCATCGGGTCGGGCGGCGCGGTCCCGGGGGCGGAGCCGGCGGCCATCTGGCAGTCCTCCCACAGGGCCCGCATCAGCAGGGGGTTGCCGCCGGTGACGGAGTGGAAGTGGTCGACGACCGCGTCCGGCGGCGGGTCCTGACCGCAGGCGGCCAGCAGCGCGGCGACGCGCTCCCGGTCCAGGCAACTCAGGTGCAGCCGACGGAAGTTGGGCTGGCGCAGGAACTCGGTGCGGTGTGCCGGGGCCCATTGCCGGTAGTCCAGCGCCTCGGTGAAGACCGTCATCAGCGGCAGCGCGCGCGAGCGGGCGGTGATGTGGAGGAGGTATTCCAGCGAGGTGGCGTCGACCAGGTGCAGGTCGTCGACGGCGATCAGCGTGAGCCGGCCGTCCAGCGCCTCGTGCAGCGCCGAGCAGACGCGCCGCATGCGGGCGGCGTGGGCCGCGGAGACCCGGTCGGGCCGCCGCGGGCCGCCGGCCGGGCTGTCGTCCTCGTCGAGAAGGCGCTGCACTCGCCGGCCGTCGTCCGGGGCGAGCGCGGGGCTGGCGGCGAGCTGCCGCATCACGCCGAGCGGAAGGGCGTATTCCGAGGACAATGCGGTGGCCCGGAGAACCACCGCGCCCTCGCCCGCGGCGTGCGCGGCAAGCGCCTCCAGCAGTTCGCTCTTCCCGCTGCCAACGGGGCCTTCAATTATTACGGCGCTCGCTCTGCGTGACGCGCAATCGGCCAGACCAGTCCTCAATCGTGCAAGTTCTGCTTCCCTACCGATCATTAGCATGCAGAACGCGCCCCCCGATTCCCCCAAAGGACGAACACATTTCCCCCTATCAGAGCGCAAACGGGGCAAACAGTACTGGTGGTCACCTTCGATGAAACTCCGAGACCGCTCGGCTGTCAACGCCTTTCCCCGGCCAGAATTGGCCGTTTGACGGAATTCAAACGGGGCAGCCCAGGACGCTAGGGGGTGCGATAGGGGTTTCCCCGGGGCCATCGATTCCCTATAGTGCGGCCGGCGTTCCCATCGGCATATTCCGTTGATTCGCGATCGGGAATCAACGGTCCCTGCTACTCGTGTGCCGTGTCGGTGTGCCACAGCGTCCGGCCGTCCGCGGCGCGGATCACGACGTCCCCGTCCACTTGGACGACGAGCGTGGCGCCCGGGTTGCCCTCCGTGGGCGTGGACCACAGGATCGCGCCCTCGGTGTCCGGCAGAACCAGCCGGCCGTCGGCGAGGAACTCGGCGCGGACCGCGTCATTGTTCGACATGCGCGTGCTCCACCGCTCCACCTCGTTCTCGTCGTGCACCGTGAGGTCGCCGGTGGCGTCCCGGAACCGCAGCCGCGCCTTGCCGGAGCTGAGGACCTCGCCGCGCCGCAGCACGGCCGGCGCCGTGAGCACCTGCTCCTCCGGCGAGCCGCCGCCGGGCGGGATGTCCCCCTCGGCAAGCCGCTTCAGCGCCGGAAGCGAGGGCGCGAAGGCGTAGACGCAGCCCTCGGTGCGCACGAACTGGCGCAGCGTCAGCGGCACGTTCCCGGCCGAGGAGGCGCCGCCGGCCGGGAACGACACGGCGCCCTCGCGGCCGATCACCGCGTCCCGGCCGACCGCCTCGGGGCGCTCGGGAAAGTTGTCGCCCTCGACCCACGTCCGCTGGATGAACTCGAACTGCTCGAGCAGATCCGCTTGATAGCACACGAAGACCATGCCGCGCGGCGCGTCGGGCCCGTTGCCCGGGCCACCCGCCGGGTCGAACGGCATGCCGTACGGGACGCCGCGCCGCATGATCCGCCGGCCGTCCAGCGCGCCCTTGAGCCCCAGCGGCTCCGGCTGGTCGGGGCGCACCTTCAGCCCGTCGCGCGGGTTGGCCTTGCGCAGATGGCTGAAGAGCGGCGTGATCCGGCCATCCAGATCGTCCTTGAAGCCGAAGTCGTTGTCCGCCTCGGCGCCCGGGTGCGCGGGCAGGTCGCTGTCCGGGCTCTTGACGACGGGGGTGCCCGAACGCCAGCGGCCGAACATCCGGGCGGCCAGCCACTCGCTGGTCGCCTCGGGGGGCACGGCGCCGCGCTCCTTCAGGGCCCCGAGCAGGTCGGCGATCTGCGCCCACCAGCCGGGCACGTCCTGCGCGAGCCGGCGCACCACGTGGAAGGAGCCGTTGACCATCCAGTCCGGCAGCGCCGCCGGCAGCCGGTGGTCGGTGGCGTGGCCGATCAGGAACTCGCCCGCCGGAATGATCCGCGTCCCCGGCTTCCCCAACTGGTACTCGGTGTTGGCCGGATCCGGCTCGTCGAAGCCCTGAACGCCCGGCTGGCTGATGGAGTCCTTGAAACCGAAGTGCTCCTTGCCCCGGCGCACGCCCTCCAGCGTGGCGCCGTACTGCTCGAAGGCGATGGCCAGCCGGTGGGTGGCGATCTCCTCCTGCTCCCGGGCCAGCGCCGCGCGCAGGTCCTCCGCCCGGTCGGCGGCGACGGTCAGCACCGCGTGCACCGGGTCGTTGTGACCGGCGCCGAACAGCCAGGTCGCCGGGTCGCTGGGCCCGGTGTCGCCGAGCGCGTCCGCGCGCCGGGCGGCGCCCTCGCGGAAGGCCCACTGCGTGGTGCCGGCGGGCACGTCCGCGATCGGGTCCCCGCCGACCAGCTCGGCCAGGCCGGAGTAGGTGAAACTGACGGCGCGCCAGACGGCGTTGAGGTTGTGCGGGTCGCCGCCGGCCGCGTTGCGCCGGGCCCGGCTGAACGCCTCGTTGAACGCGGCCACTTCGCGCGTGGCGGCGACGCGATGGCGCAGCCGCCCCAGCCAGCGCCTGGCCAGCTCCGGATCGCCGAAGGTCAGGAAGAGGAGCTGGACATGGTCCTTCTTGAAGCCGGCCAGGATGTCGCCCTGGATCTCGGTGCTCCCCCGCAGCGGCAGCGCGGGCGCCGGGGCGGTGCCCTGCCTCGGGACGGCGACGCTGTTCGCCATAGGGGTGGTGACTGAATAGGTCATCGGCTCTCCCCGTGCCTGCGGTGCCTGGCGCACCGGACTGACTATCGGTCCGCGCCCGGAACCTACCTGCGAACGGAGGGTGACTTGACGTTTTCGCTGCGAAACCACCCGGGCGAGGGAGATGCCCCACCGGTGGCAACGACGCCGGCCGCCGGGTTTCCCGCCCGTCCCGCCGGTTACCCGGGGCGCAGTCCAAACCGCACGAGGACGGTGAACAGCATGCGTATCGCATTCCTGACGGCGCCCGAGGGCGTGGAGCAGGTGGAGCTCACGGAGCCCTGGCACGCGCTGGCCAAGACCGGTGAGACACCTCAGTTGATCTCCACCAGCCCCGGCCGGGTCCAGGCGTTCCGGCACCTCGACCGGGGGGACACCTTCCCCGTGGACGGCACCCTCGACGAGGTGTCGCCCGCGGAGTTCGAAGCGCTGGTGCTGCCCGGCGGCGTCGCGAACCCCGACGCGCTGCGGCTGAACCCGAAGGCCGTGGCCTTCGCCCGTGCGTTCTTCGACGCCCGCAAGCCGGTCGCGGCCATCTGCCACGCGGCCTGGACGCTCATCGAGGCCGACGTGGTGCGCGGCCGGACGATGACCTCCTGGCCCAGCCTGCGCACCGACCTGCGCAACGCCGGGGCGAACTGGGTCGACGAGCCGGTACAGGTCTGCAACGAGGGGCCGAACACCCTGGTCAGCAGCCGCAAGCCGGGCGACCTGAAGCAGTTCACGGAGGCGATGCTCCGCGAGTTCGGAAAGGTTTCCGCCTAACCATGAATCTCGGATACCTCAACCCGCTCCTGCACCGTCCCGGCCCCTGGGCGTCGGTCTACCTCGGCACCTCCGAGGTCACCGAGGACGCCGAGCGGGTCCAGGAACTGGAGGTGCGCGGAGCCTGTGACCAGCTTGCCGACCTCGGCGCGGACGACGCGACGTGCCGGGCGGTGTACGCCGAACTCAGCCGCGCGACCCGCGACGACGCCGGCCGGGCCGTGTTCGCCACCGACGGCGAGGTGGTGATGCACATCCCGCTGTCCGCGCCGCCGCCCGCCCCGCCGCTGGCCAACTGGGGCGTGCTGCCGCGGCTGGGCCCACTCCTGGACTACGGGGAGCGGGACCCCACGTGCCTGGTCGCCTATGTGGACCGCAGAGGCGCCGATCTGGAACTGCGCGGCACGCACGGCAAGCCCCGGCCGGCCGGTGAGGTGACCGGGCGGGAGTGGCCCATGCACCGCACCGGCCGGGCCGACTGGTCGCAGCGGCACTTCCAGCTCGCCGTGGAGAACACCTGGCAGGAGAACGCCGCCCGCATCGCCGAGACGCTGGCGACCGACGCCGCCCGGGCGCACGCCGAGCTGCTGGTGCTCGCCGGTGACCGGCGCGAGCGGCGCGAGGTGCGCGAACGGCTGCCCGAGGGCCTGCAGGCCAGGACGGTCGAGTCCGACTACAGCGGTCGGGCGGCCGGCACCAAGAGCGAACGGCTGGACGCCGAGGTCGAGCAGGCCCGCCACGAGCGGACCCGCGAGCAGACCGAGGAGGCGATGGACCGGTTCCGCGCCGGGCGGATCCCCGCGCACGACCGCATCGACGCCGCGGAGGGCGTGCCCGCGCTGGTGGACGCGGCCCGGGAGCACCGGATCGCGGAGCTGCTGATGCGGCCCGGCGGCCCCGACCTGCACCGCGATGTCTGGGTGGGGCCGGAGCCCGACCAGTTGGCGCTGCGCCGCTCGGAGTCGCAGTACCTCGGCGAGCCGCTGCCCTCGGCGGCCCGCGCGGACGACGCGCTGCTGCGCTCGGCGGTCGCGACCGGTGCCGAGGTGGTACCGCTGCCGGCCACCGGCGACGGCCCCCGGCAGATGCCGGTCGGCGGGCTCGGCGCGCTGCTGCGCTGGCCGTACGGGGGCACCGTGCCGGGCGGCGGGGCGCGCCCCGAGCGCTGACGGGCGGTGGGGCCGCGCCGGGCCCGCGCCGGGCCCGCGCCGGGCCCGCGCCGTTAGGCCGGCCGGGCGCCGGGGTACCCGCGCACGGCGGTATCCCGGCACGACACCCCGGCACGACAGCAGTTTCCCGGGCAAGGAAGGCACAACCGGGAGCCGATCCAGGAGGCTCGCATGACCACAGACCAGTACCTGGCCGAGCTCGGACAGCAGTTCCGGGTGGACGCGGTCCGCGCGACGTCACACGCCGCCTCGGGCCACGCCACCTCGTCGATGTCGGCGGCCGATCTGATGGCCGTGCTGCTGGCCCGCTATCTGCGGTACGACTTCGACTGGCCGGACCATCCGGGCAACGATCACCTGATCCTGTCCAAGGGCCACGCCTCGCCGCTGCTGTACGCGGCGTACAAGGCGGCCGGGGTGATCTCCGACGAGGAGCTTCTGACGTTCCGCGACCACGGCAGCCGCCTGGAGGGCCACCCCACGCCGCGCCTGCCGTGGGTGGACGTGGCCACCGGCTCGCTGGGACAGGGCCTGCCGATCGGCGTCGGGATCGCGCTCGCCGGGCAGCGGCTGGAGCAGGCGCCGTACCGGGTGTGGGTGCTGTGCGGCGACAGCGAGCTGGCCGAGGGCGCGGTCTGGGAGGCGTTCGAGCACGCCGGATACGAGAAGCTGTCGAACCTGACCGCGATCGTCGATGTGAACCGGCTCGGGCAGCGCGGGCCGACGCGGCACGAGTGGGACCTGGACGCGTACGCGCGGCGGATGGGGGCCTTCGGCTGGCACACGATCGAGGTCGACGGCCACGATCCGGCGGCCATCGACGCCGCGTACGGCGAGGCGCTGGACGTCACCGACCGGCCTGCGGTCGTCCTGGCGCGCACGATGAAGGGCCGCGGGGTGGCCGCGGTGCAGGACCGGGAGGGCATGCACGGCAAGCCGGTGCCGGACGCCGAGGAGGCGGTCGCGGAGCTGGGCGGGGTGCGGGACCTGCGGGTCGACGTGGAGCGCCCGGCCGCGGTCACCGCGCCCCGGCAGACCCATGGCGTGCGCGCCGACCTGCCGCGTTACACGGTGGGCGACAAGGTGGCCACACGGAACGCCTACGGCGAGGCGCTGGCCGCCGTCGGCAGCGCCCGGCAGGACGTCGTCGCGCTGGACGGCGAGGTCAGCGACTCCACGCGGTCGGAGTTCTTCGCCAAGGCACATCCGGACCGCTTCTTCGAGTGCTACATCGCCGAACAGGAGCTGGTGGCCAGCGCGGTCGGAATGCAGGTGCGCGGCTGGACGCCGTTCGTGTCGACGTTCGCGGCGTTCTTCACCCGGGCGCACGACTTCGTGCGGATGGCGTCGGTCAGCCGGGCCGGGCTGAACCTGGCCGGCTCGCACGCGGGCGTGGCCATCGGCGAGGACGGGCCCTCGCAGATGGGCCTGGAGGACCTGGCGATGTTCCGGTCCCTGCACGGCAGCACCGTGCTCTACCCCTGCGACGCCAACCAGACGGCGCGGCTGGTGGCGGCGATGGCGGACGGCGCGGGCGGCGTGCGGTATCTGCGGACGTCGCGCGGCGCGAGCCCGGTGATCTACGGCCCGGACGAGGAGTTCCCGGTCGGCGGCAGCAAGTTGCTGCGTTCCTCGGCGGAGGACCGGCTGACGATCGTGGCGGCCGGGGTGACCGTGCACGAGGCGCTGGCCGCGGCGGACGAACTGGCCGCCGATGGTGTGGCGGTGCGCGTGCTGGACATGTACTCGATCAAGCCGGTGGACGCGCACGCGCTGCTGGACGCCGCCGACCGGACGGGCTGTCTGCTCACGGTGGAGGACCACCGGTCGCAGGGCGGGCTGGGCGACGCGGTGCTCGACGCGTTCACCGACGGGCGTGCGGTGCCGCGGCTGATCCGGCTCGCGGTGGACACGATGCCCGGCTCGGCGACCCCGGCCGAGCAGTTGCGGGACGCCGGGATCGACGCGGCGGCGATCGTGGCGGCGGTCCGCCGTTACGTGGGCGCCTCGGCCGGCGCCGACGTGGCGGCCTGAAGGATCTCCTCGGAGGTCTCCAGGACCGCCGGCAGGTGCGCGAGGCACGCCCGGGCGCGGTCGCGCAGGTCGTCGGGCGAGGTGATGCCGAGGTCGGCCAGGAACGCGGCGAACGGCGGCGTGAGCTCCCGCACCTGCGGCTCCGGGGCGTCGGCGGCCAGGATGAGGTGGCAGCGAGCGAACGTCGCGGCCAGCCAGAAGACGACCTCGCGGTGGCGGCCGGCCCGGATGTGCTCCAGGCTCGCGTCGATCGCGATGGGCCGGGCCGCCGGGGTGATGTCCGAGCCGAACGGGAACGGGGTCACCGCTACGGCCGCCGCCGCGTCGAAGGTGCGGGCGAGCTCGGTGAGATGGTGCTCGGCGCGCCCGGCGTCCAGTTGGTCGCAGCCGAGCAGCCGCAGCAGTTCCTCGTAGCGCGCGAGCATGCCGTGCTCGGCCAGCAGGTCGCGGGCGGCGAGGTAGCGCAGCCGCACGGTCGGGTTGCGCAGTCCGGCGACGAGGAGCACATGGGTGGTGACACCGGCCGGGAACAGCCAGGAGAGCACCGTCCCCGGCCAGGGCGTGGCGCCCTCGGTCGTCGCCGCCACGGCGCGCAGCCCGTTCTCCGCGCGGGCGTACGCCTCGTCGCGGCGCCGGCGCACCCAGCGGGGCTCGGCGAAGCGGCGGGCGACGGTCTCGTGCAGCCGGCGCAGGTCCCCGCGCGGGTCGGCGATGATCGTGTCGGTGCGGAAGGGGCCTGCCACGTGGTACGAGGACAGGACGCGCTCGGGGTCGGCGAGCTGGTCCCACGGCACGAGGGTGACCTCCAGCAGCGCGCCGCGGTGGCGGAACTTGCCGGGCTTGCCCGGCGGTTCGGGGTCCTCGGTGACGACCATGACATCGACGTCGGAGCCGAGCGGCACCTCGGCGCCCGGCGGCAGCCCGACGGTGGATCCGCTGAAGTACGCGCCCCTGAACGAGTCGTCCCCGCCGGCGTGCCGCCGCACCCAGTCCGCCGCGGCCGCCCGTGCCGTATCCGCTCTCACGGGGGCACGTTACTGGTTACTGGTCGTTGTCGAAACGGGCGGCGGCCACGAAGTCCGGGCGCGGGTCGAGCGCCGCGGCCAGCCGGAAGTGGCGGCGTGCCTCGGCGTCGCGGCCGGCGCGCTCCAGAGTGCGGGCCAGCGCGAAGTGGGCGAACGAGTTGTCGGGCTCGCGCTCCAGCACCAGCTGGAACTCCAGCTCGGCCGACCTGAGCTGGGCGGCCAGGAAGAAGGCCCGGGCGCGCAGCAGCCGGGCCGCGGTGTTCTCCGGGTGAGCGGTGATCACGGGGTCGAGCAGCTTCAGCGCGCCGCGCGGGTCGCGGGCCTGGAGCAGTTGCTCGGCCGCACGATAGGCGATGACATTGGTTTCCGGTGTGGCTTCGGGCACGGGCCCTCCTTGGGAACGAGTCGGCGGCACGTGGTCCAGAGAGTGGTCAACGCGTTCCGCGTGACCGGTATTCCCTCCTGGGATTCCCCGCCACCCGCCGGGGCTACCGCGGAAGACGGTGCGGACCGCCCGGACAGCGCGCGAAAACGCCCGGACACAGTGAGGAGCAGGGCCACGACCGAGAGCCTCAGCCGTCGCCGCCGGTTCCTGGTGCTGGCGATCTGCTGCATGAGCCTGCTGATCGTGAGCCTGGACGTGACCGCGCTGAACGTCGCGCTGCCCTCGCTCCAGCGCGAGCTGGGCGCGGACGTCTCCGGCCTCCAGTGGACGATCGACGTCTACACGGTGGTGCTGGCGTCGTTCCTGATGCTCGCCGGTTCCACCGCCGACCGGGTGGGCCGCCGCCGGGTCTTCCGGACCGGGCTGGTGATCTTCACGGCCGGCTCGGTGCTGTGCGCGCTGGCGCCGGGGCTGGGCTGGCTGATCGTCTTCCGCGCCGCGCAGGCCGTCGGCGGGTCCATGCTCAACCCGGTGGCGATGTCGATCATCACCAACACGTTCCGGGATCCCCGGGAGCTGGCCCGCGCGATCGGCGCCTGGGGCGGGGTGGTGGGCATCTCCATGGCGGTGGGGCCCATCCTGGGCGGGGCGCTTGTGCACTCGTTCGGCTGGCGGGCGATCTTCTGGCTCAATCTGCCGGTGGGCCTGGCCGCGCTGGTGCTGACCTCGCGGTATGTGCCGGAGTCTCGCGCGCCCCGGCCACGGCGGCTGGACCCGGTGGGGCAGCTTCTGGTGATCGTGCTGCTGGGCTCGCTCACGTTCGGGATCATCGAGGGCGGGCGGGCCGGCTGGACCTCGCCGGTGCTGCTGACCTGCTTCGGGATCGCGCTGGCCGCGCTGGCGGGCCTGCTGCTGTACGAGCCGCGCCGCCGCGATCCGCTGCTGGAGCTGCGCTTCTTCCGCAGCGTGCCGTTCAGCGGCGCCTTCGTGATCGCGATCGCCTCGTTCGCCGGGCTGGGCGGCTTCCTGTTCCTCAACACGCTCTACCTCCAGAACGACCGCGGCCTGTCCGCGCTGGACGGCGGCCTGCATCTGCTGCCGATGGCCGCGACGACGCTGGTGTTCGCGCCACTCTCCGGATACCTGGTGGGCCACCACGGCCCGCGCGTCCCGCTCCTGGTGGCGGGCGTGCTCATCACCGTCAGCGGTGTGCTGCTCACGCGTCTGGGGCCGGACACCCCGCTGTCCGAGCTGTTCACCGCCTATGTGGCGTTCGGTATCGGCTTCGCCCTGGTGAACGCGCCCATCACCAACACCGCGGTCACCGGCATGCCGCGCGCCCAGGCGGGCGTGGCCGCGGGCGTCGCCTCGACCGGCCGCCAGGTCGGGTCCGCGCTGGGCGTCGCCGTGGTGGGCACGCTGCTGGCCGCGGGCTCGCGTACCGCGGCCTGGTCGGTCATCGCGGGCTGCGGCGCCCTGGTGCTGCTGCTGGGGCTGGCCACCACCGGGCGCCGGGCCCGGGCCACGGCGGAGCGCGCGACGCGGCACCTGGCCGCGCCACCGCCCGCCGACCGGCCGGGACCGCCATGACAGGCCGGCGGGCGGGCTCAGCCCCTCGGCGCCGCCGGCGGGATGCGGATCAGGGAACGGTAGGTGGCGGTGTCCGCCGGTTCGCCGACGGGCCTGCCGTCGGCCTCGATCCAGGCATGGGCGGCGAACGGGGGCGTGCGCACGCCGGTGCACCAGGTGGGCCAGGTGCCGCGCATGCGGCACAGCAGCGCGGCGGCCAGGGACCGCGGGAGGCAGTAGCGGCCGGCGCACCGGGTGCTGGTGGCGGTGACGTCCCGGCGGGCGGCCAGCGCCTGGTCGTAACTGGCCGGGGCGGCGCCGCGGCGCACCAGGCTCAGCACGGCGCGGATCCGGCGCGGTGGCAGGCGGGCGAGGAGCCGGGCGGCGGCGACGGCCGTGCGCGCGGCGACGCGGCGGCGCAGCGGCGGCCGGTGTCCGGGGGCGTCCAGGATCTGGCTCAAAGCGCCTCCTCGTTCGCTTCTCCGGCCATGCGGCATAGCGAGCGACTCGTCGGTATCCGCGGCCCGGCAGCCGCATGCCCGTCGCTCACCGCGTGGCTCCGGGCTCGGTCAGACCGGCGTCCGCGAGCTGCCCGAGCAGCGTTCCGATGTCGGCGGCCACCCGGTCGGGGGCGACGGCGCGGGTTTCCGCGAGGCGGCCGGTGACCTCCTCGGGGGTGGCACCGTCCAGCAGGGCGCGCAGCACCTGGGCGCCCGTGGAGTTCAACTGCCAGTAGCGGCCGGTCCGCTCGTCGAGCAGGACCATGCCGCCGTCGGTGTCGCAGGCGGTGACGTCACGGCGCAGCCGCAGACGTGGACTCGGCAGGTTCACTGGGGTGTTCCTTCAGGTGGGCGGGGTGGGGGTGGTCGTCGAGATCGCGCAGCCACGCCTCGGTTCCGAGGGAGAATTCGAGCTCCGCGGCGCCGCCGTTGAGCAGGCCGGGGGCGAGCAGGGCCCGGCGCAGCGCGCCGGTGTCGGCCAGGCCGAGCGCGGCGAGCCGGGAGTCGTCCGCCCACGCGGCGAGCAGGCGGCGTTGCGCGGACAGGCCGGTCAGCCACTCCTCGCCGCTGTGGTCCTTGGTGGTGCGCGCGAGGACCGGGGCGGGGACGATGCCGCTCATGGCCGCGGCGAGCAGCGGTTTGTAACGGGCCGGGTGGCCGGCCAGGTCGGGGCGTACCCGCAGGGCGGCGGTGATGACCGCGTCGTCGCAGAACGGCGTCTCCACGGGCAGCCCGGCCCCGGCGGACCAGTGGGCGAGGTGGGCGGCGCTGGTGCCGGCGACGCGGGCGGTGTGCAGCCAGGCGTGCGCGCCGCGGTCGGCGGCCGACGGCTCGGGGCCGGCGTCGGCGGCGTGCCGCAGCAGTTCGGACACCAGGTCGCGCGCCCGTCCGGTGGCCCAGGGCGGCAGCGCCATCGAGGGCGCCCAGCCGCACTCGGGCTCGGGGCCGCGGCCGGTGGGCCCGAGGGTGCCGGCCTGCGCCGCCAGCCACTGCGCGAGCGGGCGGCGGGAGAGCAGTTCCCGCAGGGTGGCGGCGAGCGGCCACCGGCCGCGGGCGCGGTGCGCGGCGGCGTGCCGCAGCGCGGTCACCGGGCGGCGGCGCAGCAGGGCGTGGAGGTAGGCGGGCGGCGGGGTGACCACGTGGTCCCCGCCGTAACCGGAGAGCCGGCGCCGGGCGCCGTGCTCGACAAGCGCGCGGATCACTTCCCGCTGCTGGGCGCGGTCGCGCAGCAGCACGGTGGGCTCGTCGCCGGGGTCGCGCCGTTCGCCCAGGTCGGCGAAGTGCGCTGGCAGGGCGGCCGAGGGGAACGTCAGGCGGGTGACGCCCGGCAGGTGTTCGGCGGCGCGGCGCGCGTAGTGGGCGTCCTCGTTGCCGACGGCCGACCACTCCAGGGTGACTGTCACCAGCCGGGCACCCGCCTCGGCGGCCAGGAAGCACAGCGAGGTCGAATCCATGCCGCCCGACAGGTCGGCGCCCCACACCTCGCCCGGCGAGACGCGGGCCGCCACCGCCGCCCGCAGCGCGTCCCGCAGTCCCTTCGCCGCGTCGTCGAGCGGGAGGTCGGCCGACGGCGGCCGCCACCAGCGGGCGGTGCGGAACGAGCCGTCCGCGTCCAGGTGCAGCGCCTCGCCGGGCGGCGCCGTGGTGACGCCGCGCCACACGGACTCATGGGCCAGCGGATACGGCAGGGACGGCACGACCAGGCAGGCCGCCAGCCGCGCCGGGTCGGGCCCGCGGCCGGTCAGCCAGGCGAGGGTGCGCGCCCGGTCACCGACCGTCGTGACGCCGTCGATCCGGGCCCGGTACAGCCGCCGGTCGCCGGCCAGGGAGCCGCGGGCGTACACCTCGCCGTCCACCGACGCCAGGAGGTGGAAGCTGCCCGCCACGCCCGCCACCACCGACTCCGCGTCCGCCGCCGCGCGCAACGCCCGGCTCCGCGCGGTCAGTTCGGGCGCGGTCAGGGAACAGGAGCCGGCCACCGCCAGCCGGACGCCACCGGCGCCGGCCACCGTCATCCGCGTCTCGTCCCAGCAGCCGACGAGCCATGGCCGGCCCGAGGCGTGCGGCAGCACGCGGCAGGCACGGGCGCTCAGTCGGCCGGCCAGGGCGCGGGCCCGTTCGTGGTCCGGCAGCACCACGAACCAGCTCGCGCCGCAGGACACGGACGTCTCGGACGCGTCTGCCATGGGCAGTCCCAACCCTCCGGGCTCGTTACGGGCGGTTCCCCGGACCGGCGATCCACCGGCGCCGGGCGGCGGGCACCGCCGCCCGGCCCAGAGGGGCCGGGAAGCGGCACCCGCCATCGGGCGGCGACGACCTCACGTGCCGTAGTAGCCCCGCCCCGGTCCCTCGGACCAGCGCCAGCCCCACTGGCCCTGGGTTTCCTCGGCGAAGCCGCCGACCTCCATCAGGACCGGCGGTTCATAGACCTCCGGCTCCTCCGCAGACGGTTCCTCGTACATGAAACTCCTTTCACAGACGGGTCACCCGTTGCTTGCGCCTCACGGATACCCCCGCGCCGCGGGGGCGATGCGCCGGCCCGGAAGGGCGGCTCAATCCTTGCCCCGCACGCGCACACTTTCGGCCGCCCCCGGGAGCGGGCGCCCGGCGGCTCCCCCGCGCGCGGAAACACCGACGCAATCCGGCGGGGCTAGGATCCGTTTCACACCTGATCATGTATGGCTGGCGACCGTGGCAACGGGCGTGGGCAGTTGGCCCCTGCGCGATCGTCGGCGGTCTTACATGAGCGAACTATGACAACAGAATTCGGTGATGAGGGGAGCGTCGCGATAGCACTACGTATTTGGCTCAGCAGCGCGGGGGCAGCCACGACTCAGGTGATCCGGATGTTGCGCGACAATCCCGACGCCGCCGCGGTCCGTATCTACGGAACGAACGTGGACCCCGCCGCGCCCGCCCTCGCGGCCTGCGATGTGGGGGAGGTCGAACCCCATCGCGTCAACAACGACGTCTACGCCGACTTCGCGCTCGATTTCTGCCGCAGGCACGAGATCGACGTGCTCATTCCGCCCCGCCGTCTCGACGCCCTGGCCGGGCACACCGACGCGTTCGCCGCCGCCGGCACCCGGCTGATGTGCTCGTCCCCCGCGGCGATCAGCGTGCTCACCAGCAAGAGCCGGACCTATGAGGCGGCCCGTGCCATCGGCGTTCCCGTGCCGGACTGGCGGGTCGTCTCCGACGCCGACGGGCTGCGGGAGGCCGTGGAGGACATCGCGCGGGCCGGGGACACGGTCTGCATCAAACCCGCGGGCGAATACTCGGCGTTCGGCTTCCGCATCCTGGACGACAGTCCGCTCAGCATGCGGGATCTGCTCGCCCCGGCCCGGCCGCTGGTCTCGGTGAACGCCGTGGCCGACGCGCTGAAAAGGGCCGCGGACGAGCAGGAGAAGGTGCCGAAGTTCATCGTCATGCCGTATCTGGAGGGGCCCGAGGTCAGCGTCGACTGCCTCTCGGCCCCCGACGGGACGCTGCTGACGGCCATACCCCGGGCCAAACAGGGCCGTTATCGGCTCCTGTTGGACAACCCGGCGCTCATCTCGATCGCCCGCCAGTTGGTCGGACACTTCGGGCTGGCCTATCTCTCCAATGTCCAGTTGCGTCACCGGCACGGGCGGCCGGTGCTGCTGGAGGCCAACCCCCGCGCGTCGGCGGGGATCTTCCAGACGGCCTTCACCGGGGTGAACCTGCCCTGGGCGGCGGTGCGTCTGCTGCTCGGCCACGATCCGGGACCGCTCTCCGCGCTGAGGCTGGGCGGCCGGGTGGCGGTCACCGAGACCGTCACCGAGGTCGGCCCCGCCGCACTGGCCACCGCGGCGGGCTGAACGGGCCCGGCGACGCCCAATGGTTCGCCGTCGGCGGCACCGACAGGCGAACGGCCAGGCGCGCCCCGCGTGATGGGGCGCGCCGCACCGGGAACGTCCGGCCGTCAGGCGCGGTCCGGCGCCGGGGCCGTGGTGCCGCGGGAGGTGAACCGCGCGGGCGGCGACCAGCGTTGCACCACGGGGGCGCCATCGATCAGTTCCAGCACCGACTCGGCCACCGAAATGCCGAATTGGTGCACATCGACGCTCATCGTGGACAGCGCAGGCGACGCCAGCCGGCACATCGTCGAATCGTCCCAGGCGATGAGGGACAGCTCCGCCGGCACCGCCAGCCCGAGGTCCTTGGCGACGCCGAGCCCGGCGACGGCCATCACGTCGTTGTCGTAGAGGACGGCCGTCGGCCGCTCCGGGCGGCGCAGCAACTGCGCGGTGAGCCGGGCGCCCGCCTCCGCCGAGTAGTCGCCCTCCAGCAGCACCGGCTCGATGCCGGCCGCGGCGCAGCCCTCGGTCAACGCGACCGTTCTGGCCCGGGTATGGACCAGCTCGGCCGGGCCGGTGATGCGCGCGATGCGGCGGTGCCCCAGGCGCAGCAGCTCGGCGAGCGCCTCCCGCACCGGTCCGGCGTTGTCCGTGATCACCGCGGGGGTGTCCGGCCCGCCGTTCCAGGCGCCGACCATGATGGCCGGCAGCTCGAGTTCGGCGAGGACGGCGGGCCGGCGGTCGTCGACGGTCAGATTGACCACGACGACCGCGTCGACCAGTCCCCGTCCGGCCCACCGGCGGTGGGTGGCGATCTCCTCGTCGTGCGCGGCGACGACGTGGAGCAGCACGGACAGACCGCGCTCGGCGAGCTTCTCCTCTATACCGGCGATGAACTCCATGAAGAACGGTTCAACGCCGAGCAGCCTCGCCGGGCGAGCGAGCACGAGCCCGACGGCCTCCGAGCGGCTCACTCAGCCCGCCACCGGCGCGAAGAGGGAGTTGACGCTGCGGAGCACCAGCGGCCCGGTCAGCTCGGTCGGGTCCAGTTGGGCGTCCGTGCGAACGGTGAACGACCGCGTCTCGCCGGGCAGCAGCGACACGAGCATGTCGTCGACCCGGGCGTCGGGCGCCACGCGGTCCGCCAGCACGGCGACATCGCGGGCGAACGACGCGGCGCGCACGTCGACCCGGTAGCCGCCGGGCACCGCCACCGCCTCGGCGGTCAACGCGCCCGCGTCGTAGGCCAGATCGCGGTCCTCGCCGAACAGGTGCACCGTACGTGTCTCGTCCGCGCTGGCCACCAACACCTCCCGTGCCGCGTCCGCCGGCTTCACCAGCGAGTCGGCCAGTTCCAGTTCGGCGACGGAACGCGCCGACACGTCGAGGGTGATCGTAGCGCTGTCCAGCACCTCGCCGTCGAAGGACAGGCGCTGGAGGCTGAGTTGACCCTGCCACGCCTCGTCGGTGTCGTTCACCGCGAGCAGCGCGGGCCGGCCGGCGCGCGGCTGGACGGTGAGCAGGCGCGGGGCGTACGCGTGCCGCAGGCCGTACCACAGCGGCTTGGGCCGCTCGTCGCCGTCCACCGCGGCCCAGGAGGTCACCGGCCAGCAGTCGTTGATCTGCCAGACCAGCGAGCCGGCGGTGCGCGGCCACCAGGAGCGGAAGTGCTCGATGCCGTAGACGACGGCGCGCGCCTGGTTGAGCTGGGTGGCCCAGTGCCAGTCGGCGAAGGTGGCGGGCTCCGGCAGGTGGGGCGCCATGCCCCGGTCGAGCTTGCCGTTGCCGTCCTCGGCCTTCTGATGCAGCAGGAAGGCGGGCGAGGTGGGGGTCATCGGCTCGTCGTGGATCCACTGGGTCAGGGTGGCCCAGGTGGGCGGGCCCTGGAAGCCGAACTCGGAGCAGAACCGCGGGATGTGGTCGCGGTAGTGGGTGTAGTCGACGCGGTTCCAGACCTCCCACTCGTGGCGGGTGCCGTGGTCCTGGTCGTTGGGGTGCTTCTCCTCGGGGGCGAAGCGCGGGCTGTAGGGGCTGCCGTCGGCGTACACGCGGGTCGGGTCGAGCTCGGCGACGATGCTCGGGAACAGCTCGGTGTAGTAGCGCAGTCCCCAGGTGCGACCCTGGAGCTGATACTGCCAGCCCCAGTCCATGAAGCCCCAGAGGTTCTCGTTGCCGCCGTTCCACAGGGCGAGGGAGGCGTGGCTCGTCAGGCGGGCGACGTTCTCACGCGCCTCGGCCTCGAACTCGCTCCACAGCGGCTCCTCCTCCGGGTAGGCGGCGCAGGCCAGCAGGAAGTCCTGCCAGACCAGCACGCCGCGCTCGTCGCAGACGTCGTAGAAGTCCTCGGTCTCGTAGATGCCGCCGCCCCAGATGCGCAGCATGTTCATGTTCGCGTCGACGGCCTGGTCCACGCGGCGCTCCAGGCGCTCGCGGGTGATGCGGGTCAGGAAGTGGTCGTCGGGGATCCAGTTGGCGCCCTTGATGAAGATGGGCTTGCCGTTGACGACGAAGGTGAACGGCGTGCCCACCTCGTCGGGGGTGGTGTCGACGGTGATGGTGCGGAAGCCGATGCGGCGCTCCCACGTGTCGAGTTCCGCGTCCCGGTCGCCGCCGGCCAGCGTGACCGCGAGGTCGTACAGCGGCTGTTCGCCGTGGCCCACCGGCCACCACAGCCGGGCGCCGGGGACCTCGACCGTGACGTGCGCCGTGGTGGCGCCGGCCGGCACGGTGACGGTGGCGGTGTGCCCGTCCACCGTGGCGGTGAGGGTGAGGTCGGTGTCGTCGCCCAGGCCGGAGCGCTCGATGACGGCGTGCACCTCGGCGCGTCCGGTGCCGTCCTCGGCGACGGTGACCAGCGGGCGCACCTCGGCGAGACGGGCGGTGCGCCAGCGCTCCAGGCGCACCGGCTTCCAGATGCCCGCGGTCTGGAGGTCCGGGCCCCAGTCCCAGCCGAAGCTACAGGCCATCTTCCGGACCATGTTCATGGCGTGCGGGTAGGCGCGGGGGCGGGAGCCGAGCCGTTCCTGGTTCTCCTCGGCGTATTCGAGGGCCGAGCGGAAGGTGACGACGAGGTCGGCCTCGCCGCCGTCCAGCACCTCGCGGACATCGAAGCGGTAGGAGCGGTGCATGTTCGCGGTGGTGCCGAGCACCTGGCCGGCCAGGGCGACGGTGGCGACCGTGTCGAGGCCCTCGAAGACGAGGTCGACGCGCTCGTCGTCGGCGGCGGCCGGGGCCTGGACGGTGGTGGCGAACCGCCAGTCGGTGCGGTGCGCCCAGACCAGTTCCTCCTCCACCCGGTCCAGGTAGGGGTCGGGGATCAGGCCCGCCGCCATCAGGTCGAGGTGGGCGCTGCCCGGGACCTGTGCGGGAACGGTGCGGCCGGCGATGTGCTCGGGGACCGGCCCGGCAGTCGCGGTCAGGTGCCAGCCGTCATGCAACGCGTGGCGGATCATCGTTGAACACTCCCTGGAAATTATCTGCTCGGACCGGGTAGAGATTGTTATGCAACCAAATAAAGTAAGTCAACAGACTCAACAGACCAGCACACCATCGATCAGCGAAGGACTCAGATCCGCGTGGCACCTTCATCCGTCTCTCCCGCCGACTCCGGCCTGACGCACCTGCGCGCGGCCGGCGTCAGCCTCGTGCTCGACCTCTCCGGCGCCACGCTGCCCCGCGCCGTGTACTGGGGAGCCGATCTCGGACCGCTCACGTCCGAGGAGCTCGGCGCGCTCCACCTCACCCAACGCCCCCAGCCCATCGGCTTCTCCGTCGACGGCCCCGTGGACGTCGCCGTGCTGCCCGAGCAGTCGGCCGGCTGGCTCGGCACCCCGGGCCTGGTCGGCAACCGGGGCGGCGCCGACTTCTCCACCGCCTTCACGGTGACGGCGGCCGAGACCGACGAGACGCGCGTGCTGGTCACGGCCCAGGACCCCGCCGCCGGGCTGGAGTTGGCGCTCACCATCGAGCTGACCGCGGCCGGCCTGGTGCGCCAGCGCGCCACCGTGACCAACCGCGGCACCACCCCGTTCACCGTGGACGCGGTCAACCTCACCCTGCCGGTGCCGCCCGACGCGACCGAACTGCTCGACTTCACGGGCCATCACCTGCGGGAACGCGACCCGCTGCGGACGCCGTTCACCCAGGGCCTGCGGGTTCGCGAGAACCGCACCGGCCGCACCGGCTACGACGCGGCGTATCTGCTCGCAGCCGGCACCGAGGGCTTCGGCAACCGCTCCGGCCAGGTCTGGGCGGTGCACACCGCCTGGTCCGGCAACCACCGCACCTTCGCCGAACGCACCTTCCACTCCGTGTCGTTGCTCGGCTCCGGCGAACTGCTGCTGTCCGGCGAGGTCGTGCTCGGCCCCGATGACGCCTACACCTCCCCCTGGCAGTACGGCTCCTGGGGCAGGGGACTCGATCAGGTGTCGGGCCGGTTCCACCGGCAGTTGCGCGCCCGCCCGCAGCACCCGGCGACCCCGCGCCCGGTGGTCGTCAACACCTGGGAGGCCGTCTACTTCGACCACGACCTGGACCGGCTGCGGAAGCTGGCCGACGCCGCGGCGGCCGTGGGCGCCGAGCGGTTCGTCCTGGACGACGGCTGGTTCGGCTCCCGCCGGAACGACCGGCGCGGGCTGGGCGACTGGTACGTCTCCGACGAGGTCTGGCCGGACGGACTCGGCCCGCTCACCGACCATGTCACCGGCCTGGGCATGCAGTTCGGGATCTGGGTGGAGCCGGAGATGATCAACGAGGACTCCGACCTGGCCCGCGCCCACCCCGACTGGATCATGGCCACCGGCGGCCGGCTGCCCGGCTCGGCCCGCGCGCAGCAGGTGCTGGACCTGGCCCGGCCCGAGGCGTTCGCCTACATCCTGGAACGCCTCGACGACCTCCTCACCAGCTACCCCGTCTCCTACCTCAAGTGGGACCACAACCGCGACCTGGTCGAGGCCGGGCACCAGCCCGGCGGTCGGGCCGGGGTGCACGACCAGACCCTCGCGGTGTACCGGCTGCTCGACGAACTGCGCCGCCGCCACCCGGACGTGGAGATCGAGTCCTGCTCCTCCGGCGGCGCCCGCGTGGACCTGGAGATCCTGGAACGCACCGACCGGGTGTGGGTCTCGGACTGCATCGACGCCCTGGAGCGGCAGCGCATCCAGCGCTGGACCAACGCGCTGATCCCGCTCGAACTCATGGGCACGCACGTCGGCTCCGGCGTCGCGCACACCACCGACCGCCGCCACCCCATCGACTTCCGGGCCGGCACCGCCCTGTTCGGGCACTTCGGCATCGAATGGGACCTCACCAAGGCCGATCCGGCGGACCTGGCGCGGCTGACCGAGTGGGTGGCGCTGTACAAGGAGCTGCGCGGGCTGCTGCACACGGGGACGGCCGTGCACGCCGACCACGCCGACCCCGCCTACGAGGTGTCCGGGGTGGTCGCGGAGGACGGCTCCGACGCGGTCTTCGCGATCGTCGCGCACGCCACCTCCCAGCTCTACCCGCCCGGCCCGGTCCGGCTGCCCGGCCTGCTGCCGGACGTCGCCTACCACGTCCGGCCGCTGCCGCCCGGGGACGTCCCCGACGGCAACGCGCACCGCTGGGGCGTCCCCCTGCCGTGGTGGACCGAGGAAGGGGTGCGCCTGCCGGGCCGCGTGCTGGAGGACGCGGGGCTCCAGGCGCCGGTGCTCTTCCCCGAACGGCTGGTGCTGGTTCGCGCCACGGCCGTCTAGGCCGGCCGCACCCCGGCTCTTCTCCCGGACGCCGTCCGGGAGAAGAGCCGGGGCACGCGCGGCTACCGCAGCCGGATGACGCGGGCGGTCGCCGCGGGCCCGGAGTCCGGGCTCGTCAGGCGCAGTTCGCCCTGTTCCGCGTCCCATGCCAGTGTCCAGTCGGCCGCGCCGGTGCCCGGGCCGGGGAAGATGACCTCCGGGGTGACGTCCACCCCGCGCAGATGGGCGACCGGTACCGTCAGCTCACCCGGGGCGCCGGGGCGGCGCCAGAGGGTGAGCAGGCTGCCGCCGGACGGCTCCGGGGATCTCAGCCCCATCGCCACCCAGGTGCCGTCGGTGCCGGTCAGGCCCAGCGGCCAGAACGGCACCGCGGCGGCGATCTCGGCGCGCAGCTCCTTGTGCACCGTCACGGCGTGCCGGACCAGCGCGAGCTGGCCGGGCGCCATGCGGTTGAGGTACCCGGAGAGATACAGCCGCCCGAGGATGCCGGTGGCCAGGGTGAACGCCGACTCCTCCACCGTCATCTCCGGCTGCGTGTACGCCCAGTTGCCGGCCTGCTCGGGCAGCACGGAGGCGGGCGCCGCGGCGGCGATGGGCGGGTAGAGCAGCGGGTTCTGCTGGTCGGAGGTGGATTGCAGATGGAGCCGGGAGAGCATGGCGTAGTCCATCCGCATCGCGCCCGAGGCGCAGTTCTCGATAAGCACGCCGGGGTGGCGTTCCAACAGCTCGTCGAGCCAGTCGAGATGAGCCCGGTTGTGGGCGAGCAGGCCCTCGCCCGGGGTCAGTCCGCCCAGGTCGGTGCCCGGCCCCGGCATGATGTTGTAGTCGAACTTGAAGAAGCCGACGCCGAATTCGGCGATCAGCCCGTCCACGATCGCGTCCACGTGCGCCCGCGCGGCGGGGTGCCGCAGGTCCAGGTGGTAACGGCCGTGCTCCATGACGCGTTCGCCGTGCCGCTGGAAGAACGCCTCGTCGGGCAGCCGTTCGGCCATCGGCGAGCGGACGCCGACGACCTCCGGCTCCAGCCACAGGCCCGGCACCATGCCGCGGCTCCTGATGTGGTCCACGACCTCGCCGAGACCGCCGGGGAAGCGGGTGGCCGACGGCCGCCACTCCCCCACGCTGTCCCACCAGCGGCCGTCCTCGTCGTACCAGCCTGCGTCGATGCAGAAGTACTCCGCGCCCGCCTCGGCCGCCGCGTCGATCAGCGGCAGCAGCCTGGCCGTCGTCGGGTTGCCCATCAGGGTGTTCATGTAGTCGTTGAAGATCACCGGCAGCTCCCGCGACCGCCCGGCCCGCAGGGCCCGGCGTTGCAGGGTGAGCGCGGCGAACGCGTCGTCGACGCCGCCGGCGGCGACCGCCAGGGACACCGGCACGGTGGTGAACCCGCGTTCGGCGGTGACGACGGTGCTCCACTGGTGCTCCGCGTCGGTGGGCCCCAGCAGCGCCAGATACGCGCCCTTGCGCCGTTCGCCCAGCTCCCAGTGCCAGGCGCCGTTGTGCTCAATCTGCCAGGCCAGCGCCCAGGAGTCGTCCGCGGCGACGACGGCGCCGGTGGGCAGCCGCTCGCCCGTCGACCACGAGCTGCGCGAGGTGACGGCGAACCGGCTGCGGGAGGCGTGGTGGTGGATCTCGGGATCGATGTCCACCAGGCCGGTCTCGCGCAGCGGCGTGCGCCGCCACCGGGACTCGGCCACCCAGTCGGAGTCGGCGCAGACGACGTCGAGTTCGCCGACGCCGCGGCCGGAGTCGGCCAGGAACGCGCCGGTGACCACGGAGGAGACGGCCTGGAGCCGCACGCGCGCGCCGCCGGTGACGGCCACCTCGGTCCAGGTGCGCACCGCGGGCACGCCCGCGGTGGCACGGAAGACCGAGGTGACGACCAGGCCGGCGGCCTCGTCCTCCTGGACGACGCGCAGCTCGGCGCCCGCCTCGTCGGCGGACTCCTCGTGCCGGACGTAGCGCAGCCGGGCGCCGACGGTGGAGTCGGCGTACCGGTGGCTGCCGGGGAACCGGCCGTGCCCCAGCGCCTGGAGCTCGACCAGCGGCGGGGCCGCCGCCTCGTCGAGCTCCGGCGCCCCGTCGGCCGTGGCGGGGCGGAGCGACAGCAGCGAGACCGGCTGCTCTCCGCCCACGCCGAGGACGAGCTGTGCGTCACCGCCGGCCCAGGCCAGCCGGGTACGGTCGGTCATCAGGGCTTTCCTCCGGCAGGGTTGGCCAGCGCCGCGGCGATCGGCGCCGCCTTCACGAAGGGCTGCCAGGACTTGGTGTAGTGGTCGTACGTCCTGGTCAGGTCCTCCTCGGTGATCGCGCCGGGCGAGTCGGCCAGCGACCGGCCGCGCTCGTCCGGGTTGGGCGCCGCGGCGGCCAGCAGCTTCGTGTAGGAGTGCTGCGGGGTGAGGATGACGTCGTCCGCGGGTCCGCGTTCGACGACATGGCCGCGGTACATCACCAGGATCTCGTCGGAGAAGTGGCGCGCGGTGGCGAGGTCGTGGGTGATGTAGAGCACCGCCAGGTTGTCCTCGCGCTGGAGCCGCGCCAGCAGGTTGAGCACGCCCAGCCGGATGGACACATCCAGCATGGACACCGGCTCGTCGGCGATGACCACCTGGGCGCCGGGCGCGAGCGCCCGGGCGATGGCCACGCGCTGGCGCTGGCCGCCGGACAGCTCGTGCGGACGGCGCGGCGCCATCTCGTCCGCGGGCGTCAGGTTGACGCGCTCCAGGAGCTGTTCGACCAGGCGCCGGGTCTCCGCGCGCCCCTTGGCGCGGCCGTGCAGACGCAGCGGCCGGGCCAGGTGGTGCTCGATCGTGTGGAACGGGTTGAGCGAGGCGAACGGGTCCTGGAACACCATCTGCACGTGGTCCCGGTACTCCCGGTCGCCCACGCGCTTGCCGTCCGGCTTGGTGGCGATGATCTCGCCGCCGGTCGGCCGCTCCAGCCGGGCGATCATCTTCGCCACGGTGGACTTGCCGGAGCCCGACTCGCCCACCAGCGCCACGGTGCGGCCGGGCGTGAGCGTGAAGGAGACGTGGTCCACCGCGCGGAGCTTGGAATGCCTCAGCCCCGAGCGGATGGGGTAGTCCTTGACCAGGTCGCGGACCTCCAGTGCGGTCATCGCGGGGCCCTCTCGTTCGCGTTCGGTGTCCGGAGCCCGCCGGCGCGTTCGCTGGATTCGCCGGTGCGGATGAACGCCCCCCGCTCGCCGGTCAGGCTCGGGAAGGAGTCCAGCAACTGGCGGGTGTACGGGTGCTGGGGGCTCTCGTAGATCTGGTCGGCGGGCGCGTACTCGACGACCTCACCGGCCCGCATGACGGCGATCCGGTCGCTGAGTTCGAGCAGCATCGGCAGGTCGTGGGTGATGAAGATGACCGCGAAGCCGAGCTCGTCGCGCAGCCGGATGATCTCCCGCAGGATGCCCCGCTGGACGACCACGTCGAGCGCCGTGGTGGGCTCGTCCATGATCATGACCTGGGGGTCGAGCAGCATCGCCATGGCGATCATGACGCGCTGGCGCATACCGCCGGACAGCTCGTGCGGGAAGGAGTCCAGCCGCTGGGGGTCGACCCCGACCAGGCGGAGGACTTCCTCGCAGCGCTCCCGCCGCTCCTTCTTGGGCATGTCCGGCTTGTGCGTGGTGAGCACGTCGTCGAGCTGCTCGTGAATGGAGATGACGGGGTTGAGCGAGTTCATCGCGCCCTGGAAGACCATCGACAGCTTCGCCCAGCGGAACTGTCGCAGCTCCTCCTTGTCCAGCGCCAGCAGGTCGATGTCCTTGCCGTCGCGGTCGTGGAAGGTGACCGAGCCGGAGGCGACCTCGGCCGGCGGGCGGTGCAGCCGGTTGATGGCGTAGGCCAGCGTGGTCTTGCCACAGCCGGACTCGCCGGCCAGGCCGAGGATTTCGCCGCGGCCCAGACTGATCGAGACGTCCTTGACGGCGTGCACGGGCTTCTCGGTCTGGTAGATGACGTTGAGGCCCTTGACGGTGAGCACCGCGTTCCGGCGCTCCTCCGCCCGCGCCTCGGCCTCGGCCGGGGACTCGGTCGGCGGGGCCTCGGCCGCGACGCCCGCCACCGGGACCGGCGGCGCGACCGGCACGGCGCCGGCCTTGGCCGCGGCCGGCTTGGCCACGCGCAGCTTGGGGTTGATGATCTCGTCGATGCTGAAGTTGATCAGCGACAGGCCACAGCCGAAGAGGGCGATCACCAGGCCGGGAGGACCGAACCACCACCAGGCCTCGTACTGGAGGGCGAAGCCGTTCTGGGCGAAGAAGAGCATCGTGCCCAGGGTGTGGGAGTTGGACGCGCCCAGGCCGAGGAACGACAGGCCCGCCTCGGAGAGGATCGCCGCGATGATGGCGAAGACGAACTGCGAGGCCAGCAGCGGCAGCAGGTTCGGCAGGATCTCCACCGTGACGATGCGCCAGCGCTTCTCGCCCGCGACCCGGGCCGCGGCCACGTAGTCACGGTTGCGCAGGGACAGGGTCTGCGCGCGCAGCACCCGGGCCGAGGCGGCCCAGCTCGTCACCGCGAGGACCAGCGCGACGGTCCACCAGCCGCGGTCCTCGGCCGGCACGAAGCCGGCGATGACGATCACCAGCGGCAGGCCGGGGATGACCAGCATGACGTTGGAGAAGAGGTTGAAGCCCTCGTCCACGGCGCCGCCGGCGTAACCGCCGATGATGCCGAAGAAGGCGGACAGCACGGTGGCGAGGATGCCCACCACCAGGCCGACCTGGAGGGAGCCCCGGGTGGCGTGGGCGAGCTGGGCCAGGACGTCCTGGCCGGTCTGGGTGGTGCCCAGCCAGTAGTCGCCGCTGGGCTCGGTCATGCCGATGTTGTTGATGGCGTTCGGATCGCCCACGAGCATGGGCCCGAATATGCCGAACAGGCCGATGCCGAGGACGAGGAAGAGGCCGATGGCGAGCTTGGGGGACCAGCTCGGCAGCAGCGCGCGCATACCGCTGGCGCGCCCCTGCTTGACGGGCTTCCCCGCGGGCTCCGATGCGGTCCCCGCGAGCGGCGCGCCCTCGTCGGCGCTGCCGGTGAGCGGGCTGATATTGGTCACGATGCCTGCTCCTTCCTGGTCAGTTCTCGACTCGGGTGCGGGGGTCGATGAGGCCGTACAGCAGGTCGACGACCAGGTTGGCGGCGAGCACCGCCACCGTGATGATCAGGAAGATCCCCTGCATCAGGGCGTAGTCGCTGTTCTCCACGGCCTGCAGGAGCTTCGATCCGATACCGGGGTAGGAGAAGACCTGTTCGGTGATGATGGAGCCGGAGACCACGAAGCCGAGGGAGATCGCGAAGCCGGCCACGGAGGGCAGGACCGCGTTCCGGGCGGCGTAGCGGGTCATGATCCGACGGTTGCGCAGACCCTTGGCCTGCGCCGTGAGGATGTAGTCCTCGGACATCGTCGACACCATCATGTTCCGCATGCCCAGCAGCCAGCCGCCGACCGAGGAGACGACGATCGTCAGGGCCGGCAGGAAGCCGTGGTACACGGCGGAGTCGATGAAGTCGTAGTTCCAGCCCGGGGACAGGGTGACGTCGTACCCGCCGTTGAGCGGGAACCAGTCCAGCGTCGACGCGAAGATCAGCACGAAGATCAGCGCCAGCCAGAAGTACGGCACCGCCGACAGCACGGTGGTGGCCGGAATCAGGGAGTCCAGCCAACTGCCGCGCTTCCAGCCGACCACCATGCCCAGTACCACGCCCACCAGGAACGAGAGGAAGGTGGCGATGCCCACCAGCACGATCGTCCAGGGCAAGGACTGCGAGATGACGTCGGTGACATTCGCCGGGAAGGCGCTGACGGAGACACCAAGTTCGCCGCGGAACATGTTGCCCAGGTACGAGAAGTACTGCTCGTACAGGGGGTCTCCGGTGTCCGTACCGAGCATCAACTCGTAGGACCTGCGGACCTCGGGTCCAACCGAGCCGCCACGCTGCTGGAGCTTGGCCAGCAGCGTGTCGACAGGGTTGCCCGGCATCATTCGAGGAATGAAGAAGTTCAGGGTCAGCGCCGCCCACAGGGCGACGAGATAGAACCCGAGCTTCCGGGCGTAGTACCTCATGGGATTACGTCACTCACCAGCCGGTTCGAGGTTCATGTAGATCTGCGACTGGTCCGGCTTCTGCCACACGGCCGGGTAGGCGTACAGGTTCACATCCGTCGGCCAGCCCGTGAACTTCTCCGCGTTGAACTCGCTGGTGGTGCCGCCGAGCATGATCGGGATGTAGGGCATGTCCCGCTCGAGCGCGGTCTGGATCGTGTCGTAGTGCTCCTGCCGCGCCTCGGCGTCCTCCGGGTTGATCTGGGCGATGGCGTCGATGGCCTCGTCCACCTCGGGGTTGGAGTACCGGGCGAAGTTCGGGTTGGCGGTCTCGCCCACCGGAGCGGTGTTCGAGCTGTTGAAGAAGTTGTTGTAAACGAAGTACGGGTCGGCGACCGGGCCCGGGTAGAGGGAGTCGATCAGCAACTGGTAGTCGCCCCGGCCGCGGGAGTCCGACATCTCGTTGAACGAGACCTGGTTGACGGTCAGTTCGATGCCGGCGGCCTTGAGCTGCTCGGACATCGTGTCAACAGCGGTGATGTAGTCGGTCCAGCCGGAGACGACGGTGACGCTGAGCGCCAGCTTCTCGCCGTCCTTCTCGTAGACGCCGTCGCCGCCCCTGGACCAGCCGGCCTCCTCCAGGATCTCCTGCGCGGTCTCGACGTCGGCCGACATCGGCGCGGTCTGGGTCTCCAGGTCCGCGGAGAGGAACGCCGCGTCACGCTCGGGGAGCGCGAATCCGGGGGAAACCTCGCTGGCGGTGTTCTGGAAGGCCAGCGCGTTGAGCTGGTCGCGGTCCATCGCGTAGTAAATGGCCCGGCGCACCGCGGGGTCGGTCTGCGGACCCTCACAGCCGAGCTCCGCGTCGGAGCAAGTGTCCAGGACCATCTGGAAGGCGTGGACGGTGATGGCCTTGTAACCCGGGTAGTTCTCCTCGACGTTGGCCATGTCGGGCACCGGCCCGGTCTGCCAGTCGATCTGGCCGGCGGCCAGCGCGTCGGCACCCGCCTGGTTGCCGGAGAGCGCCACGTAGCGGACGTTCTGGAGCTTGGGCGCGCCGTCCCAGTAGTTCTCGTTGGCGGAGAGCGTGAACGCCTGCGCCTTGAAGTCCGTCAGCGTGAACGGGCCGGTGCCGATGGGCTCCGCGATCGTGTCGGTCGACGGGTCCTCGATCTTGGACCAGATGTGCTCGGGCACGATGTACGTCTTGCCCAGCAGGTCGTAGGCGCGCATGAACGCCGGCTCGGGGTAGGTCACGACGACGTGGGTCGGGTCGACGACCTCGACCTCACCGTCGAAGCCCTGGGCGTTGAGGGCCTCGTGCTCCTTCAGCATGTTGAGCGTGAAGGCCACGTCGTCGGCGGTGAAGTCCTCGCCGTCCGACCACTTCACGCCCTCGCGCAGCGTGATGGACAGCTCGGTGCCGTCCTCGTTCCACGCGTACTCGGTGCCGAGCCGGGGCGTGGGGTCGTCCTGCCGCGCGATGTTGAAGAAGAACAGCGGCTCGAAGATCGTGCCCGACCCCTCGTTGACCGCCGGGAGGTACGGGTTGAAGTTGCGCTGCCAGTCGCCGGCCTGACCGGTGTAGACGATCAGCGTGTCGCTGTCGGTCGACGAACCGCCGCCGTTCCCGCTCGAACCGCCGCAGCCGGCGGCGAGCAGGCCGATGGTCACCGCTCCTATCGCTGCTGTTCGTACGCGCCGCCACCTTGCGTGCAAGGACATGCTCAGTTCCTCTCATGGCCTGCCCCACCTTTGGGGCATGGGCGGAGTCACCCAGGGGTATGTGATTGTTAAGCCGCCGAATTAACAAAGTCAACCCTCTAATGACACGAACAGACAACGACGTGCACGAATCCTCGCGGTCACTCACCGCGTTCACAAGACCGCCTTCCGTCATGCGCCGGTTCATCGCCATTGAGCCGGAAAAGACTCTGGCAAACTCGTTCGTCAGGCAAATAAACTAAGCATCGCGCAGCGTTACCCTCGTACTGCGAAGCGAAGTCATCAACTCCCGTGAACGATGCGGAGGACTCAGTGAGCGGACCAGCGGGAGCCACCCCCCATGCCAGCAGCAGGGCGGCAGTCCTCGACGTGATCCGCGCGGCGGGAACCATCAGCCGCGTCGGTCTCGTCAAGGCCACCGGGTTCACCGGCGCGACGATCTCGACCGTGGTCAGACGTCTCATCGATGACGGCCTCGTGCTGGAGACGGGGCGGGCGGAGTCCACCGGCGGCAAGCGCCGGGTGCTGCTCCAGCTCAACCAGTCCTCCCGGTTCGCTGTTGGCGTGCATCTTGACCACGCGGGCATCACGTACGTCCTCACCAATCTGGGCGGATCGGTGATCGCCCGGATGTCCCGCGCGGGTGTCGGCACCGACGATCCCCCGGTCGTCGTGGCCAGGATCGCGACGGAGGTCGACGCGCTGATCGACGGCGCCGGCATCGACCGCAGCAGGATACTGGGCCTCGGACTCGTGGCTCCCGGCCCGTTGAACCAAACCGGCGGGATGCCGCTCTACCCGCCCGCGATCCGGCACTGGAAGAACTTCCCGCTCGACCGGGAGTTGGGCTCGGCCGTCGGCCTGCCCGTCATCCTGGACAACGACGCCACCGCCGCCGCCCTGGGCGAGCACTGGTCGGGCGACGTCGGCGGCACGGCGACGTTCGCCGCGATCTACATGGGCACGGGCATCGGCGCGGGCCTCATGGTCAACGGCGTCACCTACCGCGGCGCCGGCGGGAACGCCGGGGAAATCGGCCATATCTGTCTCGATATCGAGGGTCCTGCCTGCTGGTGCGGCGCCCGCGGCTGCACCGAGCAGCTCGCCGGCCCCGGCGCGGTGGTCAGCGCCGCCCGCGCCGACGCGGAGCTGGCCCGCTCGGCGGGCCTGACCGACACCGAGGAACGACCCCGGCGCGTCGCGGACTTCGCCGCCGTCACCCGCGCCGCCCTGCGCGGCGACCCCCGGGCGCGGGCCCTGCTGGAGCGGTCCGCGCGCTATCTGGCGGTGGCCGCGCGCACCCTGGCCAACGTGATGGACCTGGAGCAGCTCGTGCTGACCGGACCGAGCCTGGCCATCGCCGGCTCGATCTATCTGCCGGTGGTCCAGGACGAGCTGGACCGCTCGTTCTTCTCCCGGGCCACCCACTCGGTCACCGTCCGGCTGTCCCTCTCGGCCGCCACCGCGCCCGCGATCGGCGCCGCGGCCCTGGTCCTCCAGTCCGAGCTCGTTCCCCTGCGCGAAGGACTGCGGCTCCCCGGGAATCTGGCGGACGCCGAGCCCACCGGGCAGCCCGCGGCGCACTGATCCAGGCGGCGCCGGCTCATTCCAGGACGAGGGTGGCGCCGTACAGCGCGGTGTAGAGCGGGTCCGAGGCCAACTTCTCGACCTGAAGAAGGACCGAGCTGTCGACTGGTCCGGAAGGCCGGGATTGCAAGTGGAGCGCGACTGGCTGCCGCGTGGTCCCCCGCGTCCAGTACCACCCCGAAGGGAGGTACCGGGGCCATTGACTGGGCCCCGCTGCCGCACGCCCCGGGGGGCGAGGGAGTCGCCGCGACCCGCCTATGGGCGGGCCAAGTCCTTTACTGGGCTGGTCCTGGCGCCAACCGTGTCCCCACCCGGCGTGTGGTTCGTGCCTTAACGCTCACAGTCCCGTCCCGGTAGCGTAGCGATACGGCGACGCTCCGCGCCACCAGGACCGAGGAAGCCATTCCTCCCGGCCATGAACGACCGCGCTTCCTGGTGAGAACACCTCGGATAGCTGCCCAGTTCGGCGTCGCCGTGTGCGCAGTCCAGCACCGGGCAGCCGGTGACGGGGACCCGCTCGCCGTCGTGGTGGCTCTCGACGGCCGTGGAGTAGACCGTCACACCATCCAGCCGCTGGACGGCACTTGGGCGGCGCGCCCGGCGTCGCCGCCGAGCAGGGCGACCGCGCCGGCGAGCGCCGCGCACCACGTCGCGCCCCGGCGCCTGACAACTCGCCTGGGCAACGGATATCCGGCGGGCCAAGTCCCGGTCAAGGCACGACGCTGTGTGAGAAAGTCCCGCCTTCCCATCCCCAAACGGGTTAATTTCCCGACCCGGGCACATGACCGCCACGGCGGTGGGGGACACACCGTTCGTCCAGGCGAATGGCCATGGCGCGCTCGCGCCTTGGTGTCCCGACGATAGGAGCGCCGGAGTGGGAACCTCCGACAAAGTGTGGTCATGTCCCTTCGACTTCGCCGAGGGGCTGGAGTTCGATCCGTTGCTGCGGCAACTGATGACGGAAGATCGCGTCGCCCGCATCCGGATGCCGTACGGCGAGGGCGAGGCCTGGCTCGTCACCCGCTACGAGGATGTCCGGTTCGTGACCACCGACCGCCGGTTCAGCCGGGCGGCCGTGACCGGCCGGGACTTCCCGCGCATGACCCCCGCGCCCATCGTCCAGGACGAATCGATCAACCTGCTCGATCCGCCGCAGAGCAGCCGGCTGCGCCGCCTGGTGGCCCAGGCGTTCACCGCGCCCAAGGTGGAGCGGATGAAGCCGGCGACCCAGGAGATCGTGGACCGGCTCCTCGACGAGATGGCCGAACACGGCCCGCCCGCCGACCTGGTGAAGCACGTGTCGATGCGGCTGCCGCTGACGACGATCTGCGAGGTCCTGGACATCCCGGAGGACGACCGGCCCGAGCTGCGGCGCCGGGCGATGGCCATGATGAACATCGGCGCCACCACCCGGGAGAACGCCGTGCAGTCCAAGGCCGAGCTGCGGGCGTACTTCGCCGACCTCACCCAGCGGCGCCGCGAGCAGCCCGGGGACGACCTGATCAGCTCGCTGGCCACCGCCCGGGACGGGGACGAGGTCCTGGGCGAGGACGAGCTGACCGTCATGGCCATGGTGCTGCTGATGACCGGCCACGACACCAGCACCTACCAGCTCAGCAACATCACCTACACGCTGCTGACGCACCCCGGTGCGGCGGACAAGCTGCGCGCGCAGCCGGACCTGATGCCGCAGGCCCTGGAGGAGCTGCTGCGCTACATCCCGTTCCGCAAGGGCGTCGGCATTCCGCGCATCGCCACCGAGGACGTCGAGGTCGGCGGGGTGACCATCCGGGCCAACGACACGGTGCACGTGTCGTATCTGGCCGCCAACCGGGACCCGCGCCGCTTCGACCGGCCGGACGAGCTGGATCTGGACCGGCCGCCGTCGCCGCACATGACGTTCGGCTGGGGGGCCCACCACTGCATCGGCGCGCCGCTGGCACTCATGGAGCTCCAGCTCGCCATCGGGACGCTGCTGCGGCGGTTCCCGAAGCTCGCCCTGGCGGTGCCGGCCGAGGAGGTCCGCTGGAACGACGAGTCGATCTGGCGCTACCCGTACGAGCTCCCGGTCACCTGGTGACCGGGCCGACCACCGACACAGCCATCGATGTGCCGCGCCGGACACCCGGGTGACCGGGCGCGGCAAGGGGAGGGGATCACGACCATGGCAACACTGTGCAGACCGGCCATCTCGGTACCGGAGAACGTGCTCACCATGGAGCAGACGCTCGAGCTGGCCCGCACCATGCACGCCGACCATCCGCAGCTCGCCCTGGCGCTGCGGCTGATCGAGAACACCGGGGTGCGCACGCGGCACATCGTGCGGCCGATCGAGGAGACGCTGCGGCACCCGGGCTTCGAGGCGCGGAACAACGTGTACGAGGCCGAGGCGAAGGAGCGCGTCCCGCAGGTCATCTACCGCGCGCTGGACAACGCCGGGCTGGGCGTGACCGACATCGACCTCATCGTCTATGTCTCGTGCACCGGCTTCATGATGCCGTCGCTGACGGCCTGGCTGATCAACGACATGGGGTTCCGCAACGAGACGCGGCAGTTGCCGATCGCGCAGCTCGGCTGCGCGGCGGGCGGCGCCGCCATCAACCGCGCGCACGACTTCTGCCTGGCCTACCCGGGGGCGAACGCGCTGATCGTGGCCTGCGAGTTCTGCTCGCTGTGCTACCAGCCGACGGACATCGGCGTCGGCTCGCTGCTGTCCAACGGCCTCTTCGGGGACGCCGTCGCGGCGGCCGTGGTGCGCGGCCGGGGCGGCACGGGGGTGCGGCTGGAGCGCAACGGCTCGCATCTGGTGCCGGACACCGAGGACTGGATCAGTTACGCGGTCAAGGGGACCGGGTTCCACTTCCTGCTGGACAAGCGGGTCCCGACCACGATGAAGATGCTCGCCCCGGCGCTGCGCACGCTGGCCACCGAGCACGACTGGGACGTCTCCGATCTGGACTTCCACATCGTGCACGCGGGCGGGCCCCGGATCCTGGACGATCTGTGCCACTTCCTGGACGTGGAGCCCGCGATGTTCCGCTACAGCAGGGCCACCCTGACCGAGCGGGGGAACATCGCGAGCTGTGTCGTCTTCGACGCGCTGGACCGGCTCTTCGCGGACGGCGGGGTCCATGACTCCGCGCGCGGGCTGATCGCCGGCTTCGGGCCGGGCATCACCGCGGAGATCACCCTCGGCCGGTGGACGGCGCGGCGGCACGCGGTGGGCGGCCAGGGCCGCCCGGCCGAGGAGCGGGCCGCCGTGGCCTGAGGCCGGGGTCAGCGGCCGGCGAAGTACGCCTCCAGCACCTCGGTGTGGCTGGGGAAGGCGAGCGGCGCCGGCTTGGTGAGGACCAGCCACTCGGTGGCCTCGGGGGTGGCCGTGGACGCCGGCAGCGTCGCGGCCTCGCGGGGCGGGAGCAGGGCGAACAGGTTCAGCGTCCGGTCCCCGCTCCGCACGTCGAACAGCGTGGCCTCCGCCGCCGGCGCGGTCAGCCCCGTCTCCTCGCGCAGCTCCCGGACGGCGGCCTGCTGCCAGGTCTCGCCGATCTCCATGTAGCCGCCGGGCAACGCCAGTTCGCCGCGGCAGGGCTCGATGTCGCGGCGCACCACCACCACGCCGGGGCCGTCCGGACCGGCCACGGGCAGCAGGGCGACGGCGACGGGCAGCGGGTTGGCCCAGTGGGTCTCCCCGCAGCCCGGGCAGTCCCGGGGCCAGGCCACGGTCGCCGGATAGCCGGCTCCGCAGAACGGACAGTGTGTGACGGTACGGCCGTACGTGTACACCATGAGGGGCTGGCACCCACCTTTCGGTCAACGAGCTTATCGAACGCGCGAACGATCCCCGTGGGCGTTCAGCGCTTGCGGCCGACGCCGCCGAACACGTCGAGATCCTCGCCGGGGTCCGGCTCGTCCGCGGCGGGCCGCCAGCGGGGGCAGGAGACGACGCCGGGCTCGACGAGCTCCAGTCCCTCGAAGAACCCGGTGATCTCCCCGGGTGTGCGCAGGTGATAGGGCTCCGCGCCGGTCTCGTTGTAGGCGCGCTGGGCCTTCTCGATGTCCGGGCTGAGCGCGCCGGTCCCGTCGTTGAGCGAGAGGTGGCTGCCGGGCGGCAGGCCGGCGAGGAGCCGCCGCACGATGGAGCGCGCGCGGTCGTAGGTGGGGACGTGCCCGAGGACGCCGCTGAGGATGAGGCCCACGGGCCGCCCTAGGTCCAGCGTTTCGGCTGCCGCGGCCAGTATCCCGTCCGGGTCCAGGAGATCCGCGTCGACGTAGTCGGTGACGCCGGCCGGGCCGCTGGTGAGCAGGGCGCGGGCGTGGGCGATGACGAGGGGGTCGTTGTCGACATAGACGATGCGGGCCTCGGGGGCGACGCGCTGGACGACCTCGTGGATGTTCTCCACGGCGGGCAGTCCGGTGCCGATGTCCATGAACTGGGTGATCCCCGCCTCGCCGGCGAGATACCGCACGGACCTGATGAGAAAGCCGCGGGAGGCGCGCGCGACGTCGACGACGCCGGGGAAGACGCTGGTGTAGCGGTCGCCGGCCGCGCGGTCCACCTCGTAGTTGTCCCGCCCGCCGAGCCAGTAGTTCCATATCCGAGCCGAGTGCGGCACCGAGATGTCGATCATGGGCGCTTCGTCGGTCACGGGGTGTTTCTCCTGTTGCTGGCGTGCTGTGGCGCGTTGGGGCGTGCGGAGTGACGGGACGACGCGGTGGTGTGGGGGCCCGGATCAGCCGGTGCGTAACGGCTCGACGGCGGCGCGTGACGACGGGCTCGCCGACGGCTCCTCCCGGTGAGCCCCGCGGGCCGGGCCGGGCGGGACGCCGGCCTGGGAACGCGGCTCACGGAGGTCCATAACAGAACCGCATCATAGACGGCGACTATCGCCTCGTCGACAAAGCGCCCTGGGCGACGGTGAGTTCGGGCTCGGCGGCCGGCGCCGCGCGTTCCAGCAGCCCGAGGATGTCGTGAACGGCGGCGCGGCCCGCGCGGTTGGCGCCGATGGTGCTGGCGGAGGGGCCGTATCCGACGAGGTGAACGCGGGCGTCGCGCACCGCGCGGGTGCCCGCCAGCCGGATGCCGCCGCCCGGCTCGCGCAGCCGCAGCGGGGCGAGGTGGTCGATGGCGGCGCGGAAGCCGGTCGCCCACAGCACGGTGTCGGCGCGCACGGTGCGGCCGTCGGGCCAGGCCGCGCCCTCGGGGGTGAGCCGGTCGAACATCGGCAGCCGGTCGAGCACCCCGTTCTCCCGGCCCCGGCGCACGGCCTCCGTCATCGGCAGGCCGGTGACCGAGACGACGCTGCGCGGCGGCAGTCCGCGCCGGACCCGGTCCTCGACCAGGGCGACGGCGGCGCGGCCCTGCTCCTCGCCGAAGGTGTCCAGGAAGACGGGCGGCCGGCGAGTCACCCAGGTGGTGGCGGCGGCCACCTCGGCCACCTCCAGCAGATGCGAGACGGCCGAGGTGCCGCCGCCGACGACGATGACGGATTCGCCGGCGAACGCCTCGGGTCCGCGGTAGTCGGCGGTGTGGAGCTGGCGGCCGGCGAACGTGCCCTGGCCCGGCACATGCGGCCAGAAAGGGCGGTCCCAGGTGCCGGTCGCGTTGATCAGCGCCCGGGTGGTCCACTCCCCCGCCGACGTGGTGACGATCAGCCGGCCGTCGCCCGCGTCGCGCACCGCGGTGACGTCCACGGGCCGCAGCACGGAGAGCCGGAAGGTCTCCTCGTAGGCGGCGAAGTACTCCCCAATGACCTCGGCGGACGGGCGCTCGGGGTCGGCGCCGGTCAGCTCCATGCCGGGCAGGGCGTGCATGCCGTGCACCCGGCCATAGGTGAGGGTGGGCCAGCGGAACTGCCAGGCGCCGCCCGGCCGCGGCGCGTGGTCGAGCACCACGAAGTCCCGGCCGGGGCGCAGGCCGCGGCGGCGCAGGTGGTAGGCGCTGGACAGGCCCGCCTGCCCGGCGCCGATGACGACGACCGCCACTTCGTTCATGTCCTCTTCAACCATCGGGCGGCGTTCCCGCTTCCCGGGCGCGGCGGGTAGTTGACTTACGGGCGTGGCGTGCGCGTTCTGTTCGATCATCACGGGCGAGGTCGCCGCCCACCGGGTCTTCGAGGACGCGGTGGCGGTGGCGTTCCTGGACGCCCGGCCGCTGTTCCCCGGGCATGTGCTGGTGGTGCCCCGGGACCATGTGCCGACCCTGACGGAGCTGCCCGAGGCGGACGTGGGCCCGTTCTTCGGCCGGGTGCGGCTGATCACGGCGGCGGTGGAGCGCGGCATGGCGGCCGACGGCTCGTTCGTGGCCGCCAACAACCGGATCAGTCAGTCCGTGCCGCACTTCCATGTGCATGTGGTGCCCCGCCGCCGCAAGGACGGGCTGCGCGGCTTCTTCTGGCCCCGCGCGAAGTACGCGGACGAGGCCGAGGCCGCCGAGGTGGCCGGCCGGCTGCGGCGCGCGATCAGCGACGCGGCTCCGGGGCGGTGAGCACGTCGGCCAGGTCGAAGCCGACGGGCTCCTCCAGCTGCTCGTAGGTGCAGTCGCGCGGCTCGCGGTCGGGGCGCCAGCGGCGGAAGCGCGCGGTGTGCCGGAAACGGTCGCCCTGCATGTGGTCGTACGCAACCTCGCAGACCCGCTCGGGGCGCAGCGGCACCCAGGTCAGGTCCTTGCGGCCGGTCCAGCGGCTGGGCGCGCCGGGCATCCGGCTCTCGGCGTGGGCCTCCTCGCGGGCCCAGTCGGCCCAGGGGTGGTCGTCGACGGCGTCCATGATCAGCGGTTCGAGCTCGGTCATCAGCTCCTGGCGGCGGCGCATGGCGAACGCCGCCGAGACGCCGACGTGCTGGAGGCGCCCGGAGTCGTCGTAGAGGCCGAGGAGCAGCGAGCCGACGACCGGCCCCGACTTGTGGTGGCGCAGGCCGGCGACCACGCAGTCGGCGGTGCGCTCGTGCTTGACCTTGACCATCAGCCGCTCGTCGGGCCGGTAGGGCAGGTCCAGCGGCTTGGCGATCACGCCGTCCAGCCCGGCGCCCTCGTACTGCCGGTACCACTGCCGGGCCACCTCGACGTCGGTGGTGGCGGGGGTGACGAAGACCGGCGGGCGGGCGCCCGCGAGGGCGTCGGCGAGCGCGGCGCGGCGCTCGCTCAGCGGGGTGTCGAGCAGGGCGTCGTCGCCGAGGGCGAGCAGGTCGAACGCGACGAAGCCGGCGGGGGTGCGTTCGGCGAGCATCCGCACCCGGGAGTCGGCGGGGTGGATGCGTTCGAGCAGGGCGTCGAAGTCGAGGCGGGGGCCGCGCACGATGACGATCTCGCCGTCCACGACGCAGCGTTCGGGGAGGTTGGCGCGCAGGCCCTCGACGAGCTCCGGGAAGTAGCGGGTGAGGGGCTTGGTGGTGCGGCTGCCGATCTCGATCTCGTCGCCGTCGCGGAACACGATGGCCCGGAAGCCGTCCCACTTGGCCTCGTAGTGCATGCCGGTGGGGATCCGCGCCTGGGGCTTGGCGAGCATGGGCTTGACGGGCGGCATCACCGGGAGGTCCATGGTCCGGATTGTGGTGCCGGCCGGGGGCCGCCGCCCGCCGACGGGCGCGTTCGGGTGCCCCGGCCTACCGTGGCCCTATGGCAGAAGCCCTGGAACTCACGGTCGGCGAGCGGACGGTGCGGCTGTCGAACCCCGACAAGGTGTACTTCCCGGAGCGCGGCTTCACCAAGCTGGACGTCGCGCGGTACTACCTGGCGGTCGGGGACGGCGTGGTGCGCGCGCTGCGGGACCGGCCCACCACGCTGGAGCGCCATCCGGACGGCGTGACGGGCGAGTCGTTCTACCAGAAGCGTGCGCCGAAGAACCTGCCGGAGTGGATCCCCACCGGCCGTATCGCGTTTCCCAGCGGCCGGTACGCGGACGAGATCTGCCCGAACGAGCCGGCGGCGGTGGTGTGGGCGGCGAACCTCGGCTGTCTGACGTTCCATCCCTGGCCGGTGCGCCGTCACGACACCGAGCACCCGGACGAGCTGCGCATCGATCTGGACCCGCAGCCCGGCACGGGTTACCCGGACGCGGTCCGGGCGGCGGTCGAACTGCGCGAAGTGCTGGAGGAGTTGGGGCTGCGCGGCTGGCCGAAGACCTCGGGCGGGCGCGGCATGCACGTGTTCGTGCCGATCGAGCCGGAGTGGACGTTCCCGCAGGTGCGGCGGGCCGCCATCGCGATCGGCCGGGAGCTGGAGCGGCGAGCGCCGGAGCGCGTCACCACGGCGTGGTGGAAGGAGGAGCGCGGGGAGAAGGTCTTCGTCGACTACAACCAGACGGCGCGGGACCGCACGATCGCCAGCGCCTACTCGGTGCGGCCCCGCCCCCGGGCGCCGGTGTCGGCGCCGCTGCGCTGGGAGGAGCTGACCGAGGCCGTTCCGGAGGACTTCGACCTGGGAACGATGCCGGGCCGGTTCGCCGAGGTGGGGGACGTGCACGCGGAGATGCCCGACCACCCGTGCCGGCTGGAGGCCGCGCTGGACCTGGCGGAGCGGGACGAACGGGAACACGGGCTGGGCGATCTGCCGTATCCGCCGGAGCACCCCAAGGCGGAAGGGGAGCCGAAGCGGGTCCAGCCCAGCCGCGCCAAGGGTTCGCGGTCCGGCGGGAAGAACAAGGGCAGGTGACCTCAGGGTTTCCGGGCGACGCCGCCGGCCTGGCCGACGTCGGCGGGGCCGCCGATGGTCGCCTCGTCGGGCCGCCAGCACGGGACCTGCACCACGCCGGGCTCCTCGAGTTCCAGACCGTCGAAGTAGCCGGCGATCTCCGCCATGCTGCGCAGCCGGTAGGGGATCGCGCCGGACTCGTTGTACGCCTGCTGCGCGCGGACGTACGCCTCTTCGGTGTCGGTGCCCTCGTTCAGCGAGAGGTAACTCCCGGACGGCAGCCCGTCCATGAGCCGCCGGACGATGGCACGGGCCTCCTCGTAGGTGGGGATGTGGCCCAGGATGCCGCTCAGGATCAGGCCGACCGGCCGGGTCAGGTCCAGCGTGCCGGAGGCGGCGGACAGGATCTCCTCGGGCCGGCGCAGATCGCCCTCCAGGAACTCGGTGGCGCCCTCCGGCGTCGAGGTGAGCAGGGCGCGGGAGTGCATGAGGACCAGCGGGTCGTTGTCGACGTAGACGACGCGCGAGTCGGGCGCCACGCGCTGGGCGATCTGGTGGGTGTTGTCGGCCGTGGGCAGCCCGGTGCCGACGTCGAGGAACTGCCGCAGCCCGGCGTCCAGCGCCAGATGGCGCACGCTGCGCGCCAGGAACCGCCGCGAGCCGCAGGCCACGTCCACGATGCCGGGGAACGCCTCGCGGTAGGCGTCGCCGGCGGCGCGGTCCACCTCGTAGTTGTCCGTGCCGCCCAGCCAGTAGTTCCAGATCCGCGCGGAGTGCGGCACCGAGGTGTCGATCTTGGATACCGCCTCGGACCGCGGAGCGGACGCGTCGTCGGTCACGGTGCCTCCCTGCCATGCGTCGTGCCTGCCGTTCCACAACGTAGCCGGGGCCACCCCCGCGCGCCCGGCAAGCACTCTTGACACGCCTGTCCGGGGCTCGGAGACTCCCCCGCGGGAGCTGCGGGACCGAAGGCGCGTGGGGAGGACCCCGATGACCGTCCGCGAGGTCTACATCGCCGACGCCGTGCGCACCCCCGTCGGCAAGTACGGCGGCGCGCTGGCCGCGGTGCGGCCGGACGACCTGGCCGCGCACGTGGTGCGCGCCCTGGTGGAACGCGCCCCCGGGCTCGACCCGGCCCGGATCGACGACGTCGTGCTGGGCAACGCCAACGGCGCCGGCGAGGAGAACCGCGACGTCGGCCGGATGGCCGCGCTGCTGGCCGGCCTGCCGCCCACCGTGCCCGGCTCGACCGTCAACCGGCTGTGCGCCTCCGGCCTGGAGGCCGTCGTCCAGGCCGCCCGCGCGGTCGCCCTCGGCGACGCGTCGGTGGTGATCGCGGGCGGCGTGGAGTCCATGAGCCGCGCCCCCTGGGTGCTGCCCAAACCGGACCGGGCCTTCCCCGCCGGGTCCCAGGAGCTGTACTCGACCACCCTCGGCTGGCGCATGGTCAACGAGCGGATGCCGCCGGAGTGGACCGTGCCCCTGGGCGAGGGCGCCGAGCTGATCGCCGACAAGCACGGCATCACCCGCGAGCGGCAGGACACGTTCGCCCTGGCCAGCCACGCCAAGGCGGCCCGGGCCTGGCGGGACGGGCTCTACGACGCGGAGACCGTGGTCCCGCCGGGCGTGGACCTGCCGCGCGACGAAACCATCCGGGACGGCGGCACCCCGGAGGCGCTGGCCCGGCTGAGGCCGGCGTTCCGCCCCGGCGGCACCGTCACCGCGGCCAACTCCTCCCCGCTCAACGACGGCGCCGCCGCGCTGCTGATCACCGACGCGGCGGGCCTGGCCGCCACCGGCCGCGAGCCGCTGGCCCGCGTCCGCGCGTCGGCCGTCACCGGCATCGAGCCGCCGTACTACGGCCTCGGCCCGGTGGAGGCGATCACCCGGGCGCTGGAGCGGGCCGGCCGGCGTTTCGACGAGCTGCGCACGGTGGAGCTCAACGAGGCGTTCGCCGCCCAGGTGCTGGGCTGTCTGGCCGAACTCCCCGACCTCGACCCGGACCTCGTCAACCCGCGCGGCGGCGCGGTCGCCATCGGCCACCCCCTGGGCGCCTCCGGCGCGCGCCTGGCCGGAGCCGTCGCGCACCAACTGGCCGCCCATGGCTCGGGCACGGGCGTCGCAGCGCTGTGCGTCGGGGTCGGCCAGGGACTCGCCCTGGTCCTGGATCGCTGACGGGCGTCACTCGCCCCTGGCGGCGTCCAGCACCAGCACCCAGTCGTTCCCCGGTCCCCGGCCCGGGGCGTGGAAGGTGTGCCGCGATCCGCCCGCGCCGACGTGCTCGCCCGCGTGCCAGGACCCGTTCCGCGGATCGAACCAGCCGGCCCGGACCGGCCCGCGGCGCAGCGCGGCGAGGTCGACGGTCACGGACCCGCCGCTGGTCAGATAGAGGAAGGCGAACGTCCCGCCCAGCCCGCGGCGCGCCTGGACCCGCAGGTCCAGATAGTTGTGCAGGGCGACCACCAGGCTCTGGTCGGGCACGGACAGATGGAACGGCCGGGACTCCACCAGCGCGCGCAGATGCCGCATCTGCCGCGCGCCCGGCCGGTCCAGCGCCTCCCGCCAGGTGTACGGCAGGGCGGCGGTCGTCCGCTTCTCGTCGATCATCGGCCAGACGCACGCGTGCCCGTAGGTGTGGCCGAAGGCGCCCGCGAGAACGGACCAGTAGGCGCGCTTGCGCACGTTCCACGCCTCGTGCGTCGCGGTGCCGGTGACCGTCGGGTACTGCCAGTCCTCGTAGTTGGGCTCACCGTCCAGCACCGGTTTGGCGGGGGTGCGGGTGTAGTCGCGGTGGATCGCCTCATAGCTGCGGACCATGTCGCGGTGCCCGGACTGGAGCATGTTGAAGCTCAGCCAGGCGTCGTCGTGCAGCCACTCCGAGGAGCTGCACACCGGCGGGTCCTCCGAGTGACAGGGGTGGTACGTCATCAGCACCCGGTCCCAGGCCGGGTCGCGCCGGTTCCAGCGCAGCGCGGTGCCCGTGACCCCCGAGCCGATGCCCTCGGCCAGGGCCCGCCACACCGGCCGGTGGTCGTGCCCGAGGTGCACGGGGTGCCGGTCGCCGCCCAGCACCCAGACCAGATGCGTGCGGTCGGCGTACCGGGCGCCCAGCCAGTGGCCGTAGGCGCGGGCGGCCCGCTCGTCCAGCGCCACCGGAAACCGTTCCCAGGCCCAGTTGTCGCCGGTGACCAACTGCCCCCAGGCCGGCACCAGCGCCACATAGCAGCCGTGCTCCTCGGCCAGGTCCAGGATCCGGTCCAGATGGCGGAAGTAGGCGTCGGTCCAGCGCAGCGAGCCGTCGCCGGCCAGCGGGGTGAGCCCGGCGGCGTTCCGCATGTCCGCGTTGGTCTCGGGGTCGAGGGCGACGAGCTGGACGACGTTGAACCCCTTCGCCCGCCGGTCGCCGAAGTACTCCCGCGCCTCGGCCTCGGTCAGGTGGTTCGGCAGCGTCCAGGCGGTGTCCGCCAGCCAGAAGAACGGCTCGCCGGTGACCGTCTCCAAATGCCGTCCGCCCGGGGCGACCCGCAGTCTCGGCAGAGCCATGGCCTCGCGCTCCCTCCCGGCCCCGGAGCCGTTGACCGGAGCCGAACCGTCGCCCGCCATCCCGGGAAAGAAAACGGTTTCTAGGTCAGCATGCCCCGCGCACGGGCCGGTGTCCAGTGTGGCGGGGCATCTCGCGCCGCCCCGTCCGGGGCGGGCCCGGTCCGCGCGCGGGCTCAGGCCATCCGGGCCAGCTCGCCGGCCGCCACCTCGTGGGCCAGCGGGCGGCCGGCGGCGTAGTGGGTCAGTTCCTCCAGCACGACATCGGCCAGCCGGTACAGCTCGACTCCCTGGGCGCCGGCCAGATGCGGCGTCAGCCAGACGTTCTCCAGCGTGTAGAGCGGCGAGTCGGCGGGCAGCGGCTCGGGCTCGGTGACGTCCAGCACGGCGTCGATGCGCCCGGAGACGAGCTCGTCGGTCAGCGCCTGCTCGTCCACCAGCCAGCCCCGGGCGCTGTTGAGGAGCACCGCGCCGTCGCGCAGCAGCGCCAGCCGCCGCCGGTCGATCATCCGGTGGGTCTCGGGCAGCGCCGGGGCGTGCAGGCTGACCAGGTCGGACTCGGCAAGCAGCTCGTCCAGCGGCAGCAGGCGCGCGCCCAGCCGGTCGGCCTCCGCCCGGCTCAGATAGGGGTCGGCCAGCGCGACGTCCAGCGAGAACGGGCGCAGCAGCTCGGCCACCCGGCGGCCGATGCGCGACGCCCCGACCAGGCCGACCCGCCGCTGGTGATTGCCGATTCCGGGGAACTCCCGCAGCACGTCGACGAATTCGCGGCGGACGACATATCGCGCGGTGGCCGCCCGGACGCGCTTCAGCGCGAGCAGGATCATGGCCAGGGTGTACTCGGCGACCGGTTCGGCGTTCGCCCCCGCGGCGGTCGAGACCCGGATGCCCCGCCGCCATGTCTCCTCGCAGACATGGCCCTTGACCGATCCGGCCGCGTGCAGGACGGCGCGCAGCCGGGGGGCGGCGGCCAGGGCCGCCTCGTCCAGGCGCGGGCTGCCCCAGCCGGTGATCAGCACCTCGGTTTCGGCGAGCACGGCACGGGCCCCGGGAGAGGTGAACTCGGTGAGCACCGTGCCCTCGTGCAGGTCGGCCAGCTTCCGCAGCCGGGTCCACTGCGGCGGGCTGAACAGGCGGCCCGGCAGATCGGCCACCATGGCCAGGGCGGCCCTCGGGCATCGGTGCTCCACGAAATCCTCCGCTAAGTGTGACGCTGCTTGTAACCGGTTACTGAATCCGCGCCAACTCGGGGGCGCGGAGAGACGAGTGAGTCAAGGTAACGTTGGGTCGTGGCAACCACTGGATCGAAGAAGACGGTTTCTGCCGCCTCCCCGGGAGGCGCGCCGGGGCGGCGCAGCACCATCCGGGACGTCGCCCGGCAGGCGGGGGTCTCGGTGGCGACCGTCTCCCGGGTCCTGGCGGGCAACTACCCCGTCACGCACAGCACTCGGACGAAGGTGCTGCGCGCCGTCCGGCAGCTCGACTACGTGGCGAACGCCCACGCCAAGGCGCTGGCCGGATCCGGGGTGGAGACGATCGCCCTGGTGCTGGACGACATCACCTGGCCCGCGTTCGCGCAGATCGGCGCGGGCGTGGAGCAGGAGGCCGCGCGGCGCGGCCGGCTGTGCCTGGTGTGCACCACCCAGGGCGACCAGCAGCGCGAGCTGGCCGTGGTCAACCTGATGCGCGAGCAGCACGCCGCCGCCGTGATCCTCGTCGGCGGCCTCCAGTACACGGCCGAATACCGCGAGCGGATGGGCCGGTTCGCCCGGTCGCTGGACAGCGTGGGCTCCCGTCTCGTGCTGTGCGGCCGGCCGCCGATCGGCGAGGGGCTGCCGGTCACGGTCGTCGAGTACGACAACGAGGGCGGCGCGTACGTCGCCACCGCGCACCTGCTGGGCGCTGGCCACCGCCGCATCCTCTTCCTCGGCGGCGAGCGCGGCCAGTCCACCGCGACCGGGCGGCTGGCGGGCCACGAGCGGGCGCTCGCCGCCTATGGCCTGGAGCCGGACCCCGAGCTGCTGACCTACGCGGACTTCTCCCGGGAGTCCGGGCTGCGGCGCGTCCGGGAGGCGGTGCGCGCCAGCACCTCGTTCACCGCCGTGTTCGCGGCCACCGACATGGTGGCGCTCGGCGCCCTGGAAGGGCTGCGGGAGGCCGGGCTGCGGGTGCCCGAGGACGTCTCCCTGGTCGGATACGACGACATCCCCGTGGCGCGCGAGCTGACGCCGCGGCTGACGACGGTCCATGTGCCGTTCGACGAGCTGGGACGCACCGCGGCGCGGCTGGTCCTGGACCGCCGGGAGGGGGTGGGCGGTGGCGGCGACCGGGTGCTGCTGGGCACCCATGTGTCGATCCGGGACTCCACCGCTCCCCCGCCGGCCGCGCCGCGCTGAGGGCGCCGCGCCCGCGGGCGCGGTCACTTCAGGGCACCGAGGGTGACGCCGGTGCGCCAGTAGCGCTGCATCGCGACCATGAAGATGACCAGCGGAACGACCGAGAGCAGGGCGCCGGTCAGCACCAGGGCCGTGAGGTCGATGCCCGCCTCGTCGCGCTTGCCGTTCCAGAAGTAGAGGCCGAGGTTCAGGCTCCACTTGTCCTCGCCGCGAAGCATGGTCAGCGGCAGGAAGAACTGGTTCCAGTTCTGCACGAAGGACAGCAGGAACACGGTCGCGCCGCCGGTGGACATCAGCCGCACCACGATCTGGAAGAAGATGCGCAGCTCCCCCGCCCCGTCGATGCGGGCCGCCTCGATGATCTCCTCGGGCACCGCGCCGTCGGTGTAGACCTTGGCGAGGTAGACCGAGAACGGGCTGATGAACGAGGGGATCAGCACGGCCCAGATGGTGTCGACGAGGCCGATCCGCGAGAACAGCAGGTAGAGCGGCAGCGTCAGCATGGCGTAGGGCACGAGGAACGAGCCGATGACCGCGCCGAGCATCAGGCCGCGCCCGGGGAAGCTGAACCGGGAGAGCGAGTATCCGGCGGCCAGCGCGATGAGCGTGCCCACCACGGCTCCGCCGCCCGCGTACAGCAGCGAGTTGAGCAGCCAGCGGAAGTAGATGCCGTCGTTGTACTTGAAGACCTGTTCGAGGTTGTCGATCAGGTTGAAGTCGGCGAACCACATGCCGTTGGAGTACAGAAGGTCCCGCTGGTCCTTGGTCGCAGAGACGATCAGCCACCACACCGGCGCTATGGAGTAGAGGACGAGCATGCCCAGGCCGAGCAGGACCAGGCCGCGCGAGGCCCTGGACTGCCTGGCACCCACCGGCAGTTCGTCCGCCGGGTCGGCGGGGCGGCGGCGCGGGCGGCCGGACGTCCCGCTCTCGGGTGCCGGCCGGGTCGTCAGCGGGGCGGGAGAGGGTGCAGTCATGAGTGGGGCCTGTTCGTGAGCTTGTAGAAGAGGAACGAGATCGCACCCACGATCACCGCGAGGATGACGGACAGGGCGGCCGCGTAGCCGTAGTCGTTGCTGTCGAACGCCTGGTAGTAGATGAGCATGATCGGCGTGTAGCTCTTGGTGACGGTCTCCGGGGCGACCTGCCGGAAGAGCAGCGGCTCGTTGAAGATCTGGAGCATGCCGATGATGGAGAGCATGCCCGTCAGCACCAGGGCACCGCGGACGAAGGGCACCTTGATGGACAGCGCTATGCGCAGCTCGGAGGCCCCGTCGACGCGCGCGGCGTCGAAGATCTCCCGGGGCACGGCGCGCAGCGCGCCGTAGATGATCAGCATGTTGTAGCCGACGCCGTGCCAGGTGAGCAGATTGCCCATCGAGATCCACAGCATGTTGGAGGAGTAGAAGTTGGCGTCGATGCCGACGGCGTCCAGCACGTCGGTCAGCGGGCCAAGGCGCGGGCTGTAGAGGTACATCCACATCAGCGCCGCGACGATGCCGGGGATCATGTAGGGGATGAGGAACGCCAGCCGGTAACGGTGCGCGGTCCGGGTGGCGATGCTGTCCAGCAGCAGGGCCATGGTCAGCGCGAGGGCCAGCATGACCGGGATCTGGACGCAGGCGAAGGCCAGCACCCGGCTGACCCCGGCCCAGAAGTCGCCGTCCGACAGGCCCCGGGAGAAGTTGTCGAAGCCGACGAAAACCTTCTCCTGCCCGCCGATACCCAGGCCGGAGCTGCGTTCGGTGAACAGGCTCTCGTAGACCGCGTAGCCCACCGGGACGACGAAGACGAAGAGGAAGCCGATGAAAAAGGGGGCGGCGAACGCCGCGCCCTTCACGGCGCGGAGCGTGTGCCAGCGGGGTGTCCGACGAGGACCGCGGCGCCCGGCCGCGGTCCCCCTCGGCTCCGCCTTGGTGGCGGTGATCGACATCTGAGGTGTGCCTAACGTGTTCTGGTGACGGGCCTACTCGACGACGTTCACGCCCTGCTCGCGGAGGTCGTTGACCGTCCACTCCTGCATGTGCTCCAGGATCGACTCGACGGTGATGTCACCGTTCATCGCCTTGCCCCACTGGTCGGCGAGCTCCTCGTACATCGCGCGGGAGTTGGGGCCGTAGACCCAGCCCTCGGCGAAGTTCTCCGACTGCTCGATCACGGGCACGGTCTCGTCGGAGTAGTCGCCGAACAGCTCCGTGGGAACGAGCGCGTCCAGGTAGGGCGACGGGTCGGTCACCGCGGGGAACCAGCCGGAGCCCTCGGCGGGGTCGGCCATGTACGTCAGCGGCGCCTCCTGGGTGGCGAGCCAGACCGCCGCCTCGACGGCGGCCTCCTGGTCCTCGCACAGGGAGGGGACCACGAAGCCCGAGGTGTCGCCGGCCGAGAGCGGCTCGGTCTCACCGTTGGCCGTCAGGTTCGGGGCGGGCTGCCACTCCCCCAGCGTCTGGTCCGCGTTGCGCTGGTGGCCGGCGAGCTGCCAGGTGGAGAGCTGGCGCATGGCGATCCGGCCGTTGTCGTACTGCTGCATCATCGCCGGGTACTCGGCGTAGGAGATGCGCTCCACCAGGTCCTCGTCGAGGAGCTGCTGCATGATGCCGGACGCCCAGCGCGACGCGTCGTTGGTGAAATCGATCTTCCAGGCGTCGCCCTCGACGGAGTACCAGCGGGCGCCCGCCTGCCAGGCCATGTTCATCCAGGTCGAGGGGTCCTCGCCGGCCAGGTTGAAGATGTAGATGCCGTCCTCGCGAAGCTGGCGGCCGACCTCGATCGCCTCCTCCCAGGAGGTGGGGTATTCCAGGCCGCGCTCCTCGAACGTCGGGGCGTGGAACATCGTGAAGATCGGCTGCCGCTGGTTGGGCACCGCGTAGACGGAGTCCGCGATGGACATCGCCTCGATCGCGCCCTGCGCGAACTGGTCGGCGTGCGGGTCCAGATACTCACCGATGTCGGCCACCACGCCCTGGGCCAGCAGCGCGCCGCCCTGCCGGTTGTCCGTCTGCGCCAGGCAGGGGACACCGGAGGCGTCGCCTGCCTCATGGGCGTTGTTGAGGGTGTTGGGCAGTTCGGGCGCGGGGACGCTGACGAGTTCGATCTGGACGTCCTCGTGCGCCTCGTTGAACGCCCGGACCGACGCCTCGGCCCCCTGCTTGTCACTCCACAGCTCCAGGGTGACCGGGCCGTCGCCCGACCCCGATCCGGAGTCGTCGCCACCGCCGCACGCAGCAAGCGTCACCACAAGGCCGAACGCCGCTCCGCCGGTCAACCAACGCCTCTTCGCGCTGCTCATGTACTGCTCTCCTTCGAGTTTCACGGGCCGGTGCGGAGCACCGCCGAGGGGCTGGGGGAACCGGTTTCTAGATAACGTTTGCTACTCCCACAGCAAAAACCTCTTCCCTCTGAACCGCTTCTTGGAACCACTACCGGGGGGACCGTCGCTCCCGGAGCCGGTCACGACCGCACTCACCCGGGAGCCGACCTTGTGAATGGATATTCAGGCCTGCGCCTTGATTCATCGGCACGTTAGGCGCCCGGCCCGCGCACGTCAATGCCTCGGGGCGGAACTTTCGGACAGCCACCTCTTGAATACCTATTCGTGACTGAATCTTGATTCCCCCGACGGCCGGTGCCATGGTGGGGGCGCGCCGACAGGCTGTCACCTGCGCGCCGAGGGAAGGGAGAGCGGATGGCATCCGCGGCGGAACTGCGCATGATGACGCGAGTCGCGCGCATGTACCACACCGAGGGGGTCCGGCAGCCGCAGATCGCGGCCCGGCTGGGCCTGTCCCAGGCGCGGGTGTCCCGGCTGCTGAAGAAGGCGGAGGAGGAGGGCGTCGTGCGGATCACCGTGGCCACGCCGCCCGGTGCCCACCCCGAGCTGGAGGACGCCCTCCAGCACCGTTACGGCCTCCAACTCGCCCTGGTGGTGGACGCGCACGACGACGAGGAGCAGCGCGTGCTCGCCGAGCTGGGCACGGCGGCGGCGCACTATCTGGAGGTGACGCTCCGGTCGGGCGACGTCGTCGGGCTGTCCGCGTGGAGCACCGCGCTGCGGACCACCGTGGACGCGATGCGGGCGGTGCCGGGCCTGCGGGACGTCCGGGTCGTGCAGATCCTGGGCGGCATCGGCAGCCCCACCGCGCCCGAGCACGCCGTGCGGCTGACGGCGCGGCTGGCCGAGCTGGTGCGCGGCGAGGCGGTGCATCTGCCCTCCCCGGGGGTGGCCGGCTCGACGGCGAGCGCCCGGGCGCTGCGCGAGGACCCGTTCGTGGCCCGGGGCATGGCGCTGTTCGAGAGGGTCACGGTCGCCCTGGTCGGCATCGGGTCGGTCGAGTCGGCGACCGCGCCGAGCGGCGGCGCGGCGGTGCTGGAGCCGGCCGAGGTGGCCGAGCTGCGCCGCGCGGGGGCGGTGGGGGATGTCTGTCTGCGGTTCTTCGACGCGACGGGGCGGCTGGTGGACGGCGCCACCGCGGACCGGGTGATCGGCATGCCGCCGGAACTGCTGCGCGCGGCGCCCCGGGCGGTCGCGGTCGCGGGCGGTCCGCGCAAGACCGCGGCGATACACGGGGCGTTGCGGGCGGGGCTGGTGGATGTCCTGATCACGGACCGGTTCACGGCCGAGCGGTTGATCGCGGAGCACACGGTGTAGGGCGCGGCGTTCGCACTGCTGGGCCGAGGTGCGGGTCGGCATACCCACGAGGGCCCGGAACCGGTGCCGGTGTGAGCGAACGCCTCCTCGCCCGCGAGGTCGGCAACGCCCCTGAAGTGGCCGTCCAGCGGCGGCTGTCCCGCGCCCGGGGTGCCCAGGGCGGCCGGACGCGCCCGGCGAAGACGGACGCTAGCGCCCGCTCCCTCCGGCGGCGGGCGCGGTCCGGATGATCTCGCTCACGGCACGGTCGAGTTGATCGTCCGTCAGGTCGGCGCGGGCGGTCAGCCGGAGCCGGGAGACGCCGTCCGGCACGGACGGCGGGCGGAAGCAGCCGACGGCGATGCCCGCCGCGCGGCAGTCGGCGGCCCAGCGCACCGCGGCCTCCGGCGAGGGGGCGCGCACGGACACCACGGCGGCGTCCGGCCGGGTGGCCGGCAGGCCGGCCGCGGCCAGCCGCCGGTGCAGCTCGGCGGCCACGGCCCGGACGCGCCCGGCCCGGGCGGGCTCGCGGCGCAGCAGGCGCAGGGCGCCGAGCGCGGCGCCGGCGGCGGGGGGCGCGAGTCCGGTGTCGAAGATGAGGGTGCGGGCGGTGTTGACCAGGTGGGCGATCACCCGGGCCGGGCCGAGCACGGCGCCGCCCTGGCTGCCCAGCGACTTGGAGAGCGTCACGGTGGCCACCACGTCGGGCGCTCCGGCCAGGCCGGCGGCGGCGACCGCGCCGCGTCCGCCCTCGCCCAGCACGCCCAGACCGTGCGCGTCGTCGACCACGAGGGCGGCGCCGTGGGCGCGGCAGGCGGCGGCGAGGGCCGTGAGCGGCGCGGCGTCGCCGTCGACCGAGAACACCGCGTCGGTGACGGCGAGCGCGCGTCCGGGGTGGTCGTCCAGCGCCTTGGCGAACGCGTCGGGGTCGGCGTGCGGGACGACCGCGACATCGGCGCGGGAGAGCCGGCAGCCGTCGATGAGCGAGGCGTGGTTGGCCGCGTCGGAGACGATCAGCGCCCCCCGGCCGCCGAGCGCGGTGAGGACGGCGAGGTTGGCGGCGTAGCCGGAGGCCAGGACGAGGGCCGCCTCGAACCCGCAGAACGCGGCCAGTTCGGCCTCGAGCCGCGCGTGCAGCGCGGTGCTACCGGTGACCAGCCGGGAACCGGTGGCGCCGGCGCCCCACTCGGCCGCCGCGGCGGCGGCCGCCGCGATCACCTCGGGATGCCGGCACAGCCCCAGGTAGTCGTTGCCCGCGAGGTCCAGCGGCGCGGCGTCGGCGGCCCGGGGGCGCAGCTCGCGGACGAGGCCCGCCCGCCGCCGGCTCTCGGCGGCCGCGTCGAGCCAGTCGAAGACCCGGCCGTCTCTGTCGTCGTGCACCGGCCGCCGTCCTTCGGATCCTGTGAGTCGTGCGTCAATCTACTGGTCCGGCCCGGGCGGGCGGCAGTGGCGATGGGTACACTCGGCCGGGGCGGCTTCTGTAGCTTTCTTCCTTGGCCGGGCCGGGGCGGGTGGGCCAGGATCGGGGCATGGATCTGCTCAACACCCTGGTGGACAAGGGCCTCCGCCGTGAACTGCCCACCCGTGCCGAGGCACTGGCCGTGCTGGCGACCTCGGACGACGAGCTGCTCGACGTGATCTCCGCGGCCGGCAAGGTGCGCCGCCAGTGGTTCGGGCGGCGGGTGAAGCTGAACTATCTGGTCAACCTCAAGTCCGGGCTGTGCCCGGAGGACTGCTCGTACTGTTCCCAGCGGCTGGGGTCGCGGGCCGGGATCCTGAAGTACACGTGGCTGAAGCCGGACGAGGCGGCGGACGTGGCGAGCGCCGGGGTGGCGGGCGGCGCCAAGCGCGTCTGCCTGGTGGCCAGCGGGCGCGGGCCGACCGACCGCGACGTGGACCGGGTCTCGGAGACGATCGCGGCGATCCGGGCGCGCCACGCGGACGTCGAGGTGTGCGCGTGTCTGGGGCTGCTCGCGGACGGGCAGGCGGAGCGGCTGCGGGAGGCGGGCGCCGACGCCTACAACCACAACCTCAACACGTCCGAGGCGACGTACGGCGACATCTGCACGACGCACGGGTTCGACGACCGGGTGGCCACCGTGCGGCAGGCCAAGGGCGCCGGGCTGTCGGCCTGTTCGGGCCTGATCGCGGGGATGGGCGAGAGCGACGAGGACCTGGTGGACGTGGTGTTCGCGCTGCGCGAGCTGGACCCGGACTCCGTGCCGGTCAACTTCCTGATCCCGTTCGAGGGAACGCCGCTCGCCTCCGAGTGGAACCTGACCCCGCAACGGGCGCTGCGCATCCTGGCGATGGTGCGTTTCGTCTGCCCGGACGCCGAGGTCCGGCTGTCGGGCGGCCGGGAGCTCCACCTGCGGTCGTTGCAGCCGCTGGCGCTGCACGTGGTGAACTCCATTTTCCTGGGCGACTACTTGACCAGCGAGGGCCAGGCGGGTCAGGCGGACCTCGACATGATCGCGGACGCCGGCTTCGAGGTGGAGGGCGCGGAGACGACGACGCTGCCCGAGCACCGCACGGACCTGGTGGCGGTGCGCCGCCGGGGCGCGGGCACGGAGCTGCCGCCCAATGCCTGAGGCGAACGCGAAGCTGTCCGTGGACGAACTGCTCGCCCTGGACCGCGAACACGTCTGGCACCCGTATGGGCCGATGCCCGGGCAGCGGGCTCCACTGGTGGTGGAGTCGGCGTCCGGGGTCCGGCTGCGGCTGGCCGAACCGGCGCACGGCCAGCGGGAGTTGGTGGACGGCATGGCGTCGTGGTGGTCGGCGCTGCACGGCTACAACCACCCGGTGCTCAACGCGGCGGCGCGGGATCAGCTTGAGCGGATGAGCCATGTGATGTTCGGCGGGCTGACGCACGAGCCGGCGATCCGGCTGGCGAAGCGGCTGGTCGACATCACGCCGGAGCCGCTGGCACACGTTTTCCTGTCCGACTCCGGCTCGGTGTCCGTCGAGGTGGCCATCAAGATGTGCCTCCAGTACTGGCGTTCGTCCGGCCGCCCCGGCAAGCGGCGGCTGCTGACGTGGCGCCGCGGCTACCACGGCGACACCTGGCATCCCATGTCGGTGTGCGATCCGGACGGCGGGATGCACCGGCTGTGGTCGGGGGCGCTGCCGCGGCAGGTGTTCGCGGACGCGCCGCCGCCCGGGTTCGACGCGGAGCCGGACCGCCGGTACGCGGCGGCGCTGCGCGAGCTGATCGGGCGGCACGCGGCGGAGCTGGCGGCGGTGATCGTGGAGCCGGTGGTGCAGAACGCGGGCGGGATGCGGTTCCACTCCCCCGGCTATCTGCGAGTGTTGCGCGAGGCGTGCGACGAGCACGACGTGCTGCTGGTGTTCGACGAGATCGCCACCGGATTCGGCCGCACGGGGGCGCTGTTCGCGGCGGACCACGCCGGGGTGGCGCCCGATGTGATGTGTGTGGGCAAGGCCCTGACGGGTGGTTATCTCTCGATGGCCGCCACGTTGTGCACGCGCCGGGTGGCCGAGGGGATCTCCCGGGGCGAGGTGCCGGTGCTGGCGCATGGGCCGACGTTCATGGGCAACCCGCTGGCCGCGGCGATCGCCAACGCCTCCCTCGGGCTGCTGCTGGCCGGGGACTGGGCGGGCGAGGTGGCCCGGGTGGCGGCCGGGCTGCGGGAGGGCCTGGCGGCGGCGGCCGGCCTGCCGGGCGTGCGGGATGTGCGGGTGCTCGGCGCGATCGGCGTGGTCGAGCTCGATCACCCGGCGGACATGGCGGAGGCGACGCGCGCGGCGGTGCGCGCGGGCGTGTGGCTGCGGCCGTTCGGCGAGCTGGTGTACACGATGCCGCCGTATGTCACCGGGGACGAGGACCTGGCCCGGATCTGTGAAGCGGTCTGCGCGGTGGCTCGCGTTGCCTGATTCCGAGGAGCGCGCGGTGAACGGGCAACCGGACGGCGAGATCCTGGTGGTGACCGGGACGGGCACGGGCATCGGCAAAACGGTGGTGACGGCGGCGGTGGCGGCGGTCGCGCTGGCCGCGGGGCGGTCGGTGGCGGTGCTGAAGCCCGCGCAGACGGGCGTGGCGGCCGGCGAGCCGGGGGATGTCGCGGAGGCGGCGCGGCTGGCGGGTGCGGTGACGCGGTGCGAACTGGCGCGCTTCCCCGAGCCGTTGGCGCCGGCGACGGCGGCGCGGCGGGCCGGGCTGCCGCCGGTGGGACCGGCCGAGGCCGCCAAGGCGGCGGTGGAGCTGGCCGACCGGCACGACCTGGTGCTGGTGGAGGGGGCGGGCGGGCTGCTGGTGCGGTTCGACGACACGGGCGGCACGCTGGCGGACGCCGCCGCGCTGCTGGGCGCGCCGGTGCTGGTCGTCGCCGAGGCCGGCCTGGGCACGCTCAATCTGACGGCGCTGACGGGCGAGGCGCTGCGGGCCCGTGGCCTGATCACGCTGGGCGTGGTGATCGGCAGTTGGCCGGCCGACCCCGACCTGGCGGCCCGCTGCAACGTCACCGACCTGCCGTCGGCCGCCGACGCGCCCCTGCTGGGCGCCGTACCGGCGGGCGCGGGCGCCCTGGCGCCGCCCGACTTCCGCGCCCGGGCGGGGAGTTGGCTGGCCCCGCCGCTCGGCGGGCACTGGAGCGCATTGACGGAGTGAGCACTCACTCCGTAGGCTGGCCGGCATGACCGACATCCCGGCCCGCCGACGGGCCCCCGGCATGAGCGCCGAACAGCGCCGGGCCATGATCGTCGCCGCCGCGCTGCCACTGGTCGCGGAGCACGGAGCCGCCGTCACCACGAGCCGGATCGCGCGGGCGGCGGGCATCGGCGAGGGCACGATCTTCCGGGTCTTCGCGGACAAGGACGAGCTGCTGGACGCCTGCGTGGCCGAGGCGGTGAACCCGGACCACGTCCTGCGGGAGCTGGCCTCGATCCCCCTCGACGAGCCGCTGCCCGCGCGGCTGACCGAGGCGGCCGAGGCGCTGCGCGCCCATCTGGCCCGCATGGGCGCGGTGGTCGGCACGCTGCACGCCTCCGGCCACCGGCGGGACCGCGCCCGCGAGGAGCCGGCGCCGGGCAGCAGGGAGGCGTCGGTGCGCGCGATCACCGAGGCCGTGACGGAGCTGATCGAGCCGGACCGGGCGGCGCTGCGCCTGCCGCCCGGAAAGGTGGCGGCGGTCTTCCTCGGGATGCTCTTCACCCAGCTCCGCGACGAGCCCGCCGACGCGGACCCGACACCGGCGGAGCTGGTCGACGTTCTGCTGCACGGTTCCTACGACGAGCCCCGGAGGGCGACATGACCGTCACGCTCAACCACACCATCGTCCCGGCCGTGGACCACCGCCGGGCGGCCCGGTTCTTCGCCTCGGTGATGGGCCTGCCCGAACTGCCCCCGGCCGGACGCGACGGACACTTCGCCCCGGTCCGGGTGAACGACTCGCTGACGCTGGACTTCATGGCCGTGCCCGAACCGGAGGGCCACCACCTGGCGTTCGACGTGGACCCGGAGACGTTCGACGCGATCCTCGCCCGCCTCGAAGCGGCCGGCGTGCCCTACGGCAGCGACCCGACGGAGCCGGACAACGGCCGGACCGACCATCCCCTGTGCCCGCGCGGCCTGTTCTTCACCGACGAGGCGGGGAATCTGTACGAGGTGATGTCCCCGGCCTGAGCCGGGTGTTCAGGCGGGCAGCACCCGGCCGAGGAAATCCCGCATCAGGGGGACGATTTCCCCGAGGTGCGTCTCCAGCGCCCAGTGACCGGCGTCCGGCAGCAGGTGGAGTTCGGCGTCGGGGAGGTCCCGCAGATAGGCTCGCGCGGACTCCTCCGGCATATAGCCGTCGTGCGGCCCCCAGACGATGAGGGCCGGCGGCCGGTGCTGCCGCAAGTAGGCCTGGTAGTCGGGGAAGAGCTCCACACTGACCGGATGCCCGCGAAGAGTCCACCATGATCTCGCGGTTGCGCGGGCGGCTCATCAACGGCCAGGCCAACCTCCACAGATCGGGGCTGATCCGCTCGGCCACCCCCGGCGGGACCTCACCGAGGATCTCCGCACGCGGGCCCCGTTCAGCCACCGCCTCCGCCAGGGCCGCGCGGCGAGCGGGCGTGGGGAACGCGCCGGGTACGGGGGGTCGCTGTAGCCGACGCCCGGGCCGCGTGGCCGGCCCCATGGCCGCACCGGCGCACAGGCCATTACCCGCGACGTCATCGACGGCGGGCCGAGGCGCGGGAGATCATCTCTTCCAGAGGCGACAACCGCCAACATTCCCGGCAAACAAGGAGAAATCCATGGCTACGTCATTCGATGAGCTGGCCGAGCGGTACATCGCGATCTGGAACGAGACCGATCCGGCGAGGCGGCGCCAGGACATCAACGACCTGTGGGCCCCCGAGGCCCGCTACATCGACCCGCTGGCCGTCGCCGAGGGCCGTGATGCGATCGACGCGATGATCGCCGCGGCGCAGAGCCAGTTCCCCGGCATGACGTTCCGGTTGGCCGGACCGGTCGACGGCCACCACAACCAGGTCCGCTTCACCTGGGAGCTGGGGCCGGAAGGCGCCGAGGCGCCGATCGTGGGCTTCGACGTCGCGACAACCGACGGCAACGGACGGCTGACCCAGGTTCTGGGGTTCCTGGACCGAGTCCCGGCGGCGTAACGCCCCCCGTGGCGGGCGACGTGCTGGGCGCCGGCCCATCCGGGCAGACCGGATGGGCCGGCGACGAGATCGGTTACGGCAGGACCTGGGTACCGCCGAACCTCACGACGAGCGAGCCGTCGGAGGCGAAGGACCAGCTCAGGGAGCCGGAGTACGAGGAGCACCGGGATCCGTTCGAGCCGGACCAGAACTGGTTGGAGCCGTCGGCGTTGCCGACGATCCTGTCCTCGTCCCCGCTGTCGCACGAGGTGTTGTTGCGGAACACCGACGTGCCGGCGTCGAAGTTGAAGTTGCGCTGCGCGTTGCCGATGCTGGCGTTGTTCGACACCGTCATCGTGCCGGGGTTCCTGTTGAAGGTGAACCCGTGCTTGCCGTTGTCGTAGGCGATGCTGTTCCTGATGGTGTGGTTGACCGCGATGTCCTCGCCGCCGAGCTTGTAGCCGTTGCGGTCGCCGGCCCCGGCCTGGGAGCCGTCGGACAGGGTGCCGTTCTCAAAGGCGAGGGAGTTCTCGATGGTCACCGCGCCGATGGCTCCGGTGTCGCTCTTGGTGTAGAGGTCGTAGCCGTCGTCGATGTTGTTGTGGGCCACGGTGTAGCGGAAGACATTGCCGGGGCCGACGGTGAGCTTCGGGGCGAAGCCGTCGGCGTCCTCACCGTCGGAGTCGGCGTTGTCGTGCGACACCGCGCTCAGGATGAGGTTGTTGGACGGCCACTGGTCGCGGGGCGTGTCGGAGGCCATCCGCGACAACTGGAGCCCCGAGTCACGGTTGAAGCGGGTCACCGTGCGCTCGACGACGTTGTTGCTGCCGCCGACGAAGATCCCGTTGTCGCCCGCGCGTTCCACGACGAGGCCGTTGAGGTGCCAGTAGTTGCCGTTCAGGGCGAGCCCGCGGTTTGAGGTGCTCTCGCTCTGCGCCGAGAAGTTCAGCACCGGCGTCTCACCCGGGTAGGCGAAAAGCTGGGTGCGGTCGCCCGAGGTGCCGTTCTTGCCCGCCGGGATCGTGACCGTCTGCGAGTAGCGGTAGGTCCCGCCGCGCATGTAGATCGTCCCGCCGGGGGTGACACGGTTGATCGCCGAGGCGAGCGTCGTCGGGTTGGCCTGCGTACCGTCCGCCCCGTCGCTGCCGTTCGGCGCCACGTAGAGCACGCCCGTGGGTGGCTCGGTGCTGCCGCCGTCCGTCGTGACCTCGACGTAGTCGATGTTCGCCAGGCCGCCGGAGCCGGTGGCGCTGAGGCGGACAGTGTTGCTGCCCGCGTTCAGCCGCACGGTGAGGGTCTTCGTCACCCAGCCGTTCCACGCTCCCGTGGACTCGAACGAGGGTGCCTGCACCGTCGCCCCGTTCACCACGAGGTTCGACGGCCGGGCGTCCGAGCCGCCGTTGGCGAACCGGACGCCGACCGTCGCCTCTCCGGCCGCCGGGGCGTCGACCGTGAACTGCGCGGAGGCGCCGGAGGCGTTGTCGGTGTTGCAGAAGCCGGACCCGGAAAATCCCGAGTGGTTCGAGTCGATGGTGCCGTCGCAGGTGGCCGACGAGCCCTCCGCCTCGTACCGGGTCGTCGCGGCATGCGCCGTGTCGACCGCGGCCAGGGACGCGGTGGCGGCGAGCAGACCCGTCAGCCAGGTCGCGACCACGGGTCTCACTCGTCTCTGCCTCGTCATACCTTCTCCTCCTCTTTTGGGGCGTTCAGGCTGGGCGGCGGGCAGCACGACAGGAGCCGTCGACCGGCTGTGATGGTGGTGGCCGACGCGCAGGTGCCCGCGATCTCGGGTGGAAAGGAAGAAACGGCGTCACGCCGACGCCGTGCGGCTCAGTCATGGACATGCTAGATAGGCGAGTGTGGACAATGAGGGGCGAAGCGTGGACTATCGCGCGCCGATGTGAAGTTTCCTCAACCGTCGTGAAGGCGGGGGTCGCCTACCGCGGCCGGCGGTTCGTTTCCTTATCCCAACTCGCGGCGATGACCGCGCGGCTGTCCGCCAGGGCCTGCCGGAGCGCGTGGAGTTCGCCGAGGACGGCGTCGCGCCGTCGGACCGCCTTCTCGACCCCGGGGCGGGAGGCGCGCCACCGTTTCAAATCGTCCTCGGCCGCGACGCGCTGAGCCTCGCGTTGAGGGCGGGACTTCTCATGAGCCTTGATCGTTCTCTCGATCAGGTCGAAGAACCGCATCACCTGCCGGATGTCGTGGTCCCCGGTGGGGAACCACTCACGCCGGCGGTCGCCGCGGGCAGGGGTCAGGATGAAGCATGCGGTGTCGGGATAGGGCTCCGACCGGACGCGGAGGCCCGTCAGCGGGAGTTCAATCGGCGGGGGTGGTTCTTCGCGTGACGGGTCGTTCGCATCGGCGGCCGGCGGGGAGTCCGTCACGATGTGCAGGACGTGTTCGTACAGCACGATGCGGCCCAGCTTGTCGACGGGGTCGCCCAGCGGTGGATTCTTCAGTTCCTCGATGGCGCGCTCGCGGGCCGCGATCCCTTCGAGGTGCCTGCGTTCCTCCCGCCGGATGTCGCTGCCCGTGGTGACGCGGTTCACGACCATCCGCACGGCCGCGGACCACCTCTGGCGGCGATTGACGGCCAACTCGTCGCGGAGCGGCTTCAGGTCCGCGCGGAACGGGCCGCCCGGGTAGAACCACGCCCGCCAGCACGGCCAGGCCCCGGCCGCCGCCGCCAGCAGCAGGATCCGCCATAACGTCCCCATCGGTGCGTTCTCCTTCTGGGCCCACCGGTCGTCGGCAGTCTCGCAGCAACCACGTCCGGTAGGGCGGGAGTTCACCGGAACGAGTGATGCCCGGTGGGCCCCGCTGGCGCGGGCCCGGGCCTCGCCCGAGCCCGGATCGCCCCATGGGGTGCCCACGGTCAGGGGGCGATGAGGACCTTGAGGTTCTTGCGGTCGGCCATGGCCTGGTAGCCGGCGGGGACGCCGTCGAGGTCGGTCGTGGTGTCGAAGACCTTGCCCGGCTCGATGGTGCCGTCGAGGATGTCGGGCATCAGTTCCTCGATGTAGGCGCGGACCGGCGCGGGGCCGCCGGCCAGGCGGAGGTTGTGGCGGAACAGGCTCCCGAAGCCGACCGGCGCCTCCTCGTACTGCGGGACGCCGACGCGGCTGATGACGCCGCCCCGGCGAACGACTCCGAGCGCCTGCTCATAGGCGGTCAGGTGGCCGACGGCCTCGATGACGGCGCGGGTGCCGTGCCCGCCGGTGAGCTCACGGACCCGGGCGATGCCTTCCTCGCCCCGGGCGGCGACGACATCGGTGGCGCCGAACTCCCGGCCGAAATCGGTGCGCGCCTGGTGGCGTCCCATGAGGATGATCCGCTCGGCGCCCAGTCGCTTGGCCGACAGCACCGCCAGCAGGCCGACGGCGCCATCACCGATGACGGTGACACTGGTGCGTTCGTTGACACCGCCCGCCACGGCGGCGTGGTGGCCGGTGCCGAGGACGTCCGAGAGCGTCAGCAGGGACGGCATGAGGGCCGAGTCCGGTGCGACGGGCAGCTTGACGAGAGTGCCGTCGGCGAGCGGGACCCGGACCGCTTCGGCCTGGCCGCCGTCCTCGCTTCCGGAGCCCCAGAAGTTCGCCTGCGGGTGGGCGCAGGAGGTGTGCAGGCCATCGCGGCAGAACGCGCAGGCGTTGTCGGAGATGGCGAAGGGAGCGACGACCAGGTCGCCCCTCGTGACGGTGGTCACCTCCGCGCCGGTGTCCTCGACGACGCCGACGAACTCGTGCCCCATCCGGGCCGGGGCGTCCGCCGGGGGCATCGAGCCGTACGGCCACAGGTCGCTTCCGCAGATGCACGACGCGGTGACGCGGACCAGCGCGTCCGTGGGCAGCTTGATGACGGAGTCCGGGACGTCCTCGACTCGGACGTCGCCGGCGCCGTACATGAGAGTCGCGCGCATGAGAGTTCTCCAAGGTGCGTGATGGTGGAATCCGACAGGTCAGGTGGAGCGGACGCGGCGCCGGGTGAGGGCGACGGCGATGCTGGGGTTGAACGCCGAGATGGTCAGCCGTCGTGCGGTCCGCGACGGGCACGGTGCCGGGGGCGTGGAAGGACATCTCCTCGCATGGTGGTCCTCCGAGTTCGCGGGGGTGGTGCTCGTGTCGGCCCAACGAAACCGGCCTCGTGGCGCGCGGAGAAGCGCTGCTGCGCGCCGAGGCCGGACGCGAGCCCAACGACCGGTCCCTGCGCGAGCTCATCGGCGAACTGTCCACGCTCAGCCCCGACTTCCGTACCCGCTGGGCCGCCCACGACGTCCGCATCCGCCACGAGGGCGTCAAGCTCCTGCGGCACCCGGAAGTCGGCCGTCCGGAACTGACCTACCAGTCCCTGGACCTGCCCCTGGCCAGCCGGGCGGTGCACAACCTGACCATCTACACCGCGGAACCGGGCACCACATCGGAGGACCGCCTCAAGGTCCTCGCGAGCTGGGCGGCCACCCACCCCGGGGCGACATCGGCCGACCAGGGGCGGGACGGGACCGATATCGGGCACCTGAAGCAGTAGTTCGCGCGGGCGCTGTTCGACACGGACGACCCGATCACCGCTCCCGAGGCCGTCCTCGCCATCGGAACGACCGCTGCCCGATTCGCACTTGGCGACCCGCTGCCCACCGCCGTGAGCCTCGGCTCGGTGCCGCGTCGCTGTCGGTCACCTGCGCGGCGGCACTGGGCGCATTCCCACGCCGCGGCCCCGGCCGCCGACCCGTGAAATACCGCGACGACAGCCGCGGGGACCACTCACACGGCGGACGCCTGGAGAGCGGCGCCGCGCCCGGTACGCCGATCCCCGCCGCCGGCCCCAACGCGCTACGCGTGCGTGAGGATCACCTTGCCGAAGCCGTCGCCGCGCTCCTGGTGACGCAGCGCCGCGACCGCCTCGGTGAAGGGGAAGACGCGGCCCAGGACCGGTTGTGTCCGCCCGGTGGCGAGGGCCTGGGTCAGGGCCGTGAACTGGGCGCGGCTGCCCACCGCGATGCCCCGGACCCGGGCCCCAGAGGCGAAGAGCACCCGCGCGTCGAGCGCCGTGCGGGGCGCGGCCGTCGCGGATGTGCGGTAGCCGACGAACGCGACATCACCGCCGATCGCGACCGACCGCAGGGACTCCTCCAGGGTGCCCGCCACGTCCACGACCAGGTCGGCGCCCCGCCCGTCGGTCAGTTCCCGGACGGCCTCGTGCCATCGTGGCCGGGCTCGGCGGTCGATCACCTCGTGCGCCCCGAGCGCGCGCAGGCGTTCGGCCTTCGCCACGTCGGACGTGGTCACGATGACCCGCGCGCCGGCCAGGGCGGCGAGCTGGATCACAGCCAGGCTGACGCCGCCCGAGCCGAGCGCCACCACGGTCTGCCCGGGCAGGGGCGGCCGGGATCCGGTCAGGGCGTGCCACGCGGTGACGGCGGTGAGCGGCAGGGCGGCGGCCTCCTCGTACGACAGGTGCTCGGGGATGGGCACCAGGGCCTCCTCAGGCACGACGGCGTACTCGGCGAGCGTGCCGTTCCGGGTCCCGCCGAGCTGGGCGGCGCGCTCAAGTCCGAACGGCCCGTCGATCCAGTCCGGGAAGACGGTGGGCATGACCCGGTCCCCGACGCGTACCCGGACGGCTCCGGGCCCGGTCGCGACGACCTCGCCGGCGCCCTCGCAGCCCGCGACGATCCCGGGGGTGATCGGGAGTGGGTAGTCGCCGGCGAGGACCAGCAGGTCGCGAAGGCTGACGGCGTTGCTTCGCTGCGGTGATGAACCGCTGCGACAGCTCGGCCGCACTCGGGCGCTTGGCGCCCTGCTTGTAGGCGTCCCGGCGGGCGCGGAGCGCGTCATTGAAGACGACACGGGCGCACCCGAACGCCCTCGCGAGCTGCTGCCGCTGCGGAGCACTCGGGTACACGCGGAACTGGTACCTGAGCTGCACACGGATCACCATACATACCTGGCCCACGCCGTCAGCGAGATGACGGATCGTCAGCCACGCGGCGACGGGTGCCCGCACCGCGCGTAACGGTCGGGGAAGAGACCCCACGTGGCGCGCGGCCGGACGCGTTCCGCCGTGACGGACGGCGACCGGGGCCCGCCCGGCGGTAGCGCGTGAATATCACTCTGCGCACACACCGACTCGTGACCGTTCCGAGGCCCCGTAGAAATCTTGCAGGCGGGTATTGCCTGCGTAGCACACATGTGCGTAACATCCCGTTCCGTCGATCGAATCGATTCGACGAAGCGCTTCGACAACGGAGAGCGAACGCCGCGAGGGAGCGGGGATGGCCACGATCAAGGATGTCGCGGAGCGGGCGGGCGTCGCGCCGAGCACCGTCTCCTATGTGCTCAGCGGCTCCCGGAAGATTTCCGAGGAGACCACGAGCGCGGTGCGCGCGGCCATAGCCGAGCTCGGCTACCACCCCCGCGCCAGCGCCCGCACGCTGCGCAGCGCGCGCAGCGAGGTGCTGGTGCTCGCGGTCCCCCGGGAGCCGGGGAAGTACCGCGCGATGGACGGCCGCTTCGCGATCGAGATCAGCGACGCGGCGCGCGGCCACGGCTACGACGTGCTCATGATGACCGACCCCGACGGGGTGGGCGGGCTGCGCCGGATCGCCGGCAGCGGGCTGGCGGACGCGGCCATCCTGATGGCCGTGGCGCAGGAAGACCCCCGCGTGGCTGCCCTGCGGGACCTGCGCTTCCCCACCGCGCTGCTCGGCCACGGCGACGAGCGCGACGAGGCCGAGCTGTCCTGGGTGGACCTGGACTGGGAGGCGGCCGTCGCCCTGGCCGTGCGGGAGACCGCCGCGGCCGGGCACCGGCGGATCGTCTTCTGGGCCTCGGCCGACCACGAGATCGCGGCCCGCCGCGGTTACGCCATGCACGGCCTCGACGGCGCCCGGCTCGCCGCCCGGGAGACCGGCGCCGAGGTCCGCGTGCGGCCCTCGGCCGCCGACGAGGCCGCGCTGCGCGCGCGGCTGCGGTCGGCGCTGGCCGCCCGGCCCGCGCCGACCGCGCTGATCGTCCAGCACCTGATCCCGTTGCCCGTGCTGCTGTCCGAGGTGGCGGCCATGGGCCTGCGGGTGCCGGAGGATCTGGCCGTCGTGCTCGTCGGCAGCCTCCCGGAGGAGCACGGGACGCAGGCGCTGCCGCGCATCGACCTTCCGGTGGGGCAGATGTCCGCCGCCATCGCCCGGCTCGCCGTCGAGGCGATCGGGCAGACCCCGCCCCGGCACGAGCTCATCGCCCCCCGGCTGGCACCCGGTCCGGGCATCGTACCCCCGTCCCCGGCGAGCCGATGACCGCGCTCCATAAGCCGCGGCCCCGACCGCCGCTCCCGTCCCCGCGATTGGAGACCTCCGAACCCATGCGATCCAGAATCGGGCGCATAACGACGCCCGCCACCGCGCTGACCCTGGCCTCGGCCGCGGTCGCGTTCGGCCTGACCGGCTGTGCCGCCGAGCCGGACCCGGACACCGTGACCGTGCTCAACTCGGCCACCGACACCGCGGAGCACGAGGCCAACCAGGACTTCTTCGACCGCTGCGCCGAGCCGCTGGGGATGAAGGTCGAGCAGATCAGCGTGCCGGCCGACCAGGTCGCCTCGAAGGCGCTGCGGATGGCCTCCTCCGACTCGCTGCCCGACATCCTGGAGCTGGACGGCTCCGAGCTGCCGCAGTTCGCCGAGACGGACGGGCTGCGCCCCATCGAGGACGTCGGGGTGGACACCTCCGGGTTCTCCGACAGCTCCACGTCCCTGGGCTCCTACGACGGCGTCCAGTACGGGGTGGCCCGCTCGGTGAACTCGCTGGCGCTGATCTACAACACCGAGCTGCTGGCCGAGGCCGGCCTGGAGCCGCCCACCACCTGGGACGAGCTGAAGACCACAGCCGCGGCGCTCACCGAGGGCGACACGTACGGCATGGCGTTCAGCGCCAGCCCCAACGCCGACGGCGTCTACCAGTTCCTGCCGTTCTTCTGGTCGGCCGGCGGCGACGAGGCGGAGCTGGACAACGGCAGCGGCGCGTCCGCGCTCCAGTTGTGGAAGGACCTGGTGGACGACGGCTCGGCCTCCCGGTCGGTGGTCAACTGGAACCAGCAGGACGTCAACGACCAGTTCATCTCCGGCCGCGCGGCCATGATGATCAACGGCCCCTGGCAGGTGCCGGTGCTCAGCGCGCAGGACGACGTGGACTGGGCCGTGTCCACCATCCCGGTGCCGGAGGCCGGCCAGGACCCGGTGCCGCCGATCGGCGGGACCGTGATGACCGTGCCGAAGAACGACGGGCACCCGGAGCGCGAGGAGAACGCGGGCCGGATCCTGAACTGCCTCAACACCGAGGAGAACCAGCTCGCCTGGGGCGAGCGCGTCAACAACGTGCCCACTCTGGCCGGCGCGGCGGAGACCTACCGCGAGGAGAACCCGAAGCTGGCGGCGTTCGCCGACCTGGTGCTGACCGCCCGCTCGCGCACCGCCGAGGTGGGCACCCGCTGGCCGGTGATCGGCGACGCGCTCGCCGGGGCCTTCCAGTCCGTGCTGACCGGCAGGTCCTCGCCCGAGGACGCCCTGAACCGCGCCCAGCAGCAGGCCACGGCCGGAGAGTGAGGACGGACCGATGACCACCACCACCGCTCCCCCGGCCCGGCGCGGCGCCGGACGCCGGAAGTTCTACCAGTGGCTCTTCGTGGCCCCGGCGCTGGCCTACCTGGCCGCGTTCTTCGGCTATCCGCTGGTGCGCAACGTCCTGATGAGCTTCCAGGAGTTCACGCCCCGGACGTACTTCACCGGCGAGGCCCCGTTCAACGGGCTGGACAACTGGCGCGGCGTCTTCGAGAACGACCTGTTCGGCGACGCCCTGTGGCAGACGATCCTGTTCACGGTCGGCTCGCTGGCCGGGCAGTTCACCATCGGCCTCGGCCTGGCGGTGTTCTTCTCCCGGCGGTTCCACCTGTCCGCGTTCATCCGGGCGATCCTGCTGCTGCCGTGGCTGGTCCCGATGGTGGTGTCCGCCGTCGTGTGGCGGCGGATCATGGACGAGGACCACGGGGTGCTCAACAGCTTCCTGGAGACGATCGGCCTGTCGGCGAACGGCGTGCCGTGGCTGAGCAGCCCGAGCGTGGCGCTGCTCGCCGCGATCCTGGTCAACATCTGGATCGGCATCCCGTTCAACATGGTGATCCTCTACGGCGGACTCCAGGAGATCCCCCGTGAGCTGTACGAGGCGGCGGCGCTGGACGGCGCCGGCCCGTGGCGGACGTTCCGCAGCATCACGCTGCCGATGCTGCGGCCGGTCGTCACCGTGGTGCTGGTGCTGGGCTTCATGTCGACGATCAAGATCCTGGATCTGATCCTGGCGCTGACCGGCGGCGGGCCCGCGGACTCGACGCAGACGCTGGGCACGCTGACGTACCAGCTCTCCTTCCTCCAGCTCGACTTCGGCCAGGGCGCCGTCGTCGGCAATGTCCTGATCCTGATCAGCGCCGTCTTCGCTGTGCTGTACCTGCGCGTCAACCGCGCCGACCACGAGCTGGGGAAGTGACCGCGATGAACCAGACACACAACCGCTCCCGGCTGCGCCGCTCCTGGAACACCGTCGCGGCGCTGCTGATCCTGGCCGTGATGCTCTTCCCGGTGTACTGGATGGTCAGCACGGCCCTCCAGCCGCACACGAGCATCGCGTCGGCCGATCTGATCCCGACCTCGCCCAGCTTCGACAACTTCAGCAACGCGCTGGACAGTCAGGGCGGCTCGCTGGTGACCAGCCTGATCGTCGCGCTGGGCGCGGTGGCGGTCTGTCTGGCGCTGGCGGCGCCGGCGGCGTACGGGCTGGCGCAGTTCGGGCTGCGCGGCAGCCGGGCGATCGTGTTCGGCACGCTCATCACACAGATGGTGCCGGGCATCGTCGTCGCCAACGCCCTGTACAGCGCCTACGCCGAGCTGAACCTGGTCAACTCCTATCTGGGCCTGATCCTGGCCGACGCCTCGCTGGGGCTGCCGTTCGCGATCGTGCTGCTGCGCGCGTTCATGGTGTCGATCCCCTCGGAGGTCGTGGAGGCGGCGATGGTGGACGGCGCCAACCGGTTCACGGCGTTCGTCCGGATCGTGCTGCCGATGAGCCGCAACGCGCTGATCACCTCGGGTCTGTTCGCGTTCCTCTTCGCCTGGGCGGACTTCATCTTCGCGCTCACGCTGAACACGACGGACGACGTCAGGCCCGTGACGCTGGGCATCTATCAGTTCATCGGCGCGCACGTCAGCGACTGGGGCGCGGTCATGGCCACGGCTGTGCTGTCCGCGATCCCGGCCGCGATACTGCTCGTCGTTGCCCAGAAGTACATCGCCGCCGGGATCGCCGGCGGCTCCATCAAGTAAGGCCAGCCACCTCTATGACTGCCACGGAATCCACCGGCTTCCCCCGCTTCCCGCGCGGCTTCGTCTTCGGTGCCGCGACCGCCAGCTACCAGATCGAGGGCGCCCACGACGAGGGCGGCCGCGGCCCGTCCATCTGGGACACGTACTGCCGCGAGCCGGGACGGGTGGCGGGCGGCGCGACGGGGGACGTCGCCTGCGACCACTACCACCGCTACCGGGAGGACGTCGCCCTGCTGCGCGACCTCGGCGTGGACAGCTACCGCTTCTCCATCGCCTGGCCGCGCGTCCAGCCCACCGGCACCGGCAAGGCCAACGCCGAGGGACTGGACTTCTACGACCGCCTCGTGGACGAGCTGCTCGCGAACGGCATCGCCCCCGCCGCCACCCTCTACCACTGGGACCTGCCGCAGGCCCTGGAGGACCGGGGCGGCTGGCGGGTGCGCGAGACGGCGGAGCGGTTCGCCGAGTACACCGCGCTGGTCGTGGACCGGCTCGGGGACCGGGTGCCGCGCTGGATCACGCTGAACGAGCCGTTCTGCTCGTCGTTCGTCGGCTACGCGATCGGCCGGCACGCGCCCGGCGCCCGTGAGGGCCGCGGCGCGCTGGCCGCCGCGCACCACCTGCTCGTCGGGCACGGCCTGGCGGTGCGGGCGCTGCGCGAGGCGGGCGCGAAGGACATCGGGATCACGCTCAACCCGGACCGGCTGCTGCCGGCGACCGACGCACCCGAGGACCTGGCGGCGGTGCGGCGGGCCGAGACGCTGCACAACGCCGTCTGGTTCGACCCGCTGTTCGCCGGCCACTACCCGGCCCACGAGGCGGAGACCTGGGGCGAGTTGGCCGACGGCTCCTACCGGCGGGACGGGGACCTGATCACTATCGGCGCGCCGCTGGACTTCGTCGGCGTCAACTACTACCGCCCGATCACCATCGCCGACGCGCCCCACCAGGACCCCGACCCGGCGACGCGCACGGCGGTGGACATCCGGGCCATGGAGAGCTGGCGGCAGGACGTCCGGCACACGACGATGGGCTGGCCGGTGGTGCCGGGGGCGCTCACCGACCTGCTGGTCGACCTGAGCCGGCGCTACCCGGTGCTGCCGCCGATCGTCATCACCGAGAACGGCTCGGCGGAGAACGACGTGGTCGCCGCGGACGGCCAGGTCCACGACAGTGACCGGGTGGACTATCTGCGCGACCACCTGCACGCCTTGGCCGCGGCCGTCGAGGCGGGCGTGGACGTGCGCGGGTACTACGTCTGGTCGCTGATGGACAACTTCGAGTGGGCCTTCGGCTACGACAAGCGCTTCGGCATCGTCCGCGTCGACTACGACACCCTCGAACGCCTTCCGAAGGACAGCTACCGCTGGTACCGGGACATGATCGCCAGCCACAAGCAGGAGCACCCGTGAGCGCCGCAGGCGCGGCCGAGAAGCAGGAGACACCGTGAAGTTCACCGACGGCTACTGGCTGATGCGCGAAGGCGTCACCGCGGCCTTCGCCAAGCAGGTCGCCGACGCCGAGGTGGCCGAGGACCGGATCACGCTCTACGGTGCCGTGCGGCCCGTGGAGCGCCGGGGCCACACCCTCAACAGCCCGCTGCTGACCGTGGAGTGCTTCTCCCCGGCGGAGGGCGTGATCGGCGTCCGCTCCACGCACCACGCGGGCGAGGAGGACCGCGGCCCGGGCTTCGCGCTGACCGGCGACCCCGGTCACGCGGGCAAGACCCGCGCGGACGGCTCGGTCGTCGAGCTGTCCAGCGGCTCGCTGACGCTGCGCGTGGACACCGCCGCGCCCTGGCGGCTGGAGTTCACCGCCGACGGGCAGACCCTGACCTCGGCGCGGTCGCGCGGCACCGGGTTCGTCACCGACGGCGAGGGCCGGCATTTCTCGCTGGGCCAGCTCTCGCTCGGCGTCGGTGAGTTGGTGTACGGGCTCGGCGAGCGTTTCACCCCGTTCGTCAAGAACGGCCAGGTCGTGGACATCTGGCAGTCGGACGGCGGCACCGCCAGCGAACAGGCGTACAAGAACGTCCCGTTCTATCTGACCAACCGCGGCTATGGCGTCTTCGTGAACCACCCGGGCCGGGTCTCCTACGAGATCGGCTCGGAGTCGGTCGGCCAGGTGCAGTTCAGCGTCGAGGGCGAGTCGATCGAGTACCTGGTGATCCACGGCCCGACGCCCAAGGAGATCCTGGACCGGTACACGGCGCTGACCGGTCGGCCCGCGCTGCCGCCCGCGTGGTCGTTCGGGCTGTGGCTGTCCACCTCGTTCACCACGGACTACGACGAGGCGACGGTCAACCGGTTCGTGCGCGGCATGGCCGAGCGCGACATCCCGTTGAGCGTGTTCCACTTCGACTGCTTCTGGATGCGCGAGTACCAGTGGTGCGACTTCACGTGGGACCCGGCGGTCTTCCCCGATCCCGAGGGCATGCTGGCCCGGCTCAAGGAGCAGGGGCTGCGGATCTCGCTGTGGATCAACCCGTACATCGGGCAGAAGTCGCCGCTGTTCGCCGAGGCGAAGGCGCTGGGCCATCTGGTGCGCAAGGCGAACGGCGACGTCTGGCAGTGGGACATGTGGCAGGCCGGGATGGCACTGGTGGACTTCACCAGCCCGGCCGCCCGGGAGTGGTTCGCCGAGAAGCTGCGCGTGCTGGCCCGGCAGGGCGTCGACTGCTTCAAGACGGACTTCGGCGAGCGGGTGCCCACCGACGTGGTCTGGCACGACGGTTCGGACCCGGAGCGGATGCACAACTACTACACGCAGCTCTACAACCAGACGGTGTTCGACGTGCTCAGCGAGGAGCACGGCCCGGGCCAGGCGGTGCTGTTCGCGCGGTCGGCGACGGCCGGCGGCCAGCAGTTCCCGGTCCACTGGGGCGGCGACTGCGAGTCGACGTTCGACGCGATGGCCGAGTCGCTGCGCGGCGGCCTGTCACTGGGCCTGTCCGGCTTCGGCTTCTGGAGCCATGACATCGGCGGCTTCGAGGGCACGCCGACCCCGGCGGTCTTCAAGCGGTGGGTGCAGTTCGGCCTGCTGTCGTCGCACAGCAGGCTGCACGGCAGCAACTCCTACCGGGTGCCGTGGGACTACGACGAGGAGGCCGTGACCGTCACCCGGGACTTCACCCGGCTCAAGCACCGGCTGATGCCGTACCTCTTCCGAGCGGCCGAGCAGGCGCGGGAACAGGGCACCCCGGTGATGCGGGCGATGGTGCTGGAGTTCCCCGAGGACCCGGCCTGCGCGACCCTGGACCGCCAGTACATGCTGGGCGAGGACATCCTCGTGGCGCCGGTGCTGTCGGAGGACGGCGTCGTCGAGTACTACGTGCCCGCGGGCACGTGGACCCACCTGCTGTCCGGCGAGCGGATCCAGGGCCCGGGCTGGCGGCGCGAGCAGTTCGGCTTCGACAGCCTGCCCCTGCTGGCCCGGCCGGGCTCGGTGATCCCCGTCGGGGAGAACGAGGAACGCCCCGAGTACGGCTGGGCCCACGGCGTGACGCTGCGGGTCCACGCGCCGGCCGACGGCGACGAGGTCGTCACCCGGGTCCCGACGCCGGACGGCGGCCCGGCGGCCGTCTTCCGCACCCGGCGCCGCGGCGACACGGTCACCGTGACGGCGACCGGCGCCCCCGGCCCCTGGCGGGTCACGGTGGCGGGCCCGGCCGGCTACGGCGAGCCGGTGGAGGTGGCCCCGGGCGCGGACTCGGTGTCGGTGCCCACGGGCGACTAGATCCGACTAGATCCGGTTCCCGGATCCTCGAACGGGTCTCCCCCGGGCCGTCAACGGCCCGGGGGCGGTCCCCGTTGAAGCGTGTCAGCCCCCGAGGCGGTCCCGGGCCCGGAGCAGGGCATCGATAATCACCCGCTCCCGGTCGGGGTCGAGGCGCACGACCGGGATCGAGCAGCTCAGCGCCTCGCTCACGGTGCCCCCGAAGCGCAGCGGGACCGCGAAGCAGCGCAGGCCGATGGTGGATTCCTGCTCGTCCACCGCGCTGCCCCGCTCGGCGACGGCGGTCAGTTCCTCGCGGAGCCGGTCCCGGTCGGTGATGGTGTGCGCGGTGCGCGGGGTGAGGACGTCCGGCAGCAGCGCGTCCACCTCGCGCCAGGGGCGGTGGGCCAGGATCGCCTTCCCCAGGCCGGTGGCCCAACAGGGCAGTCTCCGGCCCGGCTTGGAGACGACAGCGAGCGAGTGCCGGGAGAGATTGGTGGCGAGGTAGACGATCTCGTCGCCGTCCAGGCGAGCCAGGTGGATGGTCTCGCCGAGCTGCTCCGACAGATCGTTCATCACGGGCTGGGCCCGCCGCACCACGTCGTCGTGCTCGACGTAGGAGGCGCCGGCGCGCAGGGCCCGGATGCCCAGCCGGAAGCCCGTTGCCGTCTCGTTGGGCTCGACCCAGCCCGTGCGGACCAGGGTCATCAGCAACGCGTAGGCGCTGGCCCGCGGGATGCCCAGGTCGTCGGTGACATCGCGCAGGGAACGGGGAGACTCAGCCGCGCTGAGGTACTCCAGCAGCGCGATGGTCCGGTCCGCGGATTTCACGCTGCGCACGCCACCGGTGTCCAGCGGTCCGTCCGTCTCAGCCACGTATTTCTCCTCTGCGTCCCTTGACGTGCCAGCCGCGCAGCACTTTACTCCCGTCTACAAAGATAGACGCTGTCTCCTTATGTAGACAACCATGAGGCAAGGTGCTCCATGTCGCTGACCCATTCCGAGCGGGCGAAGTCTCTCGACGGCCTGCTCGCCTTCCCCGTCACGCCGTTCGGCCAGGACGGTGAGCTGGACCTTCCGCGCTTCGAGCGACACCTCGCCGAGATGCTGGACGCCCGGCCCGCCGCGCTGTTCGTCGCCTGCGGCACCGGGGAGTTCGCCTCGCTGACCCCCGCCGAGCACCGCGAGGTCGTGCGCGCCGCCGTCGCCCATGTGGGCGGCGCGGTGCCGGTGTTCGCCGGCGCCGGCGGCGGCACCCGGCTGGCCGTGGAGTTCCTCCGCTCCGCCGAGGAGGCCGGGGCGGACGGGGCGCTCGTGCTGCCGCCCTACCTCCAGGTGGGCCCGCCCGCCGGGCTCGTCGCGCACTACCGGCAGCTCGCCGCGACCACCGGCCTGCCGCTCATCCCGTACCAGCGCTCGACCGCGATCTTCTCCCCCGAGGCGGTGGCCGAACTGGCGGAGCTGGACCAGATCGTGGCCTTCAAGGACGGGCACGGCGACCTGGAGCTGCTCCAGCGCATCCACACGGCGACCGGCGGCGAACTGCCGCTCCTCAACGGCATGCCGACCGCCGAGACCTTCGCCCGCGCCTACGCGGCGGTGGGCGCCCGCTCCTACTCCTCGGCCACCCTGGCGTTCGCCCCGGCCATCGCCCGCGCCTTCTTCGACGCCTTCGAGCGCGGCGACGAGGACGTCCAGCGGACCCTGCTGCGCGAGTTCTACGTGCCGCTGACGGAGCTGCGGCACACCACGGAGGGCTACGCGGTCTCCCTGGTCAAGGCCGGGCTCGACGTGCAGGGCCGGTCGGCCGGTCCGGTCCGCCCGCCGCTGGTGGACCTCTCGCCCGCGCACCGCGCCGAACTCTCCCGGCTGCTGGAGCGCGGCCACGCGGCCCTGGCCGTCCCCGCGGGTGCCTGACATCCGCCGAATGTGACCAAGGAGGAACGAGGAACAATGAAGTCCCCTCTCCGTCCGCTCAGGACCGCCGGCCCACCGGGCCGGGGAGCGGCCGCGGCCCTCGGGGTGGGCGCGATGCTGCTGACGGGCGGGTGCACCGTCGCCAACTCCGGGAGCGTGGCCGGCGACGGCACCGTCCGCATCGTGCTGCCGGAGGAGCCGCCCACGCTGGAGCCGTGCGACGCCTCACTGACCGCCACGGGCCGGGTCACCCGCTCGAACATCACCGAGCCGCTGGCCGAGCGCGTGCCCGAGACCGGCGAACTCGAACCCAAGCTGGCCACCGAGTGGACACAAACGTCCCCCACCACCTGGACGTTCACGCTCCGCGAGGACGTGCGCTTCCACGACGGCACCCCGTTCACCGCGGAGGCCGCCGCGTTCTCCGTGGACCGCACGATCAACTCGGACATCGACTGCAACGTGGCCGGCTACGTCTTCGGCGACGACGCCATCACCGCGACGGCCGTGGACGCGACGACGCTTGAGGTCACCACCGAGGAGCCGGACCCCATCCTCCCGCTGCGGCTCTCCTTCGTGGAGATGGTGCCGACCACCACGGACCCCGACGCCAAGGTGCGCGAGCCCGTGGGCACCGGGCCCTACCGCATCGACAAGTGGAACCAGGGCATCAACCTGCGGCTGGAGCGGTTCGAGGACTACTGGGGCGAGGCGCCCGACTACCCGGCTGCCCTGTACTCCTGGCGCGCCGAGGGCAGCATCCGCGCCGCGATGGTCTCCAGCGGCGAGGCCGACATCGCCGTGGGCCTCGCGCCGGCGGACGGCGCCGGCGACAACGCGGTCGAGTTCCCCAACAACGAGACCTCGTATCTGCGCATCGACGCCGCCAAGCCCCCGCTCGACGACATCCGCGTCCGCCAGGCCATCAACTACGCCATCGACAAGGAGGGGTTGGTCGCCTCCGTCTTCGCCGGGCTCGGCGAGCCCGCCGGACAGCTCGTGCCCGACAACGTCACCGGCTACAACCCGGACATCGAGGCGTGGCCCTACGACATGGACCGGGCCAGGGAGCTGATCGAGGAGGCCCGCGCCGACGGGGTGCCGGTGGACAACACCATCACCATCATCGGCCGCAACGGCATCTACCCCAAGGCCGCCGAGACCATGGAGGTGGTGCAGAACGCGCTCACCGAGGCCGGCCTCGACGTGGAGATCCAGATGCTCGACGTCAACGCCTGGCTCGAATACCTCCTGCGGCCCTTCCCCGAGGACATCGGCCCCACCCTCCTCCAGGCCCAGCACGGCAACCAGGCGGGCGACGCCGCGTTCACCATGGACCAGATCTACGGCAGCGAGGGCGCCCAGAGCAGCTATGGCACCCCCCAGCTCGACGAGCTGATCCACGAGGCGGAACTGGCCTCGGGAGCCGAGCGCGAGGCCGCGTTCGCCGAGGCGCTCGCCCACCAGAACGACGAGGTGGTCCGCGACGCCGTGCTGGCCCATATGACGGGCATCATCGCGCTCGCCCCCGGCGTGACCTACGAGCCGAACTCCGCGACCAACGACGAAATGCATCTGTCCGAGATGCACCCGGCAGGCTGAGGTACACGATGCTGACCTTCCTACGACACCGCATCGCATCCAGCGCCCTCCCGCTGCTGGTCGTGATACTCGGCGTGTTCTTCCTGGCGCGCCTCACCGGGGACCCCGCCAACCTCTACCTCCCGCTCAGCGCCACCCCGGAGATGCGCGAGGCGTTCGCCGCCCACAACGGATTCGACGACCCGCTCATCGCCCAGTTCGGCGACTACCTCCGGCAGATCGTCCAGTTCGACTTCGGTGAGTCGCTGCGGACCGCGCAGCCCGCCGACGAGGCCGTGCTGCGGGCGTTCCCCGCCACTCTCCAACTGGCCGGGTTCACCATGCTCCTGGCCGTCATCGGCGCCGTCGTCGTCGGCAGCCTCGCCGCCTACCGGCCCAACTCGCCGGCCGACCGCGTCGCGAGCTTCCTGTCCGCGACGGCCGCCAGCACCCCCGACTTCTGGTTCGCGATCATGGGCGTGCTGATCTTCGCGGTCCAGCTCGACTGGCTGCCCACCTCCGGCACCGCCGGTTCCGCGGCCTGGGTACTGCCCGTGGCGACCCTGCTGATCAGGCCGTTCGGCGTCCTGGTCCAGGTGGTGCGCGGCGCCATGGTGTCCGCGCTGTCGGCGCCCTACATCAAGGTGGCGCGCAGCAAGGGGGCCAGCGAGCGGCGGGTCATCTTCAAGCACGCGCTGCGCAACGCGGGCGCGCCGGCCCTCACCGTCGCCGGCGACCTCACCGTCGGGCTCGTCAACGGCGCCGTCGTGGTGGAGACCATCTTCGGCTGGCCCGGCATCGGCAAGCTGATGATCGACTCCATCCTCCAGCGCGACTTCGCGGTGCTCCAGGCGGCGGTGCTGCTGACCGCGCTGACGATCTTCGCGCTCAACATCCTCATCGACGTCTGTTACGCGCTGCTGGACGCGCGCGTCAGGCAGGGGGCGATGGCATGACCACCGACCAGACCAAGAAGACCGGCACCCGCGGCCGGGCGGCCGGCGCGTTCGCCCTGCTGCGCGAGGACCGGATGGCGATGGCGGCCAGCGGTGTGCTGCTGCTGGTGGCGCTCTGCGCGGTCCTCGGGCCGCCCCTGCTGGGCGACCTCGCCCGGGAGCAGAACCTGCACGCCGTGAACCTGCGGCCCCTCAGCGTCGACGAGGGCTGGGAGTTCGTCCTCGGCAGCGACTCGCTCGGCCGCAGCGTCCTGGCGCGGCTGGTGGTCGCGGCGGGCACGACCATGTCCGTCGCCGTCCCCGCGGTGCTGCTGTCGCTGATCGTCGGCTCCGTCTGGGGCATGTGGGCCGGCTTCCACCGCGGCTGGCGGGAGAGCCTGTCGATGCGCGTCGCCGACGTCATCCTCAGCTTCCCCTCGCTGCTGCTGGCCGTTGTCGTCCTCTACGTGTTCGACCCGAGCGCCGCCAACATCGTGCTGGTGCTGGCCATCGCCCGCATCCCCATCTACCTGCGCACCGCCCGGGCGGAGTCGGCCGAGCTGCGCAGCAGGCTGTTCGTCGACGCGGCACGCACCTTCGGCACTGGCAACTGGGCCACCATCCGGCGCCACGTCGCCCCGATCGTGCTGCCCACGCTGCTCACCGTGGCCGCCGTCGACTTCTGTTTCGTGATGCTCACCGAGTCCTCGCTGAGCTTCCTTGGCATCGGCATCCAGCCTCCGGACGTCTCCTGGGGCCTCATGGTCGCCCAGGGCCGGCAGGAGCTGCAGACCGCCTGGTGGATCGCGTTCTTCCCGGGCCTGGCGATCATCCTCACCACCGTCTCGGCCACCGTCCTCGCCGCCTGGGCCAGGATCGCCGGCGACCCGGGCCAGCGCTGGCGGCTCACCGCGCCCAAGCGCGGCCGCCGCGCGGCCGGCGGCGGACGGGCCCCGACGATCGGACAGGCCGCCCAGGTCGCCCAGGCGCCTCACATCGGAAAGGAGGGGGCATGAACAAGGACGACAACGCCGTCGCCGTCTCCCTCGCCGACCCCCCGGCGGAACGGGCGGCCCTGGCGGTCGACGGGCTCTCCGTGCGGGTCCAGACCCCGGACGGCCCGGTGCCGGTGGTCCGCGACGTCGGCTTCTCCGTCCGCTCGGGACAGACCCTCGCCCTGCTCGGCGAGTCCGGGTGCGGCAAGAGCATGACGGCCCAGGCCATCGCCGGACTCCTCGACCCGGTCGCCGAGGTCGTCGGCGGCGAGGTGCTCCTGAACGGCACGGACGTGCTCCGGCTGAGCCCGCGCGAACGGCGCCGGCTCGCGGGCCCGGGCCTGGCCGTCGTCTTCCAGGACGCGCTGACCGCCCTCAACCCCGTGTACACGGTGGGCTCCCAGCTTGCCGAGCCGTTCCGCATCCACGAGGGGCTCTCCCGCCGCGCCGCGGCCGAGAAGGCCATCGAGCTCATGGAACGGGTCGGCATACCCGAGCCGCGGTCGCGCGCGAAGGCGTACCCGCACCAGTTCTCCGGCGGCATGCGGCAGCGCCTGCTCATCGCGATGGCCGTGGCGCTGCGCCCCACGGTGCTGCTCGCCGACGAGCCGACGACGGCCCTCGACGTCACCGTGCAGGCCCAGATCATGGAACTCCTGGCGGAGCTGCGCCGGGAGACCCGGATGGCGCTCGTGCTCATCACCCACGACCTGGCCGTCGTCGCGGAACAGGCCGACGAGGTCGCCGTGATGTACGCGGGCTCGATCGTGGAGTCCGGCCCGGTCGAGGAGGTGTTCGGCGCGCCGCGCCACCCCTACACCCGCGGGCTGCTCAGCTCCGTCCCCGCCGACCACCCGCGCGGCACCCGGCTGCTGTCGATCGAGGGCAGCCCGCCCCGGCCGGCCACGCTGCCCGCGGGCTGCGCGTTCAGCGACCGCTGCCCGATGGCGCGGGAGCGGTGTGCCACCGAGGCACCGCCGCTGACCGGCACGGGGCCCGGCCGCGCCTCGGCCTGTCACTACTGGAAGGAGCTGGCCCATGCCTGACAACGCGCCACCGCAGCCGCTGTTGGAGGCACGCGGCCTGACCAAGAGCTTCCGCGTGCCGCGCAGCCCCTCGGGCAGCAACCGGCTGCGCGCGCTGGACGGCGTGGACCTCACCGTCGGGCGCGGCGAGACCCTGGGGCTCGTGGGCGAGTCGGGCTGCGGCAAGTCCACGCTGGCCCGGGTGCTGCTGATGCTGGAACGCCCGGACGCCGGCACCGTGCGGTTCGACGGCACCGACCCGTTCGCCCTGCGCGGCAAGGAGCTCCTGGCCTGGCGGCGCAAGGTGCAGATGGTCTTCCAGGACCCCTTCGCCTCGCTCAACCCGCGGCTGAACGCGGCGGACCTGATCGGCGAGCCGTGGCGCTCGCACCCCGGCCTCGTGCCCCGGCAGGAGCGCGGCAAGCGGGTGCGCGAGCTGCTGGAGATGGTGGGGCTGCGCGCGAGCGACGCGGACCGCTATCCGCAGGAGTTCTCCGGCGGCCAGCGCCAGCGCATCGGCATCGCCCGGGCCCTGGCCCTCAACCCCGAGGTGATCGTCTGCGACGAGCCCGTGTCGGCGCTGGACCTGTCCGTGCAGGCGCAGGTGCTCAACCTGCTCACCGACCTCCAGGCGGAGCTGGGCGTCGCCTACGTGTTCATCTCGCACGACCTGTCGGTCGTGCGGCACGTGGCCGACCGCGTCGCGGTGATGTACCTGGGCCGGGTGGTGGAGTCGGGACCGGCGGAGGAGGTGTTCACCGCGCCGCGCCACCCGTACACGGCCGCGCTGCTGTCCGCCGCGCCCAGCCTGGCGGGCACCGGCGGGCCGGAGCGGCCCCAGCGGATCGTGCTGTCCGGCGAGGTCCCCTCCCCGGTCGACCCGCCGTCCGGCTGCCGCTTCCGGACCCGGTGCTGGCAGGCCGTGGACATCTGCGCCGAGGTCGTCCCGGCCGAGCAGCCGGCGCCCGGCGACGGCTCGCACCTGGCCGCCTGCCACCTGCCGCTCGGCCTGGCCCCGGCCGCGGCCGGGGACTGAGCGGCGCCGGGTGAAACGACGCTCGCGCGGCCCGGGCCGTCGCCGTGTCGTTTCACCCGGGCCCGGCGGGGAACTCGGCGGCACGAGGTGGTGACGATGCCTGAACCGGGCAGCAAGAAGTACGACATCCACCGCGCCCACAAGCGCAAGCGCGCCGAGGACGAGGGCGTGCCGGACAAACAGGCCAACCGACAGGCCAACGAGGAGCTGCAGAACGATCCCCACTGGCGCTCCCGGGGCCCGCGCACCGAGCGGGGCCGCGGCCCGCAGTCCGAGCGCCCCGGGACGCAGTGACCGGCCCCGCGCGGGCGGAGAGGCGGGACTCGCGATGAGCACGCGAACCGAGAAGACCGCACAGGCGCTGATCGACCGGTGCGGCCAGACGTACGCCGAGCAGGCCGGCATCCGGCTGCGGAACACGCCGGGGCCGCTCTACCAGGCGCTGGTGCTCGCGCACCTGCTCTCCGCCCGCATCAAGTCGGACATCGCCGTGGCCGCGGCCCGCGCGCTGTTCGACGCCGGGATGCGCGACCCCAAGCGGATGGCCGAGGCCACCTGGCAGCAACGGGTGGACGCGCTGGGCGTGGGCCACTACCGCCGCTACGACGAGCGGACCGCGACCCAGTTGGGGGACGGCGCACAACTGCTGCTCGACCGGTACGGCGGCGACCTGCGGAAGGTACGCGGGCCGGACGTGTCGCAGCGGCTGCGGGAGTTCCCCGGGATCGGCCCGATGGGCGTGGACATCTTCCTGCGCGAGGTGCAGGCCGTCTGGCCGGAGCACGCCCCCTATATCGACCGCAAGGCGCAGGACGGCGCCGAACGGGTCGGCCTGCCGCGTTCCCCCAAGACGCTCGGCGGGCTGGTGTCCCGGGACGACGTGCCCCGGCTCACGGCGGGGCTGGTCCGGATCGCGCTGGACAAGGACCTCGCGGCGGACGTGCGCGCGCGAGCGGGCCGCTGACGGCGGCAACCACGGGTTGGGAGGCGCACCATGGCCGACACCGACGCGTTCGAGATCGACGCGTTGTGGGCCGAGTTTCACAACGTCGTCAACATGACGTCGCACGAGCTGGGCGCGTGGCTGCGGACGAGCAGCGCGGGCGAGGAGACGGAGGAGCCGCCCGACAAGTCGGGCAGCGAGCAGGGGCGCGGGGTGCTGGCGATTCTCCGCAAGCGGCAGATGGACCTCACCGACGGCGACATCCGGCTGATGCGCGAGGTGGTGGACACGATCCGCGACGAGCGCGCGCAGGGCCCGCGCGAGGAGGTGCCCGAACCGACGTGGCGCTACCGGCTGATGAGCGTGGGCCACGACCCGCTGCGCGCCCCGCCTCCCGAGTGACCACCGCCGGACGGCCGGGCCGGACCCCCAGGGGCGTCCGGCCCGGCCGTCATCAGCCGTCCGCGGGGCGGGCGTTCAGCGAGGGGTCGGGGGACGCGGCGCTCGCCGCGGGCCGTACGGCGATGGCCTCCCACCAGGCGTCCAGCGGCAGACCCGCGGCCGGCTCGAACGACTCCCCCGGCTTCGGCACGGCGACGGTCACGTCCGCGTCCTTGGCCGCGCGCACCGTCCGCTCCACCGGCTCCTCCCACGGGTGCAGCGCCAAGTTGAACGTGCCCCAGTGGATGGGCAGCAGCACCCCGTGCGGCACGCCGCCGGACAGGTCGAGATGGGCCCGCACGCCCTCCTCCGGGGTCATGTGGATGTCCGGCCAGTACTCGCTGCTGTAGGCGCCGATCTGCACCATGGTCGCGTCGAACGGGCCGTGCTCCGCGCCTATCCGGGCGAAGCCGGGGAAGTACCCGGTGTCCCCGGTGTGGTGGATCCGGTGCTCGGGGCCGGTCACCACCCAGGAGGCCCACAGCGTCTGGAAACGGTCCCGCAGGCCCCGGCCGCAGAAGTGCTGGCCGGGGGTGGCCGTCAGCGTCAGCCCGCCCACCCGCGCCGACTCGTGCCAGTCCAGCTCGACGAGGCGCGCGGCGGGCACCCCCCACCGCTCCAGGTGCGCGCCGACGCCGAGCGGCACGGCGAACACCGCCTCGGACGAGATCAGCGCCCGGATCGTCGGCATGTCCAAGTGGTCATAGTGGTCATGGGAGATGACGACGGCGTCCAGCGGTCCCAGCTCGGCAAGCCGCGCCGGGACCGGGTGCAGCCGCCGCGGCCCGGCGAAAGGGAAGGGCGAGCAGCGCGTGCCCCACACCGGGTCGAACAGCACCCGGTGCCCGTCGATCTCGGCCAGCACGCTGGCATGCCCCAGCCAGGTCAACCGGAGCCCGGAGCCCGGCACATCGCCCGGCTCGACGGCGGCGGGCCGGACAAGGGGCAGCCGGCCGGCCGGCTTCCGCCGCACCCGGTCGGCGCGCCGCAGCATGTCCCGCAGCATCGGCAGCATGTCGCGGGCACCGCCCATGCTGACCGGCCGCTCGTTGCGGAAGGCGCCGTCGCGGTACTGCGGGGAGCGCTGGACGCGGGTGAGCCGCTCCCCGGTGGACCGGGCCCCGAACGCGGCGGGGCGCAGCCGGTCCGGCAGCAGAGGCGGGCGGGGGGATTTCCGGGTGGCGGATGGTTGGGACGACGACTCGGTCACGAGAACCTCCCAGGGCGCGGCTGTCGCCACTGTAATCCATGGGTGTGACAATCAGTCACCGTCCGCGAGAACAGCGGGCGGCCACGGGTGCGCCAACGCCCGTTCCCCGGCAAGCGGATCCACCGCTTCCGGAAATCCGGTTCCGGCCCTGTTCACCCACCGGGTCGCGGCCATACCCTGACCGGCATGAATCGGCCACGCGTTTATCCACGCCGGAACCCCGCGGCGACGGACATCTGCGGGGCCCTGCTGGTGTTCGCCCTGTGCGTGGTGAACATCGCGGTGGACTCCTCGCTGCACGGCTGGGCGGCCGTGGTACCGGCCACGGTGGCGGTCGCGCTGTCCCTCGGGGTGGCCCTGCGGCGGCGGCTGCCGGAGCGGATGCTGCTCCTCGCGCTCGCGGGGTGCCTGGCCGAGATCCTGCGGGACGGCGCGCTGCCGGCCGCCGCCCTCGCCGTGTACGCCATCATCTGCGCGGTGGCCGACCGGGGCGCGCGGTGGGCCGTGCGGCTCGCGCTGGCCGGCGGCCTGGGCGTGGCGGTCCTGGCGGCCGTCCGGGACGCCGACGCCCCGGGCGCCGCGATCAAGACGACCGTCGCGCTGTCGGTGCCGATCGCGCTGGCCTGGGCCCTGGGCTACCGGACCCGCTGCCGCCGGTGCTACCGCACCCAGCTCGCCGAACGGGCCGCCGGGCTGGCGCAGATCCGGGCCGCCCGGCAGCGGGCGGCGGTGGCCGCGCAACGCATCGAGATCTGCCGTGAGATGTACGACATCGCCGGGCACCGGGTGGCCGGAATGGTGGTCCAGGCCGAGGCGGCCGGCCGGGTGCTGGACTCGGCGCCCGGCAAGGCCCGGCAGGCGCTGACCGTCATCGCGGGCACCGGCCGCGAGTCGGAGACCGAACTGCGCCGCGCCCGGGGACTGCTCCGCGGCCAGGACTGAGGACCGGCTGGGAGCCGGACCGGCGCGCATTTGGCGAAGACGCGCCCGGAGCCGGATAGTGGGGGCATGGCTTACTCCACCGTGGTCGTGATGGGCGTATCCGGCGTGGGCAAGACGACCGTCGCGCGGCTGCTGGCCGAGCGGCTGGGCGTCCCCTTCGCCGAGGCGGACGATTTCCACCCCGAGGCCAACATCGCCAAGATGTCGGCCGGGATCCCGCTGAACGACGCCGACCGCGGCCCCTGGCTGGAATCGCTCGGCGCCTGGCTGCGGGAGCGGGAGGAGGAGGGCAGTGGCGGCGTGATGACGTGCTCCGCCCTCAAGGTCCGCTACCGGGACGTGCTGCGGGCGGGCTCCCCCGGGGTGTTCTTCCTCCATCTGCACGGCACGACGGAGCTGATCGCCGAGCGGATCGGGCAGCGCGCCGGCCACTTCATGCCCCCGGAGCTGCTGGCCACGCAGCTCGCCGACCTGGAGCCGCTGACCCCCGGGGAGAACGGCGCGGTGCTGGACGTCGGCCCGCCCCCGGAGCGGCTGGCCGACGCGGCGCTGGACCTGCTCAAGGGCGCCTGACCCGCGCGTCGTACTGCCCGCCCCGGCGTTCCCCCGCGCCGATGGCGACGGGCAGGGGAACGCCTCCGTCACGGCCGGCCCGGGCCCACCGCGGGCCGGGCACGGTCCGTGCGGAGACCGGGCGTTCGGGAGATCGGCGTCACTCGCTGCCGAAAGCCGCGTCGAACGACGCGGTGGGCGGCGGGTAGTCGTAGGCCCGCAGCCGGGCCAGGGCCTCGGGGGCGCCGGCCAGCCGGTCCATGCCGGCGTCCTCCCACTCCACCGAGACGGGTCCCTCGTAGCCGATGGAGCGCAGCATCCGGAAGACGTCCTCCCACACGACGTCGCCGTGCCCGGCGGAGACGAAGTCCCAGCCGCGGCGCGGGTCGCCCCACGGGAGGTGGGAGCCCAGCCGGCCGTTGCGACCGTCCAGCCGCCGGCGGGCCTCCTTGCAGTCCACGTGGTAGATGCGGTCCCGGAAGTCGTAGAGGAAGTTGACCGGGTCGAGGTCCTGCCAGACGAAGTGGCTCGGGTCGAAGTTCAGCCCGAACGCCGGGCGGTGGTCCACCGCTTCGAGGGCGCGCTTGGTCGTCCAGTAGTCGTACGCGATCTCGCTGGGGTGCACCTCGTGGGCGAACCGCACGCCCTCGGCGTCGAACACGTCGAGGATCGGGTTCCACCGCTCGGCGAAGTCCTCGTAGCCGCGCTCGATCATCCCCGGCGGCACGGGCGGGAACATCGCGACCAGGTGCCAGATCGAGGAGCCGGTGAAGCCGATGACGGTGCGCACGCCGAAGGCGGCGGCGGCCCGCGCGGTGTCGGCCATCTCCTTGGCGGCCCGGGTCCGGACGCCCTCCGGCTCGCCGTCACCCCAGATCCGGGGCGGCACGATGCCCTGGTGGCGCTCGTCGATCGGGTGGTCGCAGACGGCCTGGCCGACGAGGTGGTTGGAGATGGCCCAGCACTCCAGGCCGTACTTCTCCAGCAGCGCGCGGCGCCCGGCGACGTAGTCCGGCTCGGCGAGCGCCCGGTCGACCTCGAAGTGGTCGCCCCAGCAGGCCAGTTCCAGACCGTCGTAACCGAAGTCACGGGCCAGCCGGCAGACCTCCTCCAGGGGCAGGTCCGCCCACTGGCCGGTGAACAGTGTGAACTTGCGTGGCATGGCGTTCGTGTTCCTGCCTCTCCTACTCGGCTGCCGGGACGGGGGTGAAGACGGCGTTCTTCTCCGCGCTCTCCTCGATCGCGGCCAGGACCCGCTGGACCTGGAGGCCGTCGGCGAAGGTGGGCTCCGGCTGGACGCCCTCGGCGATGGCCCGCACCAGGTCGCGCGCCTGGTGGGTGAACGTGTGCTCGTAGCCGAGGCCGTGCCCCGGCGGCCACCAGCCCTCCAGGTAGGGGTGGTCCGGCTCGGTCGCCAGGATGCGGCGGAAGCCGGCCTCGGCGCCGGGCAGGGTGTGGTCGTGGAACTCCAGTTCGTTGAGCCGCTCCAGGTCGAAGGCCAGAGAACCGTCGGACCCGTTGAGCTCGATCCGGAGCTGGTTCTTGCGGCCCGCGGCCAGCCGGCTGACCTCGAAGGAGGTGAGCGCGCCGGAGGCGAGCCGGCCGGTGAACACGGCGGCGTCGTCCACGGTGACCCGGCCGGTCTCGCCCGGGCCGCCGCCGGGCAGGGCGCGTTCGGTGATGAACGTCTCGGTCTGCGCGGAGACGCCGGTCAGCAGCTCGCCCGAGAGATGCTGGGCGAGGTCGACGATGTGCGCGCCGAGGTCGCCGAGCGCCCCGGAGCCGGCCTTCTCCTTCTGGAGCCGCCAGACCAGGGGCAGGTCCGAATCCTCGCCCCAGTCCTGGAGGTAGCTGACGCGCACGTGGCGCAGCGTGCCGATCCGGCCGTCGGCGACCAGCCGGCGGGCCAGGGCGAGGGCCGGAACGCGGCGGTAGTTGAAGCCGACCATGGCGATCTGGCCACGCTCCGAGGCGGCCCGGGCCGCCTCGGTCATCGCCTCGGCCTCGGCCACGGTGTTGGCCAGCGGCTTCTCGCACAGCACGTGCTTGCCGGCCTCCAGGGCGGCGATGGCGATCTCCGCGTGGCTGTCGCCGGGGGTGCAGATGTCCACGAGCGACACGTCGTCGCGGGCGATCAGCGCCCGCCAGTCGGTCTCGGCCGCGGCCCAGCCGAGCTTGTCGGCGGCGGCCCGGACGGCGCCCGGGTCGCGCCCGCAGACGGCGGCCAGCACGGGGGACAGCGGCAGGTCGTAGGCCCGGGCCACGGTACGCCAGCCCTGGGAGTGGGCGGCGCCCATGAAGGCGTAGCCGACCATGCCGACGCCGAGTGGAGGTGTGGTGGAATGCGGCATCTGGTTCCCTGTCAGTCGCGATTCTTCTGGTGCGGTGCGTCAGTTGAAGCCGGTCGGCAGGTACTGCTCGACGTTGTCCTTCGTGACGACGGCGGAGTAGAGGGTGACGGAGGACGGGATCTCGAACTCGGCCAGGCCCCCCACGCCCTTGGCCTGCCCGAGGGCACGGGCCAGGTCGATGGCGGAGGCGGCCATGGTGGGCGGGTAGAGGACGGTGGCCTTCAGGACCGAGTTGTCCGCCTGGATGGCGTCCATGGCTGCCTTGGACCCGGCCCCGCCGACCATGATGAACTCGTCACGGCCGGCCTGGTCGATGGCGCGCAGGGCGCCGGCGCCCTGGTCGTCGTCGTGGTTCCACAGGGCCTCGAACTCCGGCTGGGCCTGGAGCAGCCCCGACATGACCTCCTGGCCCGACTCCACCGTGAACTCGGCGGCCTGGCGGGCCACCTTTTCGATGTTCGGGTAGGTGGCCAGCGCGTCGTCGAAGCCCTGGGTGCGCTGCCGGGTCAGCTCCAGGCTGTCGGTGCCGGCGAGTTCGACCACGCGGGCGTTCTCGACGTCGCGCAGCCGTTCCCCGATGAAGTGCCCGGCGTTGAGTCCCATGCCGTAATTGTCGCCGCCGATCCAGCAGCGGTACGCCTGGGGGCTGTCGAAGATCCGGTCCAGGTTGATCACGGGGATCCCGGCCCGCATGGCGTCGAGGCCGATCTGGGTCAGCGCGCGGCCGTCGGCGGGCAGGATGACGAGGACGTCGACCGCGCTGTTGATCAGGGTCTCGATCTGCCCGATCTGGGTGGCGGTGTCGTTGGAGCCCTCGGTGATCTCCAGCGTGACGTCCTCGTATCCGTCGGCGCGGCTGCGCGCGTTCTCGTTGATCGCGTTCAGCCAGCCGTGGTCGGCCTGCGGGCCGGCGAAGCCGATGGTGACGTGGCGGCCCGGCTCGTCGCTGGCCGCGGCCGGCGCCTGCTCGCCACCCTCGTCGTCATTGGACTCGTTGCTGGTGCAACCAGCCAGGAACATGCCGGCGGAGGCGGCGGCGGTGCCGAAGAGCAGCCCTCTGCGGCTGGCGATCGGACCGGCGGGTGAATCGGTCATGGTGTGCACCTTCCGTGGAGGTCAGGGTTGTTGTGCGGCGGTGCGGCGCTGGAGGAGGACGGCGGCGACGATGATCGCGCCCTGGGCGATCTGCTGGACCGCGCTCTCCAGGTTGTTCAGCGTGAAGAGGTTGGTGATGGTCTGGAAGACGAGGACGCCGAGCACGGCGCCGAGAATCGTGCCGCGCCCGCCGCTGAGCAGGGTGCCGCCGATGATCGCCGCAGCGATCGCGTTCAGCTCGTAGAGGTTGCCGTTGGTGTTCTGGCCGGAGCCGCTGAGCACGACGAGCATGAACGCGGCGACGCCGCAGCACAGGCCGGACAGGCCGTAGATCATCAGCCGCTGGCGCTTGACCGCGATGCCGGCCAGCCGGGCCGCCTCGGGGTTGCCGCCGATCGCCACGGTGCGGCGGCCGAAGGTGGTGCGGTTGAGCAGCACCCAGCCGATGGCCGTCACACCCGCGAAGATGATCACCAGCGGCGGGACGCCCAGGACATAGGCGTCGCGCCCGCCGAGGTCGAGCACCGAGTCGACGGTGACGATCTGGGTCCGGCCCTCGGTGATCTGGAGGGCCAGGCCGCGGGCCGAGGCGAGCATGGCGAGGGTGGCCACGAACGGGACCATCGGCCCGTACGCGATCAGCACTCCGTTGACCAGTCCGCAGCCGAGGCCGACGGCGAGCGCGCAGAAGATCATGCCGCCCATGCCGTACTCCTGGGTGGCCACGGTGGTGCACCAGACGGAGGCCAGGGCGACGATCGCGCCGACGGACAGGTCGATGCCGCCGCCGATGATGACGAAGGTCATGCCGACGGTGACCACGCCGATCACGGAAGCCTGAGTGAGGATCAACTGCACGTTGTCGACGCTGAGGAACTGGTCGGGCGCGGTGATGGCGCCGATCAGCGACAGGACGGCGAGCACCCCGACCAGGGAGAGGCTGTGGACATCGGTGAGGGACCCGAGCGGGAGCCGGGCGCGGGGCCCGCGGCCGGCCGCCGGCGACGGCGCGTCCGGCGGCGGCGACTTGGCGAGCGAGGGCGACGATGCGGGTTCGGAGGTGGCGCCGTGGGTCACGCCGGACTCCCTTCCATGACGAGATCGAGGACCCGGTGCTCGTCGAGCTCCCGGGCGGGTGCGGTGTGCACGACCCGTCCCTCCCGCAGGACCAGCACCCGGTCGGCGAGACCGAGGACTTCGGGTATCTCGCTGGAGACCAGCAGAACGGCCACGCCGTCGTCGGCCAGCCGGCGGATGAGGGCGTACAGCTCGGCCCGCGCGCCGACGTCGACGCCCCGGGTCGGCTCGTCGAGCAGCAGGACCTTGCAGTGGCGCAGCAGCCAGCGGGCGAGCACGGCCTTCTGCTGGTTGCCGCCGGAGAGCGTGCGGATCTGGCGGTCGGGGTCGGCGGGGCGCAGGGACAGCTCGCGGGCGCGGGCGGCCGCGGCGGCCCGTTCGCCGGCGCGGTCCAGCCAGCCGGCGCGGGAGAAGCGGGGCAGGGAGGAGATGGAGACGTTGCGGGTGACGGATTCGAGCAGGAACAGGCCCTGGGCCTTGCGCTCCTCGGGGGCGAGGCCGAGCCCGGCGCGCACGGCGGCGGTGACGTCGCCGGGGCGCAGCGGGCGGCCGTCGACCAGGACGCGGCCGGCGGTGGCGCGCCGGGCGCCGTAGATGGTCTCCAGGATCTCGGAGCGGCCGGAGCCGACGAGCCCGGCGAGGCCGACGACCTCGCCGGCCCGCACCTGGAGGTGGAACGGGGCGAACTCGCCGGCGCGGGCGAGTCCTTCGACGCGGAGCACTGGCTCGGCGCCGGTGTCGGCGGGCGCCGGTGGGCGTGCGGGGAAGGCGTGTTCGACCTCGCGGCCGGTCATCAGGGCGACGATGTCGCGGGTGGCGGTGGTGGCGGCGGGCAGGCCGCGGGCGACGACGCGGCCGTCCTTGAGGACGGTGACCCGGTCGCCGATCTGCCGTATCTCCTCCAGCCGGTGGGAGATGTAGACGATGGCGACGCCGGCCTCGGTGAGGTCGTCGACGATGCGGAAGAGGTTGCCCACCTCGTCGGGGTCGAGAACGGCGGACGGCTCGTCCATGATGATCAGCCGGGCGTCGTGGGAGAGGGCGCGGGCCATGCTGACGATCTGCCGGCCCGCCGCGGAGAGGGTGCCGACGATGCGGCCGGGGTCGATCTCCGGGTGGCCGAGGCGGGCCAGCAGCGCGGCGGTGGCGGCGCGGGCGGCGCCGCGCCGCACGAAGCCGGCGGTGGCGGTCTCGTGCCCGAGATGGACGTTCTCGGCGACGGACAGGTGCTCGACGAGGTCGAGTTCCTGGTAGATCGTGGCGATGCCCAGCCGCATGGCGGCGGACGGCGAGCCGAGGACGACGCGTTCGCCCTGCCAGACGATCTCGCCGGAGTCGGGCCGGTGGGCGCCGGAGACGACCTTGATGAGGGTGGACTTCCCGGCGCCGTTCTGGCCCAGCAGGCAGTGCACCTCGCCGGGGTTCACGTCCAGGTCGACGCCGTCCAGGGCGCGGACACCGGGAAACGATTTGGTGATGCCGGTCAGGGTGAGAATCGGCGGTGACGCGCTTGCCATGGGCTGGCCTCCTCGGCGACTGTGCCGGTGCGCGGGCGTGCGTGGGCAGGAATGTGGCGCGCGGTGCTGATGCGGCTTGTGCGACGGCCGGTGCGGATGTGCCGGATGGGGCACCGCCGCGGTGGGCACGTGTCCCGTGACACGTGGCCCGGCGGCCGGAACGGGAGGGCGGGCGCCCTCGGTCGGGTCAGGTCGGGGAGTAGCTGAAGAGGTGGTCGCTGATCAGGCGGGCCGCGCCGGTGACACCGGCGACGGGACCGAGTTCGCCGAGAACGATGGGGAGGTTGCCGGTGGCCAGGGGCAGGGACTGGCGGTAGACCTGGGTGCGGATGGCGGCGAGAAGGGTGTGCCCGAGGCCGGTGACGCCACCGCCTATCACCACCAGCGCGGGGTTGAAGAAGCTGACGAGGCCGGCGATGACCTGGCCGGTGCGGCTCCCGCCGTGCCGGATGAGGTCGAGCGAGGCCACGTCACCGGCCGCCGCCGCACTGGCCACGTCCGCGGCCGTGAGGGCGCCGGTGGCCGTGAGGCGGGCGGCGAGTTCGGGGGAGCGGCCGTCGCGGGCGGCGGCCTCGGCGTCCCGGGCGAGCGCGGCGCCGCCGAAGTACGCCTCCAGACAGCCCCGGTTGCCGCAGGGGCACTGGCGGCCGTCGGCCTCGACCCGGATGTGGCCGATGTCCCCGGCGCTGCCGGTGGCGCCCCGGTGGACCTTGCCGTCCGCGACGATGCCGCAGCCGATGCCGGTGCCGATCTTGACGCAGATGAAGTCCTGGACGGAGTGGGCGACTCCGGCGTGCTGTTCGCCCAGCGCCATCAGGTTCACGTCGTTGTCCACCATGACCGGGCAGCCCAGCTCCTGGCCGAGTGCCTCGCGGACCGGGAAGCCGTCCCAGCCCGGCATGATGGGTGGCGCCACCGGGACCCCGTCGGGGAAGCGGACGGGGCCCGGGACGCCGATGCCGGCGCCGTCGAAGTGGTCGGCGAGCCCGGCGTCGCGGAGCTTGGCGGCCATCGCCAGCACCTGTTCGCAGACGGCGACCGGCCCCTCGCGCACGTCCATCGGCTCGGTGAGGTGCCCCAGGATCTCCAACTCGGGGCCGGTGACCGCGACATCGATGGACGTGGCGCCGATGTCGACGCCGAGGAAACGCAGTTGGGGCGCGAGCCGCACATTGTGCGACCGGCGTCCGCCGCGGGAGGCGGCGAACCCGTCGCCCACGACCAGCCCCGTCTCCAGGAGCCGGTCGATCTCCACGGCGAGCTTGGACCGGGAGAGCTCGATGCGGTCGCCGAGCTGGGCACGGGAACTGGGGCCGCCATCGCGCAGCAGCCGAAGCAGCCGCGCCTGGTGCGCGTTCCCGGGCCGAGCCGTCATCCGCCTCACGCTGTCCCTCCCGCCCCCGTCGGCATCGGGCGCCGGCACGGGATCCGCGTCGGCCTGGGTGGGGAATGTAGCAGCGGCCCGGCGGCCTGGGAAGAAGTTCTGCACGGATCGCTGGAACTTTTCCCGCAGTGAGGACAAAGCCGTGATCAGGGGTCCAGGACCTGCCCGAAGTACCCGCGCAGCACCTTCTTCAACTCCCCGATCACGGCCTCCCGTTCGCCTCCCTCGGCGGCGGCCACGACCATGGGGATCAGCGCCTTGAAGACCTGGCCGCCGACGTGGGCGGCGAGGGTGGCCTCGGCGGGCGTCAGCCGACCGGCGCGCTCCACGACGACGCCCACCACCCGCCCCATCACCGCCCGCTCCAGCGGTTCGGCGGCGGAGCTGAGGCCGGCCGGCTGATCGGTCCTGGCGAAGAGCGCCTTGAAGCCGGGGTTGGCGATGTTGAAGGCGATCAGCGGATCCACGATCCGGTCGATGAACTCGTCGAGGCCCAGGCCCGCGAGGTCCACACCGCTGAACGCCTCGTCGTGCGCGGCGCCGAGGTCGGCGACGAAACGAAGGGCCAGCGCCTCGGCGATGGCCTCCTTGTTCGGGAAGAACTGGTAGAGCGAGCCGGGGGAGATCCCGGCCTCGGCCGAGATCTTGATGGTGGTCGCCGCCTCGTAGCCGTGCTCCGCGAAGACCGTCGCCGCCGCGTCGAGGATCTGGGCCATCCGCTGCTCACCGCGGGCCTGCCGCTTCCGTCGCGGCCGAGCCTCGTGCGCCACGTCATCCACCTCCTGTTCTCCGTGTCCGCCCCGCCCCGGGGCGCCATCATGACAGCCCATGACAATGCGAATGATGATTCGCAAACGCGGGCAGGGTCCGAGCTGGCCCGGCTCGACGGGGTCCACCAGGTCCCGATGGACGTCACGGACGAGTCGTCGGCCCGCGCGCCGCGCATCGAGCTGGCGCCGTTCGGCACAGCGGTCACCCTGGTCGAGTCCGGGACCACCGAGACCCGATCTCCGCCAAGGCGGAGCCGGCCGCGCGCGCCGCGCTGAACGACGCCGATCCGGAGCTGACCGCCCTCTACGCCGCCCGGCTGCGGAGCTTCGAGGAGACCATCGCGAAGAACAAGCAGGGACCGGTGGACGCCGTGGCCAAGGCCATCGTCACGGTCGTCGAGGCGCGGAAGCCCAAGATCGGGTACTCGGTGGGGCGACGCCGGCCGCGTCGGCGTGCCGGCCAAGCCGCCGCCCCGGCTGCGCGACCGGGTCATCACCGGCGCGCTGGGCCTGCCCCCCGGAAGACCCGGGCCACCGGCACCCCGGCCGCCCCCGCCCGCGTCGTGCTGGTGGGAAGCGGCACGCACTTCGGGACCTCCGGCACACCTGGGGTCTGGTTCCGGCCCCCCGCGCGACCCCCGTCGAGGTGCTGGCCCGGCCGTTCCACCGCCCGGCCCGAAAACGTTCGGGATCGCGTGGTTCCGGTGTGTGCGGTGCCCCGCCGGGAAGGAGCAACGTAAACTCGGGGCGGGGAACAGAAGATCGAAGCGTGAACGGAAAGGGGTTCCGCTTCCAGACCGCGATCAGCCGACCCTGCCATTCGGGAATACTGCCTATGCCAAGCACTCGTGTGCTGAAGCGAGCCCTTACCAAGCCGAACCGGGAGCGGTCCGCCACCGCCTCCCGGCCGCCGCTCATCCGTGAACTGCCACTCGTCATCGCCCTGTATATGGCGTACAAGTTCGGCAGACGGGCGGCCAACGGGCAGTTCGCGGACGCCCACGACAACGCCGAATGGATCTGGAGCCTGGAGCGCACCCTTCATCTGCCCAGCGAGGCACGGGTGCAGGACCTGCTGATGCACAGCGAAATCCTCATTCGCGGCATCAACGTGTACTACGCCACGGTGCACTTCCCCGCCATGGTCCTTTTTCTCGTCTGGATGTACTGGCGGCGGCCCGGCCACTATGTCTGGGTGCGCTGGGTGCTCACCTGGCTGACCGGGGCCGCGCTCGTGCTGCATCTGCTGGTACCCCTCGCCCCGCCCCGGCTCTTCCGCGCGACCCGCATGGTCGACACCGGCGTGCTCTACGGCCCCGCCGTCTACGGAAAACCCAAACCGGACTCCATGGCCAACCAGTTCGCGGCCATGCCCTCGCTGCACGTCGGCTGGGCCGTGTTCATCGCCGTCGCCCTGATCATGGCGACCCGCGGCAGGCTGCGCTGGCTGTGGCTGCTGCACCCCCTCATCACCCTGGTCGCCGTCGTCGCCACCGCCCACCACTACTGGATGGACGGCCTGGTGGCCTGCGCGATCCTCGCGGTCATCCTGGTCGTGCTCCGCCCGCCGCGCCTCGGCCGGGCGCCCGCCCCGGACCGCGCGGCGGCGGACGAGGAGCCGCCCGCGAGCGCCCCGGAGGCTACGGGCGCGCGGCCGGTGTCACCACAGCGGCCAGCACATCTGGCGCGCCGGGAGACCTGAGCCCGTACAGAAAGGCCAGAACGCCCGCGTAGCCCATGCCGAACGACAGCGGGGCGTCCTGGCCGGTGAGCGCGATGAGTTCGGGCGCGTCGTCCGGGCCGTGACTGCGCACCATCAGGTGGCGCGCCACCCGCCCGGCCGCCGCCCGGTACTTCTCCCCGCCGCCGCTGTCGGCCAGATCCAGCAGCGCGCTGCCCACCCCGCAGACCCCGCAGCACTGCGACAGGTTCTCCATGCGGGGGATCCACCGGACGCAGGCGTCGCCCGCCACCGCGGCGGCCCGGACGCACTCCGGCTCGTCCAGCACCACGCCCGCGTGCTGCAACGCGCGCGCCGCGCCCGCCAGTCCCTGGCACCAGGAGGCGGCGATCGGCACGGCGGAGGGCGCGCCCGCGGCGGCGGCCAGTTGCCGTGCGCGGCGGGCCAGCCGCCGGGACCGGTCCAGCGCGGCCCGGGCCACGTCCGGATCGCCGGTCACCGCGGCGAGCCCGACCAGGAAGTCCACGATGCCGGACAGCCCGTGCGCGTAGCCGAACGACGGAGCGACCCCCGCGCCCGGCGGCAGCCCCGCGTCGCCGACGCCGAGCAGCGGCTCGGACCGGGCCATCAGCACCTCCGCCTCACCGCGGGCGAACGCGAGCCGCTCGGCCGGGTCGTCGGAGACCTCGGCCAGCAGCAACTGGCCGAGCCCCACCCCGGCGGCGCCACTGAAGACGTCGTCCTGCGGCTCGGGCGCCCCGGCCGGGGCCACCTCCCCGGCGTCGAACCCGGCCGCCCGGGCCCGGGCGAGGAACAGCTCGATGCCGGTGCTGCCCGCGAACAGCCCCTCGGCGAGCGCCACTTTCCGCGTGGCGTCCCGGGCGTGGCCGATCAGCCGGCGCAGCACCCGCGGCACGCCCGGCCGTTCGCGATGCCGCAGCAGCGCCAGCCCGAGGCCGGCGCTGCCGGTGTGGACGCTGGCGTCCACCGCGCCGATGGCCGCCTCGTCGCCGTCGAGCTGGTGCCGGTCGACGGCCGACAGGATCAGGGACAGCACGCGCTCCTCCAGCAGGGCGGCGGGCTCGTCCGGAGGCTCGGGCGCGAGCGGCCGGGCGAGTGGGCCGTTCGCGGCGGGCGGGCGGCGGCCCGCCGCGAAAGCGCGCAGGGTGCCGGTGGCGCGCGCCTCGTTCGGACTCAGCAGCCCGTCGATCGTCTCGACGACGGCGGGCGGCACGGCCGTCAGCGCCTGGAGCATGCGCCGGCGCGCCAGTTCGCGGTCGGTGACGCCGGTCAGCGGCAGCATCCCGGTGGCCGCGTAGCCGAGCGTCATGCCGAACGCGAAGCAGTCGTCGGCCGGGCCGGGCGGCTCGCCGCGCAGTTGGCCGGGCGGCGCGAACCCCGGGGTGCCGCCGGGCAGTTGGAGGCCGTCGAGCGCGGCAAGGCCGAAGTCGACGAGGAACGGGCGGTCCGGGCCGAGCACCACGTTCCGCGGGGTGATGTCGCGCATCAGCACGCCGCGGTCGTGCAGCGCGGCGATGGTGCCCGCGAGCCGGACGGCCAGCGGCTCGCCGAGGGCGTCGGCCGTGCCGAGCGGCAGCGCGCCGTTCAGGCGGACGTGGTGCAGCAGGTTCAGCGCGCCCACGTCGGCGGTCACCAGGAACTCGTCGGGCCCGTGCGCGAAGTGGTCGTGGAACGTGGGGACGCCCTCGATGCCGGCGCAGGCGGTGAGCACCCGGCGCTCGTTGCGCAGCCGGGTGCGCGCGTCACCCGAGCGCCCCTCGGCGACGTGCGCGCGGGCCTGTTTGACGATGACGCGCCGCCCCGTCGCCGTGTCCTCGGCGCGGAAGACGTTGCCGTGGGCGGCGCGGTAGATGCCGCGGGTCAGGCGGTACCGGCCGCCGAGGACGACCGGCTCCTCCACCGGGTCGGCCGAGCCGCCCGAGCTATCCGAGCCGTCCGGCCCGGCGGCGCGGAACGGGTCGGCGACCCAGGACGGCTGGCGGTATTCGAGGGAGGCCACGGCGTCGAACCACGCGCCGCCGGGACCCGGGATCCGGATGCCGAGGCCGCCCCGCTCCCCCGCGTACCAGCGCGCCGCGAACGGGCCGTAGCGGTAGTAGACGGGCGCGTCGGCGGCGACCCGGCGGTCGCTGAGGACGCGCGGCCCCTCGTGGCCGCGCAGCAGCCGGGCCAGGGCCCGGCCGAGGTCGCGCACCCGGCCGGGGTCCGGGTAGACGGTCACCGCCTTGCCGACCGCCGCCGGGGCCGCCAGCCCGCTGTTGACCCGGGTCAGCACGGCCCCGGAGCGGACGATCTTGAAGTGGCAGCGCTCGGCCAGCAGGAACGGCAGCAGGGTGCCGGCCAGTTGGGGAAATGTGCCGGCGCGCGCCGAGATGTGCAGCTTCCAACCGTGCTCGGCCAGCGGCACACCAGCGGGAACGACGGTGATCCACGAGTCGGAGACGTGCAGGGAGTGGCCGGCGCCGGGCGCCGCCGCCAGGGCCCGCCGGATCAGCTCCACGCCGTCCCAGCCGGGCCCCGCGCCGGCTCCGCCGCCGGCCCACTCGTCCGAGTGCTCACTCACGAGGGAGCGCTCAGGCGAACGGGTAACTGTTCCCCGTGGCCAGACAGTTGTTCGTCGAGGTAATGCACACGCAACTGATCGGACAGCGGTCACCCGCGTGGGCGGCCTGCTCCACCGAGTCGAAGGCGATCCGGGGCTCGACGGCGAACTCCCCGGCCGGGCGCGGGACCAGATCGGTCAAGGCTTCCATACATGGCTCCCTGCGTAGTCGCCTGGCCAACGCGACGAACGTAACACCGGCCGGGCGTCCTGCCCATGACGCCTCCGCCGTGCCGTCAGCCCTTGACGCAGACCACCTGCCGCAGCTTGGCCACCACCTCGACGAGGTCGCGCTGGCGGTCCATCACCTGCTCGATCGGCTTGTAGGCGCCGGGGATCTCGTCCACCACGCCCGCGTCCTTGCGGCACTCCACGCCATGCGTCTGCTCGACCAGATCCTGGACGGTGAAGCGCTTCTTGGCCGCGTTCCTGCTCATGCGCCGACCCGCGCCGTGCGAGGCCGACCGGAAGGACGCCTCGTTGCCCAGGCCCTTCACGATGTACGAACCGGTCCCCATCGAGCCGGGGATGATGCCGTACTCCCCGCTGCCCGCCCGGATCGCGCCCTTGCGGGTGACCAGCAGGTCCAGCCCGTCGTAGCGCTCCTCGGCCACATAGTTGTGGTGGCAGGAGATGACCTCCCCGAAGGTCGGCCGCGCCTTGCGGAACTCCCGGCGCACCTGGTTTTGGAGCAGCCCCATCATCACCGCGCGGTTGCGCCGGGCGTACTCCTGGGCCCAGTACAGGTCGTGCCGGTACGCCTCCATCTGCGGGGTGTCCGCGATGAACACGGCCAGGTCCCGGTCGACCAGCCCCCGGTTGTGCGGCAGTTCGCGCGCCCGCTCGATGTGGTACTCGGCCAGCTCCTTGCCGATGTTGCGCGAGCCGGAGTGCAGCAGCAGCCAGACGGCCCCGTCGGTGTCGAGGCACACCTCGATGAAGTGGTTGCCCCCGCCGAGCGAGCCCATCTGCCGGACCGCGCGCTCCCGGCGGTGCGCGACGGCCGGGGTCACCTCGCCGAAGCCGGACCAGAAGTCGTCCCACCCGGCGGTCGGCAGGCCCGGCACCCGGGCGGGGTCGACGGCCTCGCCGTGCATCGCGTACCCGACCGGTATCGCCTCCTCGATCCGCGAACGCAGCCGGGACAGGTCGCCGGGCAGGTCGTTCTCGGTGAGGGAGGTGCGCACGGCCGACATGCCGCAGCCGATGTCCACGCCGACGGCGGCGGGGCACACCGCGCCCTCCATGGCGATCACCGAACCGACGGTGGCGCCCTTGCCGTGGTGCACGTCCGGCATCACGGCGAGCCCGCGGATCCACGGCAGCGCCGCCACGTTGTGGAGCTGCCGCATCGCGGCGTCCTCAACTGTCGCCGGGTCGGCCCATATCCGGATGGGAACCCGCGCACCGGGCAGTTCGGTAAATGCCATGACTTCTCATCCCCCGTCATATCTGCGGTGACTTTCGCCGGTTCCATTGTGTTCGAAGGGGGGCCATGCCCGGCAACTGCTTTTGTTCGTCCCGGCTTTCACCCCTCCGAAGGCTCCCTTGCCGAGCGGATTCCGCCCCCATATCGTTGATCCGCCGTACAACTCCCGTGTTCGGGACATAACCTGGCGCGGGGCAGGGCATCAGCCGGTTTCGGGGAGGGATCCGCTCATGGCCACTCGTGGACGACACCGCCGTTACCGGCCGAGCGCGGTGTCCCGGGCCTCGCTGACCGTCACGGCGAGCGGCGCGGGCCTCGCGCTCCCGCTGATCGGGACGAGCGGCGCGAGCGCCGCGCCGGTGGAGACGTGGGAAGAGGTCGCCGACTGCGAGAGCAGCGGCCGGTGGGACATCAACACGGGCAACGGCTTCTACGGCGGCCTCCAGTTCCTCCAGAGCACATGGGAGGCGTACGGCGGCACCGAGTACGCGCCGCGCGCCGATCTGGCCACCCGCGACCAGCAGATCGCCATCGCGGAGAAGGTGCTGGAGGGGCAGGGCCCGGACGCCTGGCCCGCGTGCTCCGACCGGGCCGGCCTGACCCGGGACGGGGTGGCCCCCGACATCACCCCGGCCGCCGCGCCGCGGGAGCAGCCGCGCGCCGAGGAGACGGAAGAGGCGGCCGAGGCCGGGGAGTCGGCGCGGTCCGGCGACCTCTACGAGGTGGTCCGCGGTGACACGCTGTCCGGGATCGCCGAGGCGGAGCAGGTCCGGGGCGGCTGGCAGTCCCTGTACGAGCTCAACCGCGCGACGGTCGGCGGCGATCCGGACCTGATCTTTCCCGGTCAGCGGCTGACGCTGACGGCGCCCGCCGGGGGCGGGACGGTGACCGAGGCCCCCGCGGCGGAGCCCGAGTCCGAGCCGGAGCCTGAGGAACAGCCGCGCGAGGAGCAGGAGCCCGAGCCGGAACCGGAGCCGGAGCCCGCTGAGGAGGCGGAGCCGGCCGAAGAGCCGCAGGGCGAGCGCGCGGAGGAGCCCGCCGACGCCGCCCCGGCGGCGCCGGCCTACACCGCCCCCGTCGACGCGGGCACCGGCACCGCGTACCACGCCTCGGGCGGCTCCTGGTCGCTCGGCTATCACACCGGGGTGGACTTCCCCGTTCCCACGGGCACTTCGGTGCGGTCGGTGGCCGCGGGCGAGGTGGTGTCCGCGGGCTGGGCCGGCTCGTTCGGCTACGAGGTCATCGTCCGGCACCCCGACGGCAGGTACAGCCAGTACGCCCATCTCTCGGCGATCTCGGTGTCGGCCGGGCAACCGGTCAGCAGCGGCCAGCGCGTCGGCCGCTCCGGCTCCACGGGGAATTCCTCCGGCCCGCATCTGCACTTCGAGATCCGGACCGGCGAGGCGTTCGGCACCGACGTCGATCCGCTGGCCTATCTCCGGCAGCACGGCGTCTCGATCTGAGCGCCTTGCGGTATTCGGCCATGCGTTTGGCTTGATGTGGCGAGATTCCCGCGGCCCAATTCTGGACAGATACCCAGGTAACCACCCCGAAGGAGGATGTTGATCCTCCGTTTCCTTCCCTGATCTGGCGCAGGGTCAGTACTCTCGACCGTCTGGGGCCAATTCGCGCATATGCAGGGGACATTGGAGACGTCGATGGAACGACCCGCCTGGGCACCACAGGGCATCGACCTGTCCGTGCCCAGCGTCGCCCGCATGTACGACTACTACCTGGGCGGTTCACACAACTTCGAGGCGGACCGGGCGGCGGCGCGCCGGGCCATCGAGGCGTTTCCCGGGCTCCCCAAGATCATGCAGGCGAATCGCGCGTTCATGCGCCGCGCGGTGCGCTACGCCATGGCGCAGGGCGTCACTCAGTTCCTGGACATCGGTTCGGGCATTCCCACCTTCGGGAATGTCCACGAGATAGCACGCGACGCCGGCGACGGGGCTCGCGTCGTGTATGTGGACAACGACCCCGTGGCCGTGGCCCACAGTCGGGCCGTGCTGGCGGGAGACGACCGCGCCGACATCGTCGCGGCCGATTTCCGCAGTCCGGCCAGCATTCTGGGCAGCGAGCCGGTGACACGGCTGCTCGACCTCGAACGCCCGGTGGCGCTGCTGCTCGTCGCCCTGCTGCATTTCCTGGACAACGACGAGAAGCCGCACGAGCACGTCGCGGAGCTGCGCGACGCCCTCGCCCCGGGCAGCCTGCTCGTCCTCACGCACGCGTCCGTCGAGCGCGGCCCGGCCACGGTGGAGCAGGGCGACCGCATCTCGGACGTGTACCGCAGGGGCGGCTCGACCCTGGTGATGCGCTCCAGCGCCGAAATCGCCCGGTTCTTCGAGGGGTTCGAGCTGGTCGAGCCCGGCCTGGTCCCGTTGCCCGACTGGCGGCCCGACGGCCCGCTCGACGAGGAGGATCCCATCGTGTACAGCGGCTTCGCGGGAGTAGGACGCACAGCGTGACATCGTCGCCATCGGGGCCGGCCGGCCATCTCGACACCGACGGCAGCGCGGAGCCGCCCGACGGTGTGCGGCAGTTCGCCGCGCTGTGGTGCCGGGCCGTCTATCCGACCACCGCCACCTCGCTGACCAGACCGGAGTTCGAGGCGCTGCTGCTGCGGCTCACCCGCCAGCTCGCCGACGCGCTGAACGCGCCGGGCTTCGACGCCACCCCGGCGCGCGAGGCCGGCGAGACGCTGGTCGCGGCCCACTGCACCGCGCCGGAGGCGCTGCCGGGCATCCTCGGCGTCCTGGACTCCGAGCTGGTACGGCACTGCGCGGACCCGGCCGCGGTGCCGGCCGAGGAGGCCCGCAGCCGCTGCACCCGGCTCCAGCACGCCCTCTCCGCGGGCTTCGCCAAGGCCCTTCAGGAGCGCACCCGCACCGAGCAGGAGGCCCTTTCGCGAGCCGCGCTGGCCGCGCAGACGGAGATGGCCCTCGCGCTGCACGAGAGCGAGACGCGGTTCCGGGCGGTGTTCAAGGACGCGCCGCTCGGCATCGGCATCGCCGACATGGGCGGCAACATCCTGGACATCAACGACGCGCTCGCCCAGATGTTCGGCGGCTCCGAGTTCCAGGTGCGCAGCCGGAACATCCTGGACTGGGCGCGCTCGGAGAACTCCCCCGAGGTGACGCGCATGCAGCAGGAGCTGATGCGCGGCGAGCGCGAGCACTACCAGGTCGAGAAGTCCTACGCCCGGTCCGACGGCACCATGCTGTGGACCAATCTGACGGTCTCGCTGCTGCGCGACGCCGGGGGCGAGCCGCGCTACATGCTGGCGATGATGGAGGACGTCTCCGAGCGGCGCCTGCTCAACCTCCGGCTGCGCTACCAGGCGACCCACGACGCCCTGACCGATCTGCCCAACCGCTCGCTCTTCTTCGAGCGGCTGGAGCAGGCGCTCGCACCCGGCTCGGGCCCGTCCCGGATCGGGCTGTGCTACCTGGACCTGGACGGCTTCAAGGCGGTCAACGACAGCCTCGGCCACGCCGTCGGCGACCAGTTGCTGATCGCGGTTGCGGAGCGGCTGCAGGGCTGCGCCTCGGGCCCGGGGCAGATGCTCGCCCGCATAGGGGGGGGACGAGTTCGTCGCGCTGGTCATCGACCCGGCCACGCCGGACACCGTCACCGGGCTGGCGCGCCGGGCGCTGGAGGCGCTGGCCGTGCCCGTGGAGGTCGGCGGCCGGGAGCTCATGGTCCGCGCCAGCATCGGCATCGTCGAGGGCGCCACGCGGCATCTGACCTCGGCCGAGGTGCTGCGCAGCGCGGACATCACGATGTACCGCGCCAAGGCCGAGGGCGGCAACCGTTACGCGCTGGCCGACCCCGACTCCGACGCCCGGGCCATCAGCCGCCACCACCTCACCCACCATCTGCCCGCGGCGCTGAAGGGCTGCGAGTTCTTCATCGAGTACCAGCCGCTGGTGAAGATGGAGGACGGCAGCCTGGAGGGCGCCGAGGCGCTGGTGCGGTGGAGCCACCCGCGGCACGGCGTGCTCGGGCCGGACCGGTTCATCCCGCTGGCCGAGCACACCGGGCTGATCGTCCCGCTGGGCCGCTGGGTGCTCCAGGAGGCCGTGCGCCAGGCGTGCCAGTGGCAGGTGCGCGGCATAGGGGGCGCCCGGCCGCTGAAGGTCAACGTCAACCTGTCGCCGCGCCAGCTCCACCACCCCGAGCTCGTCGAGGACACGGTCGCGGTGCTGGAGGAGGCCGGGCTGGAGCCGAGTTCGCTGTGCCTGGAGGTCACCGAGACGGCGATGATCCGGGCCGACGAGAACGAGCTGCGGCCGTTGCGGGAGCTGGCCGAGCTGGGCGTGGGCATCGCGCTGGACGACTTCGGCACCGGGTACTCCAACCTGGCCAACCTGCGGCGGCTGCCCGCGAGCACCCTCAAGCTCGACCGTTCCTTCACCCAGGGCCTCCAGCGCGACCCCGCCGACCCCGTCGATCTGAAGATCGTGGAGGGCATCGTCTCGCTGGCCCACACGCTCCAGTTGTCCGTCACCGTGGAGGGCGTGGAGACCTCCGCGCAGGCCGAGCAGCTCCGGGAGCTGGGCTGCGACTCCGCGCAGGGCTGGTACTACGCCAGGCCCGGACCCCCCGAGCGGCTTCCGGAGGCCGTCTGACCGCGGCCCCGGCCGGTCACCGCGCGATCGCCCGCGATCAGCGCTCGATCACCAGCCGCCGCGGCGGCGGGCCGGGGTGCGGCTCGGGCAGCCGCAGCGGGCCCGCGCCCGGGGTGAGGGAGCCGAGCACCGCGCCGGAACGGGCGCCGGTGGCCGAGGGAATGGCGCCGGCCAGCCCGTGCACGGTGAGAAAGCCCAACAGGGCGAACAGATACGCCTCCTTGGCCTGGGCGGGCAGCCCGAACTTCTCGGGGCGCACCAGGCGCACCGGAGCCGCGAGCGCCCCGAGGCGGTCCATCAGCGCCGGGTTGCGCACGCCGCCGCCCGAGACGACGAGTTCGCTCAGCCCGTGCGTCCGGCAGGCGGCGGCCACCAGTTCCGCGGTCAGCTCGGTGAGGGTGGCCACGAGGTCGTCGGCGGACGGGCGGCGGTCCAGCTCGGCCAGCCGGTCGCGCAGATAGGCCGCGTGGAACAGCTCCTTGCCCGTGGACTTGGGCGGTGGCAGGCGGTAGTAGGGCTCGGCGAGCAGCCCGGCCAGCAGCTCCCGGTCCACCCGGCCGCGCGCCGCCCGGGCGCCGTCGGTGTCCATGCGCTCCGCTCCCCCGGTCGCCTCGGTGACGGCGGCGTCGATGAGGGCGTTGGCCGGGCCGAGGTCGTACGCCAGCACCTCGCCCCCGGGACCGGCGACGGTGATGTTCGCGATGCCGCCGAGGTTGAGCGCCCCGCGCACCACGCCGCCGTTCCCGTCCCCGTTTCCGCCGAGCAGCAGGAGCGAGTCGAGCATCGCGGCCAGCGGGGCGCCCTGCCCGCCGCGGGCGATGTCCCGGGTGCGCAGGTCGGAGACGACGGGCAGCCCGGTGGCCTCGGCGATCCAGGCGGCGCCGCCGAGCTGGAGCGTGCCGAGCGCGTGCCCGTCCGCCACCCAGTGGTAGACGGTCTGGCCGTGCGAGACGACGAGATCCGCGTGGCCGCCGGCCAGTGCCTGGTCGGCCCGCGCCGCGACCTCCCCGAAGAACCTCCCCAGCCCCGTGTCCAGGCGGCAGACGGCCTCCAGCGTGGTGGCGGCCGGCGGCAGGCAGGCGGTGAGCTCGGCACGCAGGCCGGCCGGATAGGGCTCGGTGTGCAGCCCGAGCGGGCGCAGCACGAGGTCCGGGCCGGCGAACGCGATCTCCCCGACGGCGGCGTCCACCGCGTCGTAGGAGGTGCCGCTGAGCATGCCGATGACCAGCCAGGACCGGTCGCGGGAAAACCTGGTGGGGGGCGCCGTCACCGGCTCGGTAGGATGACTGAAGTCCATAAACGTGATCCGTCACACTCTGTGGCCCGTCACTTTTCGCTCTTACCTCTCACCATTGGAGCATCCGAGGATGGCCCGACACCTCATCACCAGTGCGCTGCCCTACATCAACGGGATCAAGCACCTGGGGAACATGGTGGGCTCGATGCTCCCCGCCGACGTCTACGCCCGTTATCTGCGGCAGCGCGGCCACGACGTGCTGTACATCTGCGCGACCGACGAGCACGGCACCCCGGCCGAGCTGGCCGCCAAGGCGGCGGGGCTGCCGGTGGCGGAGTTCTGCGCGCGGCAGCACGACGCGCAGAAGGCCGTCTACGACGGCTTCGGCCTCGCGTTCGACTACTTCGGCCGGACGTCGTCCCGGCAGAACATCGAGATCACCCAGCACTTCGCGCGCCGCCTCAAGGAGAACGGCTTCATCGAGGAGCGCGCGACCCGTCAGGTGTACTCGCTGGCCGACGGCCGTTTCCTGCCCGACCGGTACATCGTGGGGACCTGTCCGTACTGCGGCTACGAGGCGGCGCGCGGCGACCAGTGCGAGAACTGCACGCGGGTGCTGGACCCCACCGACCTGCTCGACGCGCGCTCCGCGGTGAGCGGCAGCACGGACCTGGAGGTCCGGGAGACCAAGCACCTGTTCCTGCTCCAGTCGAAGCTGGAGAGCGAGGTCGAGGCGTTCGTCGAGGAGCACGGCACGGAGTGGCCGACCCTGGCGTCCTCGATCGCCCGCAAGTGGCTGACCGAGGGCCTGCTCGACCGGTCGATCACCCGCGACCTGGAGTGGGGCGTGCCCGTGCCCGCCGACGTCTGGCCCGAGCTGGCGGCCGAGGGCAAGGTGTTCTACGTCTGGTTCGACGCCCCGATCGGCTACATCGGCGCCACCAAGGAGTGGGCGGACGCGGCCGGCGAGGGCGAGGAGCGGGACTGGCGCTCGTGGTGGTACGAGGCCGACGAGTCCGTGCGGTACACGGAGTTCATGGCCAAGGACAACGTGCCGTTCCACACGGTGATGTTCCCGGCCACCCAGCTCGGCACCCGCGAGCCCTGGAAGAAGGTCGACTACGTCAAGGCGTTCAACTGGCTGACGTATTACGGCGGCAAGTTCTCCACCTCGCAGAACCGCGGCATCTTCGCGGACGCGGCGCTGGAGCTGCTGCCCGCGGACTACTGGCGGTACTTCCTGATGGCCGGGGCCCCGGAGTCGGACGACGCCTCGTTCTCCTGGGAGCTGTTCTCCTCCGTGGTGAACAAGGACCTCGCCGACACCCTGGGGAACTTTGTGAACCGGGTGCTCTCCTTCTCCCGCAAGCGGTTCGGCGACCAGGTGCCCGCCGGGCACGAGGCGGGCGAGGCCGAGCGCCGGCTCGGCGACGAGATCGCGCGGCTGCTCGGTGAGTACGAGCAGCACACGGAGGCGCTCCAGTTCCGCAAGGCGGCCTTCGCGCTGCGCGCGCTGTGGAGCGCGGGCAACTCGTATCTGGAGGAGAAGGCGCCCTGGCGGGAGATCAAGACCGACCCGGACGCCGCCGCGCTGACGCTGCGCACCGCGATGAACCTCATCCACCTCTACGCGGTGGTCTCCGAGCCGTTCATCCCGTTCACCTCGGAGGCGATGCGGGCGGTGTTCACGCCGGCGGGCGGCGCGGAGGAGGAGCCGGGGGGCGAGCGCTGGGTGTCCGCCGAGCAGGCGCGCGCGCTGGACGCGATCCCGGCGGGGACGCCGTTCACCGTGCCGCCGGTGCTGTTCGCCAAGATCACCGATGAGGACCTGGACTCCTACCGGGAGCGGTTCGGCGGCCAGGAGGGCTGAGCCCGGCCGCATCGAGGCGCGTTCGCCCGGCCATGTCCCCGGCGCCTTCGGGGGCATGGCCGGGCGCCGTTGTCAGTCCTCGCGCTCGTCGGAACGGCCGGTGCCCCGCTGGAACGCCGCCAGCACGCCGGGGCCGGCGCCCGTCGCGGGCGGCACGAGGTCCCGCGGCTGGGACACCAGGCGCGGCAGCGCGGGCCCCGGCAGTTGCCGGGAGCCGGGCTCCTCGGCGGTGCGGAGCGCGCGGCCGGGGACGCGGCCGGCCTCGGAGCCGTCGCCGAGCAGCGCGTGCGGCAGCACCAGCACGGCCTGGACCCCGCCGTAGATGTTGCTCTGCAACTGCACCCCGATGTCGTGCCGTTTGGCCAGGGTGGCGACGACGAAGAGCCCCACCCGGCCGTCCTCCAGCAGTTCGGTGACGTCCAGCCCCTCGGCGCCGGAGAGCACGGCGTTCATCCGGTTCTGCTCGGCGGGTGTCATGCCGAGTCCCCGGTCCTCGACCTCGATCGCCACCCCGGCCGTCACGCGCTGGACGCGCAGCAGCACCTGGGTCTGCGGGGCGGAGAACTCGGTGGCGTTCTCCACCAGTTCGGCGAGGAGGTGGATGACGTCGGCGGCGGCGTGGCCGCGCACGGTGCCCTCGACGGGCGGCACGACCTTGACCCGCCCGTAGTGCTCGACCTCCGAGACGCAGGCCCGCAGCACCTCGGACATCGGCACCGGGCGGCACCACTGGCGGCGGGAGACGGCGCCGCCGAGGACGGCCAGGTTCTCCGCGTGCCGCCGGACGCGGGTGGCCAGGTGGTCGATGTGGAACAGGCCCTTGAGCAGCTCCGGGTCCTCGACCTCCTCCTCCAGCTCGTCGAGGTATTCGATCTGCCGGTGCACGAAGGACTGGAGCCGCCGGGCCAGGTTGACGAAGACCTCGACGCGCTCGTCGCGGTCACCGGCACCCTGCATCAGGGAGGCGGCCTGGCAGACGGCGGACTCGGCCGCGTACCGGGCGGACTCGATCTCGTGCTGGAGCTGGTCCAGCGGGTCCTCGTCCGGCTCGGCGGGCGGCGGGACGTCCGGGGGCTTGATCCGTTCCCCCTGCTCGACCTTGGCCAGCAGCGCCTGGAGCTCCACCCGGCCGCGGGCCGCCTGGCGGCGCAGCGCGGCGAGCCGGGCGCCGTGCGCGCGGGCCTCGCCCGCCGCGACGGCGGCGGCGCCGGCCAGCACGACGGCGGCGAGGACCCCGGCGGCGGCCAGGACCCCGGCCAGGACTCCCGTGGGTGCGCCGGAGCCGGGCGCGGCCGGGCGTCCGTTGAGCACATAGGCGACGACCGCGGCCGCGAGCAGCGTGACCAGGGCGGCGGGCAGCACGGCCAGGCGCACCAGGCGGCGCCCGCTCCCGGGCGGCCCGCCACCGGGTCTTCCGAGGGCCGGCCGGCTGTCGCGGGCGGGGCGCGCCCCGCGGGATGGCAGGTGTGGCATGGGCGTCCTTATCGGGCGAATCACATGGGCGTAAGAGCCACGTTATGGGGCAACACCCGGGCGAACGGGCACAGTTCCGGCAATCGCCACCCCTCGCCAGCTCCCCACGGGTGACTCCGCCGGCCCCGGGGTTGACCGCACGCCTCGCACGGGCGGCAAGGCGCCGTCATCGCGCCGCCCGCGCGTACCGGGTGAGGACGGCGGGGCCGACCCACTCGGCCGCCAGGCACTCCAGGTGCGCGGGCTGGCCGTTGGCGGTCAGGTGCCTCGCCCCCCATGCCGTCCCGCGCATCGCGAACACGCGCTCCATGAACAGGCCGTAGTCGCGGCTGCCCCGGTACCACAGCGGCACCGGCGGCATCTCCAGGACCGCGTCCTCGGTGAGCAGCCGCACGAGCGCGGGGACATCCGCCGCCTCGAACGCCCGCACATAGCGCTGGATCACCGCACGCGCCTCGGGATCGTCCGGCTCGGTGACCTCGCTCACGTCACCCTCGCCGGCCAGGGCGGCCCGGGCCCGCTGCAACGCGCTGTTGACGGCCGGGACCGTCGTCCCCAGTTGCGCGGCGACCTCGGCGGTGCTGAACTCCAGAACCTCGCGGAGCACGAGCACGGCCCGCTGCCGCGCGGGCAGGACCTGCATCGCCGCCACCAGCGCGAGCCGCAGGTCGGCCCGCGCCGCCACGTCGAACCGCGCGTCGGGAAACGGCTCCAGCCAGGGAATGTCGAACGCCGGCGTGAGCGGCGCCCCGGGATCGTGGCTCGGCGCGCCCAGCCCGGACGGCAGCGGCCGCCGCGCCCGGCCCTCCAGCGCGGTCAGGCAGACGTTGGTCGCGATCCGGTACAGCCAGGTCCGCACGGACGCGCGCGTGCGGTCGTAACCCTCCCGGGCCCGCCACGCGCGCAGCATCGTTTCCTGGACCAGGTCCTCGGCGTCGGCGTACGAGCCCGTCAGCCGGTAGCAGTACGCCACCAGCTCACCCCGGTACGGTTCGAAGTCCACGGCACACCCCTCAGTCGAACCCGGCCACCCGCACCGTGACGTTGACCCGGCCGGTCAGCCCCAGTTCGGCGGGTCCGCTGCCGGGCCGGGTGCGCGGCACGCCGTGGTAGGCCAGCCGGGACGGGCCGCCGAAGACGAACGCGTCGCCGCTGAGCAGGTCGGTGTCGGTCCACGGCCGGCCCCGGCCGGCGGGCGTGCCGAAGCGGAAGACGCAGGTGTCGCCCAGGCTGAAGGAGACGACGGGCGCCGGGGAGCGCTCGTCGCTGTCCTGGTGCATGCCCATGTGGGCGTGTGCGTCGTAGAAGTTGACGAGGGCGATGTCGAACGGGTCGCCGCCCGGCTCCCGTTCGCCGGGGAAGGCGTCCGCGACCGCCTGCCGGGCCCACTCCCCCAGCCACGCCGGGAACGCCTTGACCGGCGCGCCGTCCCCGTCCACGACGGTGCGGTCGTACGCGTACGGGTACGCGTGCCGGGGACAGGCCGCCGGCAGCTCCTTGCCGGCCTTGCCGCACCGGGGACAGCGCGGCACCGGCCCCCAGTGCCAGCCCAGGCAGACCTGCTTGACGGACATCACCCCGGTCCGCGTCCGCACGGTCCGCAGCCCCGCCGGCGGCCTGGCCCACTCCCGGCAGGCGGCCAGCAGCTCCCGCTGCCGCTCCGGCGAAAGCCAGTCCGGCAGATGCACGGCACCGGGCGCCACCTCGCGCCGCTCGCGCGGAAACAGCTCACCACTCATGATCCCCATCATGCCGGACCCACCTCGAACACGTGCGCGATGGTCACACGCGTCCCCGCCCCCGAGCCGGGCACCTCGCTCAACGGCCCTGCACCGGCACTGCCGGGACCTCGCGGCCGGAGCTGCCCATAGCGCGTCCGGACGGCTACGGTGCCGTCTCCCGTGAGGGGCCCGCGTAGGCGTTCCCGGTTGTGGGCGGGCGCGCCGGACGGCGTGAGGAGTCATCCGCCCCGCGCCTCACGCCACTTGACACAAGTTCAGTACAACTCCAAGGTGGCTCACGGAGTTTCACGACTTCGAAAGGGAGCTCCTCCATGGCGTCCGCGCTCTGGCCCGAGATCGCGCGCATTCCCCATCCCCGGCACCGCGTGCCGCTGCTCGGCGACCTGCTGAGCACCCCGCCGAGCAGGCCCATACAGGGTTCCATGCGCCTGGCGCGCGAGCTGGGCCCGATCTTCCACCTCCGGGTCTTCGGACAGGACATCGTGTTCGTGTCCGGCCCCGAGCTCGTCGCCGAGCTGTCCGACGAGTCCCGGTTCGGCAAGCGCGTGGTGATGGCGGTTCGGAACCTGCGCGCCATGGTCGGGGACGGGCTGTTCACCGCGCACAGCGACGAGCCCAACTGGCGCCGCGCGCACGACATCCTCGCCCCCGCGTTCACCCGCGAGGCCATGGTGCGGTACCACCCGACGATGCTCGCCATGGCCGGCCGGCTGACCGACGTGTGGGACCGGCGCGCGGCCGAGGGCACCCCGGTGGATGTCCCGCGGGACATGACGAGGCTGACGCTGGAGACCATCGCGCACACCGGATTCGGGTACGACTTCGGCTCGTTCGAGCGCGAGGAGCCGCACCCGTTCGTCGTGGCGATGATCGGCGCCCTGCGCAACGCCCAGGCCCGGCGGATAGCTCCCCCGTTCTTCCGGCGCGCGCTCGCCCGGGCCGGCGACCGGCGCAACGCCGTGCACGTCGGCTTCATGACCTCGGTGGTGGACCAGGTCGTCGCCGAACGCACCGCCTCCGGCGACACCCGCACCGACGACCTGCTCGGGCTGATGCTCACCGCCGAGCAGCCCGGCACCGGTGAACGGCTCGACCCGGCGAACATCCGCAACCAGATCCTCACCTTCCTGGCCGCCGGCCACGAAACGACGTCCGGCGCCCTGTCCTTCGCGCTCTACTACCTGGCCAAGCACCCCGAGGTGCTGGCCCGCGCCCGGGCCGAGGTGGACGAGGTCTGGGGCACGGCGGCCGTTCCGGCGTATGAGCAGGTCAGCAAGCTGCGCTATCTGCGTCGGGTGCTGGACGAGTCGCTGCGGCTGTGGCCCACGGCCCCGGCGTTCACGCGCGGCGCCCGGATGGACACCGTGCTGGGCGGGCGGCATCCGATGCGCGAGGGAGCCTGGGCCCTGGTCATCATCCCGGCGCTGCACCGCGACCCGGTCTGGGGCCCGGACCCGGACGAGTTCGATCCGGACCGGTTTCTGCCGGAGCGGGTGCGGGCCCGGCCCGCGCATGTGTTCAAGCCCTTCGGCACCGGCGAACGCGCCTGCATCGGGCGGCAGTTCGCCCTCCACGAGGCCACGCTGGTGCTCGGCCTGCTGGTGCGCCGGTACGACCTGCACGACCACGCGAACTACCGGCTGCGGGTCTCGGAGCGCCTGACGCTGATCCCCGAGGGCTTCACGCTGACCCTGACGCGCCGCAAAAACCCCTCCGCATGACGTCACCGTACGCGTCCGGTCATCACGTATGGTCGGCCGGGGAGTGCAACGGTGACGGAGGGAGAGCTCGTGACGCAGCAGCGAACCGACGAGTCCGCGCTGACAGGGGTGCGCAATTTCCGCGATGTGGGGGGCCTGCCAACGACGGACGGGGCATGGGTGCGGCACGGCGTGCTGTACCGCAGCGGGCATCTGGCGTACGCGACCCCGGCCGACCGCGCGTTCCTGTCGGGCCTCGGCCTGCGCACGGTGTTCGACTTCCGTAACTCCGCCGACCAGGCGCTGGAGGGCCAGGACGTCCCGCTGCCCGGCGTGCGCAACGTCAATCTGCCGCTCAACGAGCCGACGGACGGCGCCGAGTTCTGGGCGCTGGTCCGGGACGGCAGCTTCGCGGCGCTGCGCGCCGAGCTCACCGACGGTCAGGGCGTGGCCATGATGATCGACTCCTACCGGGAGATGATCCTGACCCGCACCGCCGAGCACGGCCAGGTGCTGCGTACCCTGGCCGCCGGCGACGTGCCCGCGCTGCTGCACTGCTCGGCGGGCAAGGACCGGGCCGGGCTGACCGTGGCGCTGACGCTGCTGGCCGTGGGTGTGGCGCGGGACACGATCCTCACCGACTATCTGGAGTCCAACGCCCCGCACCGCCGTTACCTCGTGCGGCGCGGGGAGGCCGCGGAGGGCGCCGGGGCGGCCCTGCCGGAGGAGGTCGCGGAGCTGCTGGCCCCGCTGTTCGACGCCCGCGCCGAGTACCTGCTGGCCGCGTTCGAGCTGATGGACAGCCGGTGGGGCGGCACCGAGACCTATCTGACCGAGGGGCTCGGGCTCACGCCCGAGGACCGGGAGCGGCTGCGCGGCCTGCTGGTCACGGCCGGCTGACGCAGGGCCGCGCGGGCGGCTACTTCTGGCGGACGACCACGAAGTCGGCCAGCGCGGCGAACCGGTCGCGGACCGGGCCGGGCATGGGCACGCGGTGCAGCGCGGCGACGGCGGTGTCGTACTGGCGCCGGGCCTCGGCCTCGGTCCACTCCCGGCCGCCGGCCTCCTCGATCAGCGCGGCCCGGACGGCGAACTCGGCCTCGTCGAAGTCGTCGAACTCCGCCTGCGACTTCTTGGCGTCGGCCGTCAGCAACGCGGTCAGCCGGTCGGCGGCCGAGCCCCGGGCGGCCAGCGCCGCGACCACGGGCAGCGACTTCTTGCGCTGCCGCAGATCGCTCCAGGCCTGCTTGCCGGTGGTCCGCGGGTCGCCCCAGATGCCGAGCACGTCGTCCACGGCCTGGAACGCCAGCCCCAGGTGGTGGCCGTACAGCTCCAGGGCGTCGGCGAGTTCGTCGTCCGCCCCGCCGAGCACCGCGCCGATGGCGGCGGCACAGGCCAGCAGGGAACCGGTCTTGTTGCCCTCCATCTCCAGGCACTCGGCGACGCTGACGCGTTCCCGGTGCTCAAAGGCGATGTCCTGCGCCTGGCCGTCGACCAGCTTGCGGCTGGCGACGACCAGCCGGCGGGCGGCGCGCGCCGCGTGCGCGGTGCCGGGGTCCAGGATGACCTCGTGGGCCAGCGCGAACAGCGCGTCGCCGACGAGGATGGCCTGGGCCGGGCCGTGCACCTTCCACACGGTGTCGCGGTGCCGGCGCTGCTCGTCGCCGTCCATCAGGTCGTCGTGGAGCAGCGAAAAGTTGTGCACCAGCTCGACGGCCACGGCGCCCGGCACGCCCGTCTCGGGCTCGGCGCCCGCGGCCTCCGCGGACAGCAGCGCCAGGGCGGGCCGGACTGCCTTGCCGCTGTCGCTGTCGGCCGGGCGGCCCTGCGCGTCGATCCAGCCGAAGTGGTACGCGGCGACCGTGCTTGTGGGCGGGGCGAGGCGGCCGACCGCCTCCCGCAGGGCCGGCGCGGCCAGCGCCCGCCCGCGTTCCAGCAGTGCCGGGACGGCACCGTCGGTGTGGGGGTCAGACTGGTTCACGCGCTCTCCTCAAACAGTTCGTGCGATGTCCGCGCGCCGGCGGCGACCGCCCGGGCCGCGGCGTGCCCGCTGCGCACCGCGCCCTCCATGGTCGCCGGCCAGCCGGTGGCGGTATAAGCGCCGGCCAGGTAGAGGCCGGGCGCGCGGGTCACCGGCCCCGGGCGCAACTGCCCGACGCCGGGCGCGGGGGCGAACGTGGCGGCACGCTCGCGGGTGACGAAGAAGTCGATGACGCGCGCGCCCGCCGCGCGCGGGAGCAGCCGGGCCAGCTCCGGCAGATATCGCTTGCGCAGCACGTCCGCCGGCTGCTGGATCTCCTCGCCGGCCGCCGACTGGGACAACGCCAGGTACTGGCCGGGGGTGGCGAGTCCGGAGGCGTCGGTGCGGTCGAAGACCCACTGGACGGGGCTGCCCAGCGCGGCGAGGAACGGGCGGGGCAGCACCTTCCGGTCGTAGACGACGTGCACGTTGAGGATCGGGGCGGTGCCGATGCGCAGCAGCCGGTCCGGGTCGGGCAGCGCGCCGTCCGGCAGCAGGCCGTGCGCGGCGTCGTGCGGCACGGCCAGCACAACGGCGCCGGCGGTCAGCTCCCGGCTCGCCGCGCCCGCGGCGCCGCGGGCGGACACGGCCAGCCGCCAGCCGCCGGCCGGGTCGCGCCGCAGCGCGCGGACCCGGGTGGCCAGCAGGGTGGTGACGCCGGCCCGGCCGAGGGCGGCACGGGCGCGCGTGTCGTGCAGGTCGCCCAGCGGCACCCGGGGCACGCCGATGTCCGCCGCGCCGGGCTCGGTGAGCAGGCCGGTGCGGAAGACCATGGCGGCCAGCGCGAGGGACACGTCCCCGGCGCGGGCGTTGAGCGTGGCAACGCCGATGAGGTCCCACAGCGCCTCGATGGCTCGGTCGGTCTGGCCGCGCGCCCGCAGCCAGCTTCCGAAGTCCCGCCCGTCCAGCGCGGGATCGGCCGGGTCGAGGCCGCGCAGCGCCAGCGTGGCGCGGGCGGCGGAGGCGCGTTCGCCCGGCGAGAGGTGGGGGTAACGGGCGAGGCTGGCGGCCAGGTGCAGCGGCACGGGCAGCGCGGTGCGGCGGAGGCGGCCCAGCCGGCCCCGGGCCGCGTCCAGGACGGGCACGTCCAGACGGCGCTGGAGCGGGGCCAGCGACGTGGCGCCGATCCGCTGGAGGAAGCCGCGGTAGGCGGTGCAGCAACGGAGGTAGACGTGCTGGCCGTTGTCGACGGTCAGCTCGCCGGCGGGCGAGTCGCGGCGGAAGGAGAACGCCAGGCCGCCCAGCCGGGGCCGGGTCTCGACGAGCGTGACCTGCCCGCCGCGGTCGGCCAGCGCCAGCGCGGCGGTGATCCCCGCCAGCCCGCCGCCGACGACCACGGTACGGGGCAACCCGCCGGTCATGGCCCCTCGCGCCGGGCGACCCGGCGGGCGTCGAGGCCGGTCAGGCCGCGCACGGCGACCAGCGCCTTCTGCGTGGCGGGCAGGGCCACGCGCCCGCGCAGCACGGCGCCGGGGTCGGCCGCGATGCGGTCCAGCAGCCGGTGGTAGATCCCGGCCATGGCCGCGACGCACGCGCCGGAGCGGCGATCGAGCATGGGCAGCAGCAGGAACCCCTCGTCGAACAGCTCGCGGGCGCGCCGCACCTCGAACCGGACCAGCCCGGCGAAGTCGGCCTCCGGGCCCGGGGTGGCCAGGCCGGTGTCCTCGGGGCAGCCGAACTTCCGCAGGTCCTGGGCAGGCAGGTAGACACGGCCGTTGGCGGCGTCCTCGCGGATGTCGCGCAGGATGTTGGTGAGCTGGAGCGCGAGGCCGAGCGTGTCGGCGTACTCGGGGGCGCGGTCGGCGCCGCGGACGCCGGGCAGCAGGCCGAAGACGCCCAGCGAGAGGCGGCCGATGGCCCCGGCCACACAGCGGCAGTAGTGCCTCAGGTCCTCCCAGCTCTCATAGCTCTGGCCCCGGACGTCCATCAGCACGCCGTCGATGAGCTCGTCCAGGCCGCCGAGCGGGATGGGGTAGCGGCGCGCCGCGTGGCTGAGGGCCACGGCGACGGGGTCCGTGTCGTCCTCGCCCACGTCGCCGTCGCGCACCCGGTCGAGCAGGGCCCGGGCCTCGGCCAGCCGGCGCTCCTTGACGGCGGGGGCGAGCCGCCCGTCGCCGATGTCGTCGACCCGCCGGGCGAAGGCGTAGAGGGCGGACAGCGCCTGCCCCTTGGGGGCGGGCACCAGCCGGGCGCCGTAACGGAAGTTCCGCGCGTGCTGGGCGGCGACGGTCGTGCAGTAACGGTAGGCGGCGACGACGGCAGGGGACGGCGGTGGGCTCTTGGTCACGGGCTCGAAGCTCACGTTCCTCTTCGCAGTGTCGAGGCCGCCGCGTACAGCAGTCCGCCCTTGGACGCACGCGGTGGCCCTGCCAGCACGTCGTACCGCGCGTCGGCTATGGCCTGGGCCGCCGCCCTGCCGCCGCCGATGAACCCGGCGAGCAGCAGCCGCAGCCGCCCGGACACGCCGCTCATCAGGGGCGCGCCCTCGTCCAGCAGCCTACGTGCCCGGTCGGTGAGGTACGCGACCAGGGTCCGGACGGATGCGCCAGCGGTGGGCGCGGCCAGGTCGGCCTCGGTGACGTGGAAGCGCCGCATGATGTCGGCGGGCAGATAGATCCGGTCCCGGGCCAGGTCCTCGGCGACGTCCTGGAGGTGCTCGATCAACTGGAGGGCGGTGCACACGGCGTCGGAGCGGCGCACGCGCTCGGGCGACGAGGTGCCGGTGATGGCGAGCACCAGCCGGCCGACGGGGTTGGCGGAGAGCTCGCAGTAGCCGAGCAGGTCCTCGTAGGTGGCGTACCGGCGCACGCGCTGGTCGACGCGGTTGGCCTCGATGAGGGCGAGGAACGGGTCGGGGGTCAGCCCGCCGCGCCGCACGGTCGGGATCAGCTCGCGCAGCAGCGGGTGCCGGGGCGGCGTGCCGCCTCCCGCGCTGGCGAACACCCGGTGCAGATCGGATTCGAGGGCGTCCAGCATGGCGGGCCGGTCCTCGGCCCGGTCGGCGGGCAGGCCGAGCAGCCGGGCGTCGGCGCCGCCCGGGGGGAGGTCGCCGTCGCCGATGTCGTCGACGAGGCGGGCGAAGCCGTAGACGGCCATGAGGTCGCCGCGCCAGGCACGCGGCAGAAAACGCGGGGCCACCGGGAAGTTCTCGTGCGCGGCCTTCGCCAGCACGCTCTCGGCGTGCGGGTCGGAGGCGGGGGTCAGCACGGGCAGCCCGTCGTCACCATTGCCGTCATGCTCACACTTTTACCTTACGGTCGGACAACCGCCCGCCCCGGACACGCGGTTCGAGGCGGGGGCCGCGGCCGGCTACTTGCCGGTCTCCTCCTCGTACGCCTTCAGCACCTGGTCGGTGGGGCCGTCCATCACCAGCTCGCCCTTCTCCAGCCACAGCACGCGGTCACAGGTGTCCCTGATCGACTTGTTGTTGTGGCTGACGAGGAAGACGGTGCCCGCCTCGGCTCGCATCTCGCGGACCTTGGCCTCCGAGCGCCGCTGGAACTTCTTGTCCCCGGTGGCCAGCGCCTCGTCGATCATGAGCACGTCGTGGTCCTTCGCCACCGCGATGGAGAACCGCAGCCGGGCCTGCATGCCGGAGGAGTAGGTCCGCATCGGCAGGCTTATGAAGTCGCCCTTCTCGTTGATCCCGGAGAAGTCGACGATGTCCTGGTACCGCTGCCGGATCTGCTCCCGCGACATGCCCATGGCGAGACCGCCCAGTATCACGTTGCGCTCGCCCGTGAGGTCGTTCATCAGCGCGGCGTTGACCCCGAGCAGGGAGGGCTGGCCGTCGGTGTAGACCCGGCCGCGCTCGGCCGGCAGCAGCCCGGCGATGGCCCGCAGCAGCGTGGACTTGCCGGAACCGTTGGACCCGATCAGCCCGATGGCCTCGCCGCGGTAGGCGACGAAGCTGACGCCGCGCACGGCGTGCACCTCGCGCGTCTTGTAGCCGCGCTCGCGGCGGATCATGCGGCGCAGCGCCGCGGTGGCGGTGCCCCGGCCGCCCCCGCCGTGCACGCGGTAGACGATGTGCAGATCGTCGGCGATGACGGTGGGGACGCGCCCGTCGTCCACCGCACCGGCGGGGATGTTCTGTTCAGCCACGGCCGTACCGCTCCTCCGCCTTCCAGAAGTACACGAAGCCGCCCACACCGACGACGACCGCCCAGCCGAGGGCGTACAGCCAGCTCGTCATGGCGACGGTGTCCTGATAGGGCCCCTCGATGAGGGCGTAGCGCACCAGGTCCATGTACACCGCGGCCGGGTTGGCCTCCAGAGTATCCCCCACCCAGCCGGGCCAGGTCGTGTGCTCCTGCACCATGTAGTTGAGCGGGAACATGACCCCGGAGGCGTACATCCAGGTGCGCAGGACGAACGGCATGAGCTGCGCCAGGTCGGGGGTGGCGCTGCCCAGCCGGGCGAAGAACAGGGCCAGGCCGATGTTGAAGACGAGCTGAAGGGCCAGCGCCGGAACGATCAGGACCCAGGTCAGCGCCGGGTAGTGGCCGAAGCCCACCACGACGATCAGCAGGATCACCATCGAATACAGGAGCTGCTGGAGCTGCTGGAGGGACAGCGAGATGGGCAGCGAGGCGCGCGGGAAGTGCAGCGCCCGCACCAGCCCCAGGTTCCCCGAGATCGACTTCACCCCGGACATCACGGAGCTCTGGGTGAAGGTGAAGACGAACACCCCCGTCACCAGGAAGGGGATGTACTCGCTGTTCTCCATGTTGGCGCGCCCGTCCAGCAGCACGCCGAAGATCAGGAAGTACACGAAGGCGTTCAGCAGGGGGGTGAGCACCTGCCAGATCTGACCGAGCCTGGCCTGGCTGTACTGCGCGGCCAGTTTCGCCTGGGAGAAGGCGACTATGAACTGCCGACGCCCCCACAACTGCCGCACATACTGCGGCAACGGAGGTCGGGCACCACTGACGGACAGACCGTGACGGGCCGCGAGCTCGGCCAATGACAGATCACGGGGGGGCGCACTGTCGTGCGTGGTCTCACTCACCTTGAACTCTCGTCCTCACAGGGCACAAGCTGGAAGAAGCCGCGATGCATGCGACGGCTACTGGATGGTCTCAGACCCGAGCTTGTCAGATGACAGGAGGTCGTCCGAGCCGGGTCAGGCGCCATACCGTACGCCAACGCATCGGCTTCCGGGGACCGCAGGGCGTCCGCCAGCCCTCCAGGAAGCCACCGAACCACGCTTTCAGGGCGGCCCGGGAGGGCCGCCTCGCGATCGTCAGCAGCACCCAGTCGAGAAGATAGACGGGAATGAGCGGGAGTGGCAGATTGCGACGGGCCAGCCACACCCGGTTTCTGGCGATCATGCGGTGATAGACGGCGTGCCGGGAGGGCGCGGTGGCCGGATGGTGCAGCACGAGATCCGCGCGGTAGTCGATATTCCAGCCGGCGTCCAGGGCGCGCCAGGCCAGATCGGTCTCCTCGTGGGCGTAGAAGAAGTTGTCCGGCAGGCCGCCGACCTGCTGGAAGACCTGCGTGCGCACGGCGTTGGCGCCGCCGAGGAACGTGGTGACGCGGGAGGAGCGCAACGGGTCGGAGGCGCGCAGCCGGGGCACGTGCCGACGCTGCGTGGTGCCGTCGTCGGGGTCGGCGATGCGGAAGCTGACGATGCCGAGCTGGGGATCGGCGTCGAACGCGGACCGAACCAATTCGGCCGTACCTTTGTCCGGAAGCCGTCCGTCATCGTCCAAAAACAGCAGCACGTCGACCTCGCTGCCGCCCGGGCCGAACGCCTCGATGCCCACATTCCGACCGCCGGGGATGCCCAGGTTCTGCGGCAGTTCGAGGCTGCGCACACCGTCCGGCAGGCTGGGCAGCTCGACTCCGTTGCCCACGACGACGACCTCGATGGGCGCGCCGTCCTGCGCCGCCACCGAGTCGAGCAGCGCCCGTAGTTCCTCGGGGCGATTCCCCATGGTCAGGATGACCGCACCCAGTCTGAGCTGCGCCGTACCCACCGCGATCACCTCAGCCTGCTCGAGGCCAGAATGGACACCAGGTGCAGCAGGGTCTGCACCACCGCCACGGCGGCCAGCAGCACCACGCCGAGCCGGGTGAAGAACAGGTCGCCGCCGATCAGGTCGAGCACGGCGACGAAGAGGATCAGCAGGGACGCCTCGACCCCGCCGACCAGCCGGTGGAACTTGAGTGCCGCCGCCGCCCGGCGGGCCAGGGCCAGCCCGGACGACCGGGGTATGGCGGCCTCGTCCCGGACCGCGGCCAGGCCGCCGCGGGTCCGGGCGACGTCGACCAGATCCGTTTCGGCCTTGATCAGGATCGCGCCGAGCGCGGCCACCGTGCCCAGGAAGGCCCACAGCCAGTTGGGCGCGGCCTCCTCCTGGGCGAAGACGTCGGCGGCGCGGACGCCGAAGCCCACCAGCAGGGCGGCCTCGGCCAGGTAGTGCCCGACGCGGTCCAGGTAGACCCCGGTGATCGAGGTCTGCGCGCGCCAGCGGGCGACCTCGCCGTCGACGCAGTCGAGCAGCAGATAGAGCTGGATGAGCAGCGCGCCCAGGAGCGCGCCGGGCAGCCCGGGCACCAGAAGCGCCGCGCCGGCGGCGAGGCCGGCGAGGACCATCAGATAGGTGAGCTGGTTGGGCGTGACACGCGTGGTCACCAAGTGCCGGGTCCAGCGCAGCGAGATCTCCCGCATGTACAGGCGCCCGGCCCAGTGCTCACCGCTGCGCCGGTCCTTGACCCCCGGGGGGTGCACGACCGGCCTGAGTTCAGCTACTGATGGTTTTGACATAGTCCGCGTACTGGTCCCTGATCTCGTCGGTGGTCAGGTCGAGGTGCTCGAGGATGGTGTAACGGCCTGGTCTGGTCTGTGGGGCGAACGCCACGGCCGCCACGAATTCGTCCGCCTGGAAGCCGATCTCGTCGGGCAGCACGGGCAGTCCGTGGCGCCGCAGCGTCTCGGCGATCAGCACGCAGTGCTCGGGCTCGCCGCGCAGGTGCATGGCGAAGGCCGCGCCGAGGCCGACCTGTTCGCCGTGCGGCGCGGAACGGCGGGGGTGGAGCAGGTCGAGCGCGTGTGAGATCTCGTGGCAGGCGCCGGACGAGGGCCGGGTGTGGCCGGCGATCGACATGGCGATGCCCGAGAGCACCAGCGCCTCGGCGAGGACGGTGAGGAACGCGTCGTCGCCGCAGCCGCCGGGGTGGCGCAGCACGGCCTCGCCGGCCTGCCGCGCCATCGCGGCGGCCAGCCCGTCGATCTGCTCGCCGGTCTCGCGGTGGGAGAGCTCCCAGTCGGCGATGGCGGAGATGTTGGACACGGCGTCACCGATGCCGGAGCGCACGTAGCGGACGGGCGCCCGGCGGATCACGTCCAGATCGACGACCAGGGCGATGGGGGTGGGCACGCCGTAGGAGCCGCGGCCGGCGTCGTTGTCCAGGGTGGACACCGGGGAGCAGATGCCGTCGTGCGAGAGGTTGGTCGCGACGGCCACCATGGGCAGGCCGACGCGGGCCGCGGCGTACTTCGCGGCATCGATGATCTTGCCGCCGCCCAGGCCGACCACGGCGTCGTAGTGGCCCGAGCGCATGGCGTCGGCGAGCTGGACGGCGGCGTCGATGGTGCCGCCGCCGACCTCGTACCAGTCGGCGCCCGGCAGGGCCGGGGTCAGCCGTTCGCGCAGGGCGGCGCCGGAGCCGTTGCTGATGGCCACGGCGAGCCGCCCGGAGGAGGAGATCCGCTGGTCGGCCAGGAGCCCCGCCAGATTGTCCAGGGCCCCGGCGGTGATGTCGACCGATACGGGGGACGGGATGAGGCGGGTCAGTACCGGCACGCGATCTCCCGTCCCCGGGCGAGATCGTCGTGGTTGTCGATCTCGACCCAGCTCACCTCGCCGATGGCCGCGGTGTCGACGCGGAAGCCGCGGTGGACGAGCTCCTGATAACCGTCCTCGTAGTAGAGCTGCGGGTCCCGCTCGAAGGTGGTGCGCAGCGCGTCGGCGAGCTCGGCGGCGGCCTCGGGCTCGATGAGGGTGACGCCGATGTACTCGCCGGTGGCCTCGGCGGGGTCCATGAGCTTGGTGATCCGCTGAACGCCCTTCTCGGGGTCGGCGACTACCTTCATCTCCTCGTCCGCGAGCTTCTTCACCGTGTCCAGGGCGAGGATGATCCGCCGGCCCCGACCGCGGGCGGCGAGCAGGGTGCGCTCGACCGAGGGCGGGTGGACGGTGTCGCCGTTGGCGAGGATGACGCCCTCGGCGATCACGTCCCGGGCGCACCACAGCGAGTAGGCGTTGTTCCACTCCTCGGCCTTGTCGTTCTCGACCAGGGTGAGGCGAACGCCATAGCGGCTCTCCAGGGCGGCCTTCCGCTCGTAGACCGCTTCCTTGCGGTAACCCACGACGATGGCGGCCTCGGTCAGGCCGACCTCCGCGAAGTTGGCCAGGGTCAGGTCGAGGACCGTTCTGCTGTCCTCGCCCTCCGGGTCGACGACCGGCACCAGGGCCTTGGGCAGGGTGTCGGTGTAGGGGCGAAGACGCCGTCCGGCGCCAGCGGCCAGCACAAGGCCGATCATGCGGGTTCTCCTGTTTCGTCGTGTACGGCCGGTGCCTGGGAGGAGATCCAGAAGCGGATGCTCTCGCCCAGCACCAGGAGCGCCGTGGCCCCGCCAAGGACCGTGAGCGCGGCGGTGAAGCCCTGGCCGGTCGCCCAGAGGGCGGCTGCGGCGGTGACCACCAGGGCCCGCCCCTCGTGACCGCCGGTGGCGAGGACCAGCCGGCGGGGGGGTGCCCCGGCGCCGCCGCGGAGGCGGTACACCGTGTCGTAGTGATGGTAGGCGCAAGCAGCCACCAGGAAGAAAGACGCCGGCAACGCTCCGTTCACTCCGCTGTCGGCCGCCAGGATGAGGACGGTCACATATTCGCCGCACCGGAAGAGCGGGGGGAGCAGCCAGTCGAAGGGCCGGGTGAGGGGCGCGGCGACCGCGCGGCCCGCGCACAGGGCGTAGAGCGCGGCGGCGGCGACACCCGCCCAGCCGCCGGCCACGCCCGGGATCAGCAGCGCGCCGGTCAGCAGGGCGGTGCCTGCCAGGGCCCACAGCGGCGCGGTGAACGCGCTCCCCCCGGCGGGGCGGGGGCGCGGGCGGGCGACGGCCTCGGCGAGCGGGCCGCTGTCGGCGAGGCCGGTGAGGGCGGTGGCGGTGCCGGGGCCGCCGCCGGACAGCCGCCGGGAGCGCAGCAGCCGGCCGGCGATGGTGTAGCAGCCGGCCAGTCCGCTGGCCACCAGCAGCACGGTCAGGGTGACGCGGGGGGTGGTCAGCGCGGTGAGGACGGCGATCAGGGCCCAGCGCTCGCCGATGGGCAGCACGATCATGCGGCGCAGCCACACGGTCCAGCCGATGCGGTCCAGCCGGCCTGACAGGGCCGTGGCCCCGCCGCTGCCGCCGCCGGGGGCCGCCGGCGGGTGCGCCTCGTTGAAGGCGAAGTCCACGATGTGGCGGCAGGTCTGGAGGATCATGGCGCCCAGTGCCAGGGCCCAGACGTCGTCGCCGCCCCGGGCCGCGCCGAGGGCGAGCCCCGCGTAGTAGGCGTACTCCTTGGCCCGGTCGAAGGTGGCGTCCAGCCAGGCGCCGAGGGTGGAGAACCGCAGGGAATAGCGGGCGAGTTGGCCGTCGGTGCAGTCCAGCACGAACGAGGCGAGCAGCAGCGCCGCCGCGGCGACGAATCCGCCACGGGTGCCGGTGGCGGCGCAGCCGGCGGCGATCAGCGCGGTGATCAGCGAGGCGGTGGTGACCTGGTTGGGGGTGAGTCCCCGGCGGGCGCCCCAGCGGGCCAGGTAGCGGGAGTAGGGGCTGACGAAGTGCGTGGTGAAGAAGCCGTCGCGGGACTTGACGGCGGAACGCAGGCGCACGGCCTCGTCGTCCACGGCGGCGACCGCCGCGGCGGCCTCGGCGCGCTCGTCGTCGGTGGCGGGCACGGCGGCCACCAGGGTGCCGAGCTCCGGGCGGTGCACGGGAGTTCCGGTGCCGTCCAGATGCGCGGCGAGGCGGTCGGGCACGCGGTCGGCGGCCGGCGGCTCGGCGGGCCCGGGGCGCGCGCCCCTGGCGGCCAGCCGCGCGGGGACGGCGGCGGCCGACACGGCGGCGGTCAACGCGTCGCGCCGGGACGGCAGTACGGTGACCGCGCCCGAGATCGCCGCGGCGTCGAACCGGGGGTCGGTGAGGCCGAGGCGGAGGCTGTGGCGGTGCCCGACGAAACGCGGATCCACCACGGCGACGCGCTCACCCGCCGGTACCGAGGAAAGCGCCTCCGTCAACCCGGAAACTCCGTCCACCACTCGAACGGAGAAACCCAGCGCGCGCAGGTCGCTTTCGAGTGGCGCCCCGGAAAGGGGCGGACCGGTGAGGATAGCGGTCGACAGCGAACTCACTCCTTGGGGCAGAACCGTCTCTGCGGCTGCACGTCGGCAGAGATTATCTGATGACCACCGTGTGGCAAGAATGGCGTTGACGTCAGGAAACCCGGAGTTCATATGGAGCGGCCGTCACAGCAGTCGATGCGACTCTACGAGATCAAGCAACTACAGGACGCAACCGCCGTGCGCGCGCCAGAGGTTAGGCTGCCGACATGAGCTGGCTGATCACCGGTGGTGCCGGATACATAGGGGCGCACGTCGTCGATGCCATGCGGGGCGCGGGCGAGCGCGTGGTGGTGGTGGACGACCTCTCCACCGGCGCGGCGGCGCGCCTGCCGGCGGACGTGCCGCTGGTGCGCGGTTCCGTGTCGGACCGGGCGCTGCTGGACGAGACGCTGGCGGCCCACGGCGTGACCGGGGTGGTGCACCTGGCCGCCCGTAAGCAGGTCGGCGAGTCGGTGGCCGAGCCGCTGACCTACTACCGGGAGAACGTGCACGGGCTGACCGTGCTGCTGGAGGCGGTCGCCGCGGCCGGGCTGCGGCGCTTCGTGTTCTCCTCCTCGGCGGCGGTGTACGGCACGCCCGGGGACGGCGGCCCGGTCACCGAGGAGACGCCCTGCCTGCCGCAGAGCCCGTACGGGGAGACCAAGCTGGCCGGCGAGTGGCTGGTGCGCGCGGCCGGCCGCGCGCACGGCATCGCCACCGTCTGCCTGCGGTATTTCAACGTGGCGGGCGCGGCCCGGCCGGAGCTGGCGGACCTGGGCGCGGCCAACGTCATCCCGATGTTCTTCGAACGGCTCGGCCGCGGCGAGGCCCCGGAGATCTACGGCGACGACTACCCCACGCCGGACGGCACCTGCGTACGCGACTACGTACATGTCGCCGATCTGGCGCGGGCCCACCTGGTGGCGGCGCGGCATCTGGCCGGGCGGGAGGGCGGCGACCTGACCGTGAACGTCGGCACCGGGCAGGGCGCGTCGGTGCGGGAGGTGGCCGAGCTGGTGGCGGAGATCACCGGCCGCCGGGAGCCCGCGGCCCGGGTCCGCGGGCGGCGCCCGGGCGATCCGGCGCAGGTGGTCGCCGCGGCCGGACTGGCCCGGGAGCGGCTGGGCTTCACCACGCGGCACACCCTGGCGGAGATGATCTCCTCGGCCTGGGACGGCTGGCGGCTGCACCACCCGGGGCTTTGACGCCGCGGTTCACCACCGCCGCGCACATCTCTCCGGCTCCCGGGAAGCGTCCGGGGCGGCGGTCCGGTGCGGCAGACTGGTTCGAGCGAGTCCGCGAGACATCCCAGACATCCCCGGAAAAGTCAGGAAAGTACACATGCCCCACAGCGCGCCCGTCGTGGCGGAGCCGGTCATGCTGGAGCTGGTGGACGAGGACGGCAGGACCATCGGCACGGCGGAGAAGCTCACCGCCCACCAGGCGCCCGGGCGGCTGCACCGCGCGTTCTCCGTGTTCCTCTTCGACGCGGACGGGCGGCTGCTGCTCCAGCGGCGCGCGCGGGAGAAGTACCACTCCCCCGGCGTGTGGTCCAACACCTGCTGCGGACACCCGTTTCCGGGCGAGCCGCCGTTCCTGGCCGCCACCCGGCGCACCGCCGAGGAGCTGGGCGCGGCCCCGGCGCTGCTGCGCGAGGCGGGCACCGTGCGCTACAACCACCCGGACCCCGCCTCGGGGTTGGTCGAGCAGGAGTACAACCACCTCTTCGCCGGGCTGGTGACCCAGCCGCCGCGACCGGACCCGGCCGAGGTGCTGGACACGGCGTTCGTCACCCCGGAGGCGCTGGCCCGGCTCCGGGAGGAGAGCACGTTCTCGGCCTGGTTCGGCACCGTCCTGGACGCGGCCCGGCCGGTGATCCGGGAAGTGACGGGCGCCGCCGCCGGCTGGTGACGCCTCAGCCCGCGTCGAACGGGAGCGCCGCCCACACCACCTTGCCGCCCGCGGCGGTCGGCTCCACCCCGCAGTCACCGCCCGTCTCCAGGGCAATGGCCTTCACGAGCAGCAGCCCGCGCCCACTCGTGTGCTGCCGTTCTGGGTTCGCCTCCAGGGCCCGCGGCCGGTAGGGGTGCCCGTCCTCGACGGACAGCCGCAGCCCGTGCGCGTCCAGGACCACCTCGACGCCGATCTCGGAGGTGAGCAGGGCGGCGTGCCGGACGGCGTTGGTCACCAGCTCCGACAGGATCAGCAACGCTCCCTGGAGCCGGTCGCCGGACAGCGGGGCGCGCTGCCGGCGGACGAGGTCGCGCACCACGTGCCGTATCCGCGGGACCGAGACGTCCAGCGGGGCGACGGTGAACCGCCAGGCCCCGGTGCGGCCGGGCGCCAGAGAGGCGACGGGGGGTGGCAGAGCGCCTGATCGACTGTTCATGGGTCCGGCACCAGTCTCTCTTGCTCGCGTGGTCTTCGGCTCTTCCGAGTGTTGGCATGTGCCACGGCGACATGACCCAGTGAGCGCAACTCGTCACATATGAGGCGTACCCCGATCAACTCGATTCATTTCCGATAGATTTACGACCATCTTCTTGCCCCCCCTCGGGGGCCTCACCATTGAGGTGACATGATCATCTGACAGCGACTGGAGGCGACCGAAGGAGCGCGATGAGCCAGCATCCGCAGCGGGTGTTCGTGAGCAACCAGCAGGTCCACTGCCCGTTCTGCCGCTACCACCTCTTCAGCCAGCGCGACATCAAGCTCAACAGCACGGGCATGTCACTGCTCGGGCTGGACTGGGCGAACAAGTCGGCCACGGGACTGATCTGCGGCCAGTGCGGCCACGTCCAGATGTTCCTCGAACCACAGATCCGCTGCGAGCCCGCCTGAGGGCGGCGCCCCCCGGCCGACGCGGGGCGCCTCGCGCCCCGGCGTCACCCGACCGGGCGGGCGCACCGTTGCGAACGCGCGGCGGGCCATCGCCTCGGGGCGAGCGCCGGTCCGCACCGTCACGCGTGGCGCGAATATACGGAAGATGAGAAATCGCACCGCGAGTAGGCGACGACCTCCGCCTTTTCGGTACACTCGGCGCCATCCATGACTACTATCACGATGTATATGAATTACCCCGAACCATAAGGAATAGGGCAGATCCCTTTTGCTGTCCATATTTCGGAGGATGTTCGAGGTGCTTCAGGGGCAAGGTCATTCCGACTGAATCCCCTGGACGTTGGAGTGCTGCAAGTCATGGCTCTTCCGCAAGGTCCCCTGGAGCACCGCTACCAGGGGGAGCACCCAGTGCGGACCCTCGCCTATCTCTTCCGGGAAGACCGCCTCCGGCTCCTGGTCGCCGTATTGGCGTTCATCGTGAAGCACAGCCCGGCCTGGCTGCTTCCGCTGGTCACCGCGAACATCATCGACATCGTCGTCGAGCGGCGGCCCATCTCCGAGCTCGTCGGCAACGCCATCGTGCTCGTCGTGGTCCTGATGCTCAACTACCCCACCCACATCCTCTACGTGCGGTGCATGCACGGCAGCGTGCGCCGCGTCGGCACCGCGCTGCGCTCGGCCCTCTGCCGCCGCATGCAGGAGCTGTCCATCGGCTACCACTCCCGGGTCAGCGCGAGCGCGCTCCAGACGAAGGTGATCCGCGATGTGGAGAACATCGAGACATCGGCGCAACAGAGCGCGGACACGGGGCTCGCGGCGGTCATCACGCTCGCCGGCGGCCTCGGGGTCATCGCGCTGCGGGTGCCGGCCGCGCTGCCCGCGTTCGTGCTCGTCGTGCCGGCCGCCGCGCTGCTGGTGCGCCGGCTGCGCGGCCGCATGCGCAGCCACAACGAGGCCTTCCGCCGGCAGGTGGAGCAACTGTCCTCCCGGGTCGGCGAGATGACGAGCCTGATTCCGGTCACCCGCGCGCACGGCCTGGAACGGACCGCCCTGCTCCGGGTGGACGGCTCGCTGCGCCAAGTGCTCATGGCCGGCATACGGCTCGACCTGCTCAACGGCCACTTCGGCGCCCTGGCCTGGATTCTGCTCCAGGTGATCGGGCTGGCCTTCCTGACCGCCGCCGCGCTCGTGTCGTACTACGCCTGGCTGCCGGTGACCCCCGGGGACGTGGTGATGCTCAGCACCTTCTTCACCACCCTCACCGGCTCGATGACGATGCTCATGGGCCTGGCGCCCATCTTCAACAAGGGACTCGAGTCCGTCCGCTCCGCGGGCGAGGTTCTCCAGGCCCCGGACCTGGAGGTGAACGCGGGCAAGGCCGAGGTCACGGCGGTCAAGGGCCGGCTGGACTTCGAGGGCGTGTACTTCCGCTACGACGGCGAGGGGCCGGCCGCCGTCGCCGACTTCGACCTCGCCGTGCCGCCCGGTGAGACCGTGGCCCTGGTGGGCGCCTCGGGGGCCGGGAAGTCGACCATCCTCAACCTGCTGATCGGCTTCATCCGCCCGGTGTCGGGGCGCATCCTGCTCGACGGCACCGACATGGCGACGCTGGACCTGCGCAGCTACCGCCGTTTCCTCTCGGTCGTGCCGCAGGAGTCCGTGCTGTTCGAGGGCACCATCCAGGAGAACGTCGGCTACGGCATGGGCGACGTCGACAGCCAGGCCGTCCGGAACGCGCTGCGCGACGCCAACGCCCTGGAGTTCGTCGACCGGCTGCCCAACGGCCTGGACACGATCGTCGGCGAACGCGGCGCCCGGCTCTCCGGCGGACAGCGCCAGCGCATCGCGATCGCCCGTGCGCTGATCCGCGATCCGCGAATTCTGGTCCTCGACGAGGCCACCTCCGCCCTCGACACCCGCTCCGAGGCGCTGGTCCAGGAGGCGCTGGGCCGCCTGATGCGCGGCCGCACCGTGTTCGTGGTCGCCCACCGCCTGTCCACCGTCCGCGGCGCCGACCGCATCGTGGTCATGGACCAGGGCCGCATCTGCGAGATCGGCAGCCACGCCGAACTGCTCAGACGCAACGGCGCCTACGCCCGGCTCCAGGCGACCCAGATGAGCTGACGGAAGGGCCGCGCGCGGGGCGCCACCGCCGGGGGCGCCCCGCCGCCCTGCGCCGGGCACGCCTCACAACGGCTCGGACTCCGCCAACTCGCCGTCCAGGCGCAGCCACCGGGTGATGCCCAGCATCCGCAGGAACGGCACGTCGTGGCTGGCAACCAGCAGCGCGCCCCGGTACGACTCCAGCGCGGAGACGAGCTGCCGGACGCTGGCCAGGTCCAGGTTGTTCGTCGGCTCGTCGAGCAACAGGAGCTGGGGCGCCGGCTCGGCCAGCATCAGGGCGGCCAGCGAGGCGCGGAAGCGCTCGCCGCCGGAGAGCGAGTCCACCCGCTGATCGGGGCGTTCCTTCCGGAACAGGAAGCGGGCCAACTGGGCGCGGACGCGCTGCGGTTCGGCCCCCGGCGCCAGCCGCCGCACATTGTCCAGGATGGACAGCGACTCATCCAGGATGTCCAGCCGCTGGGGCAGATAGCGCAGCGGGACGTGCGCGGTGACCTCGCCGGACACCACCGACAGTTCACCGGCGATGGTGCTCAGCAGCGTGGACTTGCCCGCCCCGTTGCGGCCGACCAGGGCGATCCGCTCCGGCCCCTGGACCTCCAGGCGGGCCCGGGCGCCGAAACGGATCTCCGCGTCGTCGAGCGTGAGCACCCGGCGGCGCGGGGGAACGGCGGTGTGCGGCAGGTCCACGCGGATCTCGTCGTCGTCCCGCACCGCCCCCTCGGCCTCGGTGAGGCGTTCCCGGGCCTCCGCGAGCCGTCCCTCGTGGAGGAGGCGGTACTTCCCGGCGGACTCCTGGGCGGTGCGCTTGCGCACCCGCATGACGGCGCGGGGCTCGCGCTTGTTCTCGAACGCCTTCTGGGCGAAGCGCTGCCGGCCGGCCAGCTTGTCGTGGGCCTCGATGAGTTCGCGCTTCTGCCGACGCACATCGGCCTCCGCGGACCGCACCATCCGCTCGGCGGCCTCCTGTTCGACGGCGAGGGTCTCCTCGTACTCGGTGAGCGTGCCGCCGAACCAGCGCACGTCGCCCGCGCGCAGATCGGCGATGTTGTCCACGCGGTCCAGCAGTTCGCGGTCATGGCTGACCACGACGAGCACGCCCTGCCAGGCGGCGACGGCCGCGTACAGCCGCGTTCTGGCGTCCCGGTCGAGGTTGTTGGTCGGCTCGTCCAGCAGCAGCACCTCCGGCTTGCGGAGCAGCAGCGCGGCGAGCCGCAGCAGCACGGTCTCGCCGCCGGAGACCTGGCCCACGGTCCGGTCCAGGCCGATGTGCGACAGGCCGAGCTGATCGAGCGTGGCGCGGGTGCGCTCCTCGATGCCCCAGTCCTCGCCGACCACGGCGAAGTGCGCCTCGTCCGGGTCGCCGCCCTCGATGGCGTGCAACGCGGCCCGGATCCGGTCGATGCCGAGCACGCGGTCCACGCGCTGCGTGGTGTCGAGGGTGAGGTTCTGCGGGAGGTAACCGATCTCGCCGGCGACCCGGACGACGCCGGCCATGGGCGTGAGTTCGCCCGCGATCAGCCGCAACAGGGTGGACTTTCCGGTCCCGTTGAGGCCGATCAACCCGGTGCGTCCGGGGCCGATGGCGAGTTCGAGCCCCTTGAAGAGAGAGGTGCCGTCGGGCCAGGCGAACGTCAGGCCGTGGCAGACGATGTGAGTGGTGGCGGCGGACATGTGGGCCTCCGTGTGCTGACAGCGCGGGGTGAATATGCGGCTACACAGGGAGACACCGGGCCCGGACCGGGGCGCTGGCTGACCGGAGGAGAAGAGGGAAGGGCGAGAGGACTGCCGTTCACATCCGAGGTCGATCGCGAGGCGCGGCGCGCGTACGGGGTCAGCGGGATCGCTGACGCGCGGCGGACGGGCTCACGGTGTCTGAGACCTCAGAGGCTCAACGGACTCTCCCAACGACGGCGACAGGGCCGGGACCGACTGTAGAGCCGGTCGCCGGCCCCGGCAAACCCCTTTTTTCAGCCGGCGCGTCAGCCGGCGCGCTCCGCCCGGGCCGCGACGCGGGCGCGGCGGGCGGCGAGGCGCTCCTCGAAGAGGCTGGCCTCCGTGTCCAGGCCGTTCAGGAACGTGCCCAGCTCGTCCTGCGCCTTGAGCCCCTCGGGACCGAGCCCGCCGAGCTCCATGGTCTTCAGGAAGCGCAGCACCGGCTGGAGGACGTCGTCGTGGTGGATGCGGAGGTTGTAGATGCCGCCGATCGCCATGCGGGCGGCGGCCCGCTCGAAGCCGGGCATGCCGTGTCCCGGCATCCGGAACCCGACCACCACGTCGCGCACCGCGCGCATGGTCTGGTCGGGGGCCAGCTCGAAGGCCGCGCTCAGCAAATTGCGGTAGAAAACCATGTGCAGGTTCTCGTCGGTGGCGATGCGGGCCAGCATGCGGTCGCACACCGGATCGCCGGACTCCCGGCCGGTGTTGCGGTGGGAGATGCGGGTGGCCAGCTCCTGGAAGGCGACGTAGGCCACGGAGTGCAGCATCGAGTGCTGGTTGTCCGACTCGAAGCCCTCCGACATGTGGGCCATCCGGAAGTTCTCCAACTGGACCGGGTCCACGGCTCGGGTGGTGAGGAGGTAGTCGCGCATCACGGTGCCGTGCCGGCCCTCCTCGGCGGTCCAGCGGTGCACCCAGGTGCCCCAGGCCCCGTCCCGGCCGAACATGGTGGCGATCTCGTGGTGGTAACTCGGCAGGTTGTCCTCGGTCAGCAGGTTGACCACCAGGGCGGTACGGCCTATGTCGGTGACCTTGGACTGCTCCGGCGCCCAGGGCTCGCCGCCCAGCGGCCCGTCGAAGTTCCGCCCCTCGCTCCACGGCACGTACTCGTGCGGCATCCAGTCCTTGGCCGCCTTCAGGTGCCGGTTGAGCTCCCGCTCGACCACCTCCTCCAGCGCGAAAAGCAGCCGGGTGTCGGTCCACTCGTCGGGCCTGGTCTCGGGGGTGCGGTCGAAGGTCACGGGGTCTCCTGCGAGAAAACGGGGCTACTTACGAAACCGTAGGTTACGGCACCGTAAGTTGTTACTCGCCGGTCTGGCAAGGAGAGCGGAGAGAATTCGCCAACGCGAAAGGCCCGGACCCATTCGGTCCGGGCCTCCTCGCGCGGGTCGTCCGCGCCGGTCAGTCGCGCTTGCCGCGCCCGGGGTTGAGCAGGCCGGCCCGGCGAAGGGCGTCCGCCATCGCGCTGTTGGCCGGCGGCGCCTCGCGCCGCTGCCCGCCCCGGCCGCCCTCGGCCCGCGCGCCACCGCGCCGGTCGCGCTGCCGGGGCGCCCCGCCCCGGCCGCCGCGGTCCTCGCGCTCCCGTTCCCGCTCCCGGCCGCGGCCGCCGCCGGCCGCCGGCTCCTCATCCAGGCGCAGCGTCAGCGAGATCCGCTTGCGCGGCACGTCCACGTCCAGCACCTTGACCTTCACGATGTCGCCGGGCTTGACCACATCGCGCGGGTCGGACACGAACTTTTTGGACATCGCGGAGACATGGACCAGGCCGTCCTGGTGGACGCCGACGTCGACGAACGCGCCGAAGGCCGCGACGTTGGAGACGACGCCCTCCAGGATCATGCCCGGGGCCAGGTCGCCGAGGGTCTCGACGCCCTCCTTGAACTGCGCCGTCTTGAACGCCGGGCGCGGGTCGCGCCCGGGCTTCTCCAGCTCCCGGAGGATGTCGGTGACGGTCGGCAGGCCGAAGGTGTCGTCCACGAAGTCGGCCGGCTTGATCGACCGCAGCGCCGTCGCGTTCCCGATGAGCGCGGACACATCCGTGCCGGAGGAGCCCACGATGCGGCGCACCACCGGATACGCCTCGGGGTGCACGGCGGAGGCATCCAGCGGGTCGGTGCCGCCGCGGATCCGCAGGAAGCCCGCGCACTGCTCGAACGCCTTGGGCCCCAGCCGGGGCACCGACTTGAGCGCGCTCCGGTCGGGGAAGGGGCCGTTGGAGTCGCGGTGGGCCACGAGGTTCTCCGCCAGGGTGGTGCCGATGCCGGAAACGCGGGCCAGGAGCGGCACCGAGGCCGTGTTGACGTCCACGCCGACGCCGTTCACGCAGTCCTCGACGACGGCGTCCAGCGAGCGGGACAGCTTCACCTCGGACAGGTCGTGCTGATACTGGCCGACGCCGATCGACTTGGGGTCGATCTTGACCAGCTCGGCGAGCGGGTCCTGGAGGCGGCGGGCGATGGAGACGGCGCCGCGCAGGGAGACGTCCAGCCCGGGCAGCTCGGCGGCGGCCACGGCGGACGCGGAGTAGACGGAGGCGCCGGCCTCGGAGACGACCATCCGGATCGGCTTGCGCTCCGGGAGCCGGGCGATCAGCTCACCGGCCAGCTTGTCGGTCTCGCGGGAGGCGGTGCCGTTCCCGATGGCGATCAGCTCGACGCCGTGCTCGGTGACGAGCGCGGCCAGCCGGTCCAGTGCCTCGTCCCAACGCCGGTGCGGGACATGGGGGTAGATGGTGTCGGTGGCCGCCACCTTGCCGGTGGCGTCGACCACGGCGACCTTCACCCCGGTGCGCAGCCCCGGGTCCAGGCCCATGGTGGCGCGGGTGCCGGCGGGGGCGGCGAGCAGCAGGTCGCGCAGGTTCGCCGCGAAGACGCCGACCGCCTCGTCCTCGGCGGCGGTGCGCAGCCGGGTGCGCAGGTCGATGCCGAGGTGCACCAGCAGGCGGGTGCGCCAGGCCCAGCGGACGGTCTCGGCGAGCCAGGCGTCGGCGGGCCGGCCGCGGTCGGCGATGCCGAAGCGGTGGGCGATGGCCCGCTCGAACGAGGAGGGGCCCGCCTCGTCGGACGGCTCCTCGGGCTCCAGGGTGAGGTCGAGGACCTCCTCCTTCTCGCCGCGGAACATGGCCAGCACCCGGTGCGAGGGCAGCTCGGTGAAGGGCTCGGCGAAGTCGAAGTAGTCGGCGAACTTGGCGCCGGCGGTCTCCTTGCCCTCGCGCACCCGCGACACCAGGCGGCCCCGGGTCCACATCCGTTCGCGCAGCTCGCCCACCAGGTCGGCGTCCTCGCCGAACCGCTCGGTGAGGATCGCGCGGGCGCCGGTGAGCGCGGCCTCGGCGTCGGGCACGCCCTTGTCGGGATCGACGAAGGCCGCGGCGGCGGCGAGCGGGACCACGTCCGGGTCGCCGAGCAGCCCGTCGGCCAGCGGCTCCAGGCCCGCCTCGCGGGCGATCTGGGCCTTGGTGCGGCGCTTGGGCTTGTAGGGCAGGTAGATGTCCTCCAGCCGCGCCTTGGTCTCGGCGTCGCGGATGGCGGCTTCGAGCGCGTCGTCCAGCTTCCCCTGGGCGCGGATGGACTCCAGGATCGCCTCGCGTCGCTCCTCCAGCTCCCGCAGGTAGCGCAGCCGCTCCTCGACGGTGCGCAACTGCGCGTCGTCGAGGGTGCCGGTGGCCTCCTTGCGGTAGCGGGCGATGAACGGAACCGTGGAGCCGCCGTCGAGCAGCCCCACCGCGGCCCGTACCTGCCCCTCCCGTACGCCCAGCTCCTCGGCGATCCGCTCTTCGATGGACCGGCCTGCGACGGACTGTGTCACGATCAACGCTCCGCTTTCCCGGCGCGCTCTGCGCCGCGGTGTGCATTGTGGCAGGGCGCACCGACAACCGCTGGCTCAGGCGCGCCCGCCGGGGAGCTCGCCGGACCGGGCGGGCGCGGCTCCGGTGCCGGGCCGGGGCAACGGAGGTGCCCCCGGAGTAAGTTCGGCCGACCCGCCGTACCATGCCTCCCATGGGAGCCGACACGACGCCTTCGGGGTCGCGCGAACTCAAAAAGCGGCGCACACACGACGAACTGCTGCGCGCCGGCCTGGATCTCTTCCTCACCCGGGGGTACGAGAAGACGACAGTCGGCGACATCGCGCAGCGGGCCGAGGTCTCGGAGCGCACCTTCTTCCGCTATTTCGCCAACAAGGAGGAGCTGGTCCTGCGTCCGCTGCGGGACGCCAGCCATGCCCTGCTCGCCGAGGTGAAGGGCCGTCCGCCCGAGGAGGAGCCGCTTGAGGCGCTGCGGGCCGGGGGAATGGCCGCGATGCGGCGGGTGATGGCGCCGACGCCGGAGCTGTATCTGAACACACTGCGGGTGATCGGCTCGGAGCCCGAGGCGCGGGCGGCCGTTCTGCGCTTCGGGGCGGAGGAGCAGCGGGACCTGGCCGCGGTGCTGGCGGCCCGGGAGAGCACCGAGCCGGGTGATCTGCGGCCGGTGCTGCTGGCCGCGGCGTTCACCGCCGCGGCCATCCAGACCACGCTCTCCTGGGAGGAGGGCGCCGACGGCACGATGGCGTCACTGGAGGCCATGAGCGAGGCGCATCTGACGACGCTGCACGAGGCGGTCGCGGTCAGTTGGCGGCGGGAGAAGCCGCGGCAGGACTAGCGGCAGCCTGGCGGGTGCCGGCGCGCGCGCGGTCGTAGCGCTCCTGGGTGGCCCGCACCTCGGGCATCCGCTGCTCGACCCACCGCGCCAGTCCCCACACCTGCCGGGCGGCCTCCTCGCCCAGCGGCGTCAGCGAGTAGTCCACGTGCGGCGGGATGACCGGGCGTGCCTCGCGATGCACGAATCCGTCGCGCTCCAGGGTCTGCAGCGTCTGGGCGAGCATCTTCTCGCTGATGCCGCCGATGGCCCGGCGCAGCTCGCTGAAACGCATGCTGCGCTCGTCCAGCAGCACGGCGAGCAGCAGGACGCCCCAGCGGCTGGTGACGTGCTCCAGGACCGCGCGAGAGGGGCAGTTCGCCGCGTTCACATTGCATTCGAAGCTCACGCTCATGCCAGTACCTTACTTCAAGGTGGGTACTTTCGCATAGTTAGTGTGCTGCGTACGCTCGTTCTCAATCGCCCGAACGGGATGAACGAGGAAAGAGAGCCTGCGCATGCTTGTCGTCACCGGAGCCACCGGCCAGTTGGGCCGACTCGTGATCGACACCCTGCTGACGACGGTCCCCGCCGGGGAGATCGCGGCCGTCGTCCGCGACAAGGAGAAGGCCGCGCCGCTCGCGGCGCGCGGCGTCGAGGTCCGGGTCGGGGACTACGACCGGCCGGAGACGCTGGAGGGCGCCTTCGGGGCCGGCGACCGGGTGCTGCTGATCTCCGGCAGCGAGGTCGGCCGGCGGATCCCGCAGCACCGGGCCGTCATCGAGGCGGCGAAGGCCGCGGACGTCGCCCTGCTCGCCTACACCAGCATCCTCGGCGGGCCGGCCGCCGACTTCCGGCTCGCCGAGGAGCACCAGGCCACCGAGCGCGAGATCGCCGGGGCCGGGATCCCCTACACGCTGCTGCGCAACGGCTGGTACCACGAGAACTACACCGGCCACCTCGCCTCGGTGCTGGAGCACGGCGCGGTGCTCGGCAGCGCCGGCGCGGGCCGGATCGCCTCCGCCTCCCGCGCCGACTACGCCGCCGCGGCGGCGGCCGTGCTGACCGGCGAGGGCCACGAGGACGCGGCCTACGAACTGAGCGGCGACACCTCGTGGAGCCTCGCCGACTACGCGGCGGAGGTCGGCCGGCAGTCCGGGCGCGAGATCGTCTATACCGACCTGTCGACCGAGGCGCACGCCGCCGCCCTGGCCGGGGCGGGACTTCCCGAGCCGCTGGCCGCCATCCTGGCGGACGTGGACGACGCGATACGGCGCGGGCTGCTCGCCGGCACCTCCGGCGATCTGTCCCGGCTGATCGGCCGCCCGACCACGCCGATCGCCGACGCCATCGCGGCGGCGCTCAAGGATTAGCCATCCGGCGCGCGAAACCGCTCCCTCCGTGGCTTTCCGCGCCCATTGCCCTCCGGACCACTCGTCCGGGTGATATGAACTCCCCACGCGCAGTCTGAATTGCTTGCGTATCACCGGGAGTTCAGGGCAGGGTGCGGTAGGTGACACAGTGCACCCACGCCATAACATCCCGTGGAGCCACGGAGGGACCATGACGCTCACCGGCCAGGAAGCACGCGCCCAGCGCCTCCTGTTCAGTTGGCTGCTGACGGCGCGCCGGGAGGATCTGGCGCACTTCCGGCGCCTGGCCAAGCTGGCCACCCGGGAGTGGGCGCAGCCGTCCGATGTCACCGAGGTCGTGCTGCACGGCGTCACGGAGCTGCTGTCCAACGTGGCCCGACACGTGGAGGACCCGCGCTGCACGCTGGAGCTGGCCCTGATCGGCCGGAGCGTCCAGGTCACGGTGCACGACCGGTCCTCCGCGTTGCCGAAGATCACGCTGCCGGGCTGGACGGCCGAGGAGGGCCGCGGGCTGTGGCTGCTGCGGGAGATGGCCGACGACCTCGGCTACGCGCTCACCGAGAGCGGCAAGCAGGTGTGGGTGCGGGTGAGCGGGGAGCGGCCGGACGCGTAGAGCCCGACCGCCCGCCCGATCAGTCGGTGAATGTGGCACCCCGTTCCGCCGTGGTCACCAGCAGGGCGGGCGGCTCGAAGCGGTCGCCGTAGCGGTCCCGCAGCTCGCGGGCGCGCGCGGTGAAGCCGGCCGGGCCGCCCGCGTAACCGTTGACGTACTGGAGCACTCCCCCGGTCCAGCCCGGGAAGCCGATGCCCAGCAGCGAGCCGACGTTGGCGTCGGCGACCGAGGTGAGCACGCCGTCCTCGAGCAGTTGGACGGCGTCCAGCGCCTCGGCGAACAGCAGCCGTTCCTGGATGTCGGCGAACGGCACGGTCACGCCGGGGCGCGCGAAGTGCGTGCGCAGCCCGGGCCACAGGCCGCCGCGCCGGCCGTCCTCGTACTCGTAGAAGCCGGCGCCCGCGCCGCGGCCGGACCGCCGGAACTCGTTCAGCATCCGGTCCAGCACCGCCTCGGCCGGGCCCGGCTCCCAGGTCTCGCCCTCGGCCTCGGCCGCGGCGGCCACCTCGTCCCAGATCTTCCGGGGCAGCGTGAGCGACAGTTCGTCCAGCAGGGCCAGCGCGGGCGTGGGGTATCCGGCCTGCCGGGCGGCCTGTTCGAGCGAGACGGGGTCGACGCCCTCGGCGAGCATGATCAGGGCTTCCTTCAGGAAGCGTCCGATCACGTGCGAGGTGAAGAAACCGCGGGAATCGTTGACGACGATCGGGGTCTTGCCGAGCCGCCGGACCAGATCGATGGCGCGGGCCAGCGCCTCGGGACCGGTGTCCGCGCCCTTGACGATCTCGACCAGCGTCCTTCTGTCGGCGGGCCAGAAGAAGTGCAGCCCGATGAAGTCCCGCCGCCGCTGGACCGCTTCGGCGAGCTGGCCGATGGGGAGCGTGGAGGTGTTGGTGCACAGCAGCGCGTCGGGCGCCACCACGGCCTGGACCTCCTGGAACACCTTCTGCTTGAGCCCCGGGTCCTCGAACACCGCCTCGATGACCACATCGCAGCCGGCGAGGTCGGCAACCTCGGCGGTGGGCGTGATCCGGGCCAGCACCGCGTCGCGTTCCGCCCCGGTGGTGCGGCCGGCCGCCACGGCCGAGGCCAGCAGGTCCGCCGAGTACACCTTGCCGCGCGCCGCCGCCTCCGGCGTCACGTCCTTGAGCACGACGTCCAGGCCGGCACTCGCGCACACGTAGGCGATGCCCGCGCCCATCAGGCCGGCGCCCAGGACGGCGACCCGGGCGGCCGGGTGCTCGCCCACGTCCTTCGGGCGCGCGGCACCGGAGTTGACCGCTTTGAGGTCGAAGAAGAACGCCTGGATCATGTTCTTGGCGGTCTGTCCGACCACAAGCTCGGTGAAGTAGCGGGCCTCGATAATCTCCGCCGTCTCGAAGCCGACCTGGGCGCCCTCGACGGCCGCGGCCAGGATGTTGCGCGGCGCCGGGTAGGGCGCGCCGCCGGTCCGTTTGGCCAGGGTCGCGGGCAGCGCGGGCAGCACGGCCATGAGCGCCGGGCCGGCGGGGGTGCCGCCGGGGATGCGGTGGCCGGAAACGTCCCAGGGCTGCCGGGCGTCGGGGTGGGCGGCGATGAACGCCCGGGCCCGGGCAAGCAGGGCGTCGGGAGTGTCCACCACCTCGTGGACCAGACCCAGCTCCCGGGCGGCGGCCGGCCGGTGGCGGCGCCCCTCGAGGAGCACCCGGCTCAGCGCGTCGACGATGCCGAGCAGCCGTACCGTGCGCACCACGCCGCCGCCGCCCGGCAGCAGGCCGAGGGTGACCTCGGGCAGCCCGAACCGGATGTCGGGCCGGTCCAGGGCCACGCGGTGGTGGCAGGCGAGGGCGATCTCCAGGCCGCCGCCGAGCGCGCTTCCGTTCAGCGCGGCGACGACCGGCCGGCCCAGGGTCTCGATGCGGCGCAGCGCCCGTTTGACGCGCATGCCGGTGTCGAAGACGCGCTGGGCGTCCTCCGGTCCGGCGGCGAGCAGGTCGTGCAGGTCGCCGCCGGCGAAGAACGTCTTCTTGGCGGAGGTGACGATGACGCCGGTGAGGGTGTCGCGTTCGGCCTCCAGGCGGTCGGCGGCGGCGGTCAGGGCGTCGATGAACGCGGCGTTCATCGTGTTGTGGGACTGGCCGGGGTCGTCGAGGGTGAGGGTGACGATGTCGTCGGCGCCCCGGTGCCAGCGGATCGGACCGGACGGCGGCGTGGACTCAGGCATGGTCGGTGTACTCCAGGAGGGGTTCAGACGCGCTCGATCACGGTGGCGATGCCCATGCCGCCGCCGACGCACAGGGTGGCGAGGCCGTAGCGCAGGTCGCGGCGTTCCAGTTCGTCGACGAGAGTGCCCAGGATCATCGCGCCGGTGGCGCCCAGCGGGTGGCCCATGGCGATGGCGCCGCCGTTGACGTTCACCTTCGCCAGATCCAGGTCCATCTCGCGCACGAAACGGAGCACCACGGCGGCGAACGCCTCGTTGATCTCGACCAGATCGATGTCGTCGATGGTCAGCCCGGCCTTGGCCAGCGCCTTGCGGGTCGCCGGGGCGGGGCCGGTGAGCATGATGGTGGGCTCGGAACCGACGACGGCGGCCGAGACGATCCGGGCGCGGGGCGTGAGGCCATAGCTCTCGCCGACGGCCGCGCTGCCGACCGCGACCAGCGCCGCGCCGTCCACGATGCCGGAGGAGTTCCCGGCGTGATGGACGTGGTCGATCCGCTCGACCCAGTGGTACTTCTGGAGCGCGACGGCGTCGAACCCGCCCTGCTCGCCGATCGCGGCGAACGAGGGCTTGAGCCTCGCCAGGGAGTCCGCGGTGGTGCCCGGCCGCAGGTGCTCGTCGTGGTCCAGCACCACCAGCCCGGCACGGTCGGTGACGGGCACCACGGAACGGCCGAACCGGCCCTCCTTCCAGGCGCGGGCGGCGCGTTCCTGGGAGAGGGCGGCGTACTCGTCGACATCCCGGCGGCCGTAGCCGTCCAGCGTGGCGATGAGGTCGGCGCCGACCCCCTGGGGAACGAACCCCACCTGCGCGTTCGTCATCGGATCCATCGCCCAGGCGCCGCCGTCGGAGCCGATGGGGACGCGGGACATGGACTCCACGCCGCCCGCCAGGATCAAGTCGTCCCAGCCCGAACGGACCTTGGCCGCCGCGATGTTGACGGCTTCCAGGCCGGAGGCGCAGAAGCGGTTCTCCTGAACGCCGGCCACGGTGTCGGGCAGGCCCGCGGCGATGGCGGCGATCTTGGCGATGTCGGACCCCTGGTCGCCGTGCGGGCTGACCACGCCGAGCACGATGTCGTCGATGGCGGCGGGATCCAGCGTCGGCAGCCGGCGGCGCAGTTCGTGGATGAGGCCGACGACGAGGTCGATGGGCTTGGTGCCGTGCAGCGCGCCGTCGGCCTTGCCCCGCCCGCGCGGGGTGCGGATCGCCTCGTACACATAGGCTTCTGGACTCACGGTGTCTCCTGGTTCTCGGACCCTCGTCTCAGTCCGTGAGGAACGACCGGCCGATGATCTCCTTCATGATCTCGGTCGTGCCGCCGTAGATGGTCTGGATCCGTCCGTCGGTGAAGGCGCGGGCGACCGGATACTCCGTCATGTACCCATAGCCGCCGTGCAGTTGCAGGCAGCGGTCGGCCACCCGTTTCTGGAGCTCGGTGGCCCACCACTTGGCCATCGACGCGTGCTCGGTGTCCAGCCCGCCCGCGGCGTGGTCGGCGATGCACCGGTCGACGAAGGCGCGGGTGACGGCGCATTCGGTGGCCATCTCCGCGATCTCGAAGCGGACGTGCTGGAGCTTGGCCAGCGGGCGGCCGAACGCCTCGCGCTCCTTGACGTAGCGCGCGGTGATGTCCAGCAGGTGCTCGGCCGCCGCGATCGCGCCGACGGCGATGGTCAGCCGCTCCTGCGGCAGATGGTCCATCAGATGACCGAACCCGCCGTGCAGCCGCCCCAGCAGGTTCTCCTTCGGCACCCGGGCGTCGTCGAAGAACAACTCGGCGGTGTCCTGCGCCTTCTGGCCGATCTTGTCGAGGTTCCGCCCGCGTTCGAAGCCGGGCGTGCCGCGCTCGACGACCAGCAGGCTCAGGCCCCGGGCGCCGCCCTCGGGGGTGGTGCGGGCGACCACGACCACCAGGTCGGCCAGGATGCCGTTGGAGATGAACGTCTTGGCGCCGTTGAGCAGCCAGTGGTCGCCCGCGTCGGTGGCGGTGGTGCGGATGCCCTGGAGGTCGGATCCGGCGCCCGGCTCGGTCATGGCGATGGCCGAGATCAACTCGCCGGAGCAGAACCCGGGCAGCCAGCGCCGTTTCTGCGCGGGGGTGGCCAGCGAGGTGAGATAGGGGCCGATCACGTCGTTGTGCAGCGTGACCGCGAACCCGCGGGCGCCCGCGCGCGCGAACTCCTCGCCCAGGACGGCGCTGTAGCGGTAGTCGGCCGCTCCCCCGCCGCCGTACCCCTCCTCGACCGCGAGGCCGAGCAGCCCCTGCCGGCCGGCCGCCAGCCAGGCGTCGCGGGAGACGATGCCGTCGCGCTCCCAGCGTTCGTAGTGCGGCGCCGCCTCCTTGGCCAGGAACGTGCGCACCGTTTCGCGGAACGCCTCGTGGTCCAGGGTGAAGATCTGCCGCTTCATCCGCTTCATCGCGTCTCCTCCGTCTTCACGAGTCGCCCGTGACGAGTCGTCGTGCGTGGTCGGCCGGCAGGTCCCAGTCGCGGGCGATCGCGGCGGCGTCCGCGCCCGGGATAGCCGGCCCGCGGCGGATCGCCGCCGGGGTGGCCGAGAAGCGCGGCGCGGGCGCCGGCTGGGTGACGCCGCCGTGCTCGGCGAAGGTGCGGCGGGCGGCCAGGTGCGGGTGCCGGGGCGCCTCGCGCAGCGAGAGAACCGGGGCCACGCAGGCGTCCGAACCGGCGAAGACCTCCGTCCACTCGGCGCGGGTGCGGCCGGCGAAGCGCCGGGCGAAGATCTCCCGCAGCGCGGGCCAGTTGGCCGGGTCGTCGCGGTCGGGTGCGGTGTCCTCGACGCCCAGCAGCCGGACGAACTCGGCGTAGAAACGCGGCTCCAGCGCGCCCACCGCCATATGGTCGCCATCGGCCGTGCCGTACACGGCGTAGTAGGGGCAGCCGCCGTCCAGCAGGTTGGCCGCGCGGCGGTCCCGCCAGGCGCCGGCGGCGAGCAGGCCGTGGATCATCGTGCCGAGGTGGGCGGCGCCGTCCACGATGGCGGCGTCGACGACCTGACCGCGGCCCGTGGCGCGGGCGTGGTGCAGGGCGGCGAGCACGCCGACGACCAGGTAGAGCGAGCCGCCGGCGTAGTCGCCCAGCAGATTGGCGGGCGCCACGGGCGGCCCCTCGGCCGGGCCGGTCATGCCGAGGACGCCGGAGATCGCCAGATAGCCGATGTCGTGTCCGGCGCGGTCGGCGAGCGGCCCGTCCTGGCCCCAACCGGTCATGCGCGCGTAGACGAGCCGGGGGTTGCGCTCGTGGCAGGGCCCGGGGCCGACGCCGAGGCGTTCGGCGACGCCGGGCCGGAACCCCTCGATGAACACGTCCGCGCGGGCGGCCAGTTCGAGCACCAGCCCGGCCGCGTCCGGGGACTTGAGGTCGAGCAGCAGCGATCGTTTGTTCCGGTTGGTGAGGTCACCGGCCGGATCGGTCGCCGGCCAGGACCCGCCGGGCCGGTCCACCCGGACGACGTCGGCGCCCAGGTCGCCCAGGAGCATCGCGGCGAACGGGCCGGGGCCGAGGCCGGCCAGCTCCACCACGCGCACGCCGGCCAGCGGGCCGTCGCCCGGCTCCGTCGCTGTCGTCATCAGGCCCCCAGGCGCGTCGCGGCAGTGCGGTGACAGGGGCGAGATTAAGAACACGTTCCACTTTTTACAAGTCCGCCTGGCCGGGCCCGGGTCAGCGGGGCGACGCGCCCGCCGCCGCCTCCGGGCATCCGCCGCGCGCCAGGAAGTCGGCCAGCGGCAGCGTGGCGGCGCCGACGGTGACCGCGTCGGGGCCCAGCCGCCCCAGCTCGATGGTGGTCCGGCCGGCCGGGTGCCGCAAGGCGTAGGCGTCGGCCGCCTCCCGCACGGCGGGCAGCAGGTGAGGGCCGAGGAGCAGGCCGGCCCAGCCGCCCAGCACGATCTTCTCGGGGTTGAAGAGGTTCACCAGGTCGGCGATGCCCGCGCCAAGGTATTCGGCGGTCTCCTCCAGCAGCCGCACGCCCCGCTCGTCCGCCGCCTGCGCCGCGGCCAGCAGCGCGGCCAGCGCCGCCTCCTGACCGGCGCCGGCCACCTCGCCCCCGGCCTCCGCCCAGCGCTCCAGCAGCGCGCCCGCGCCGACGTACGCCTCCAGGCAGCCGCGCGCGCCGCAGCGGCAGCGCCGGCCGCCGACCCGCAGCGTGGTGTGGCCCCACTCGCCGGCCGCGCTGTCCGCGCCGCCGTACGGCACCCCGCCGGTCACGATGCAGGCGCCGACGCCGGAGCCGAGCAGCGCTATGACGGCGTCCCGCGAGCCGCGCCCGGCGCCGAACCACATCTCGGCCTGCCCGAACGTCCGGGCGCCGTTGCCGACGAGGAACGGCACCCGCGCCGGGAGATCCACCGCCGACCGCAGCAGCGCCTCCAGCGGAACGGCGTCCCAGCCGATCGTCTGGCCGTGCACGATCGCGCCCGCGCCGCCGGGCGCGCCCCGTTCCACGATGCCGGGCACCCCCACGCCCACCCCGAGCAGCCGGTCGGGGCCGGTGTCCGCGGCCTCCAGGACGGCGGCGACGCCCGCCCCGATGTGCCGCACGACCAGCTCGACGTCGTGCCCCTCGTCCGGCAACAGGTGCTCGGCGCGCGTCAGTTCGCGGAGGGCCACGTCGAACAGCTCGACCCGGACCCGGGTCTCGCCGACATCGACGCCGATCAGCCGCCCGCAGTCGGGGTCGACGCGCAGGAGGGTGCGCGGCCGGCCGCCGTCGGACTCCACGGAGCCGGCCTCGCACAGCAGCCCGTCGGCGAGCAGATCGGCCGTGACGTTGCTGACGGTGCCGGAACTCAGGCCGGTGGCCAGCCCCAGCTCATGCCGGCTCAGCGGACCGTGAAAGTACAGATGCCGCAGCAGCGCCGCGCGGTTGGCGCGCCTGAGGTCGCGGACGGTCTGTCTCTTCGTCTCAGCCATGTGAACCTCCGCGAGCAACCTACCGGGCGCCCAACCCCGCCGTGATCACCTTGGATTCCGGTGCGGGACCGCCCGCCGCGGTGACCGGGCCGGTCACACCTTCCGGGCCACGCCGCCGAAGTCGTCGCCCGCGTACGGCGGGCCCGAGTCGTGCAGGTCGGGACGCCACAGGCCGGTGGACCCCACGCCGGGCTCCAGGAGCTCGAGTCCGGTGAAGAGCCCGGAGATTTCCGCCTGGGTCCGCAGCACGATCCGGGGCGAGCCGCCGCCCGCGTTCCACTGCCGCACGCCCTCCTCCATCCGTTCGCCGCGCAGGGCGTTACTGGGGTGGGACAGCACGAGGTGGCTGCCGGGCGCCAGCGCCTGGAGCAGCCGGGCCACGGTCGCGTACGCCTCGCCGTCCTCCTCGACGAACTGCATGACGCCCAGCATCATCAGCGCGACCGGGCGGGAGAGGTCCAGCGTCCGCGCGGCCCTCGCCAGGATGGCGTCGGTGTCGCGCACATCGGCGTCGAGGTAGTCGGTGGCGCCCTCGGCCGTGCTGGTCAGCAGGGCCCGGGCGTGGGCCAGCACCAGCGGGTCGTTGTCCACGTAGACGATCCTGCACTCCGGGGCCAGCCGCTGGGCGATCTCATGGGTGTTGTCGACGGTGGGCAGCCCGGTGCCGATGTCCAGGAACTGGCGGATGCCCGCCGTGCCGACCAGGTACCGGACGGCGCGGCAGAGGAAGTACCGGTTGGCGCGGGCGTTTTCGACGATCTCCGGGAAGTGCGCGAGGATCCGCTCGCCCATGACGCGGTCGGCCTCGTAGTAGTCCTTGCCTCCCAGCCAGAAGTTCCAGATGCGCGCCGAATGCGGCACCGACGTGTCGATCACCGGCCCCCCGGACCGCTGCGGCGGCGGTGCGGCGTCCTCGGTCACCATGCTCCTACGAGTCTCATGAGTAGGTGTCATCTCCCGTCGTACACCCAGGCGTTGGCGATTCAGGTGCCGGGGGACGGGACGGGCCCGCGGAACCGGAACTCGCCCGACTCCGCCTCGTACAGATAGGCCATCGGGCCTTCGCCGGCGTAGTGCCCCGCCGCGTCGAACGCCAACTCCCGGGCCACACCGTGGTACCGGGCGCCCCGCAGCCGGGACAGCAGCCCGGCACGGGTCAGCCGGGCGCCCTCCTCGGCCGCGCCCCGCATGGCGTCCACGAGCATGCGGGCGGCGTCGTACCCCTCGGCCGCGTACGGCCCGGGCGCGGAGCCGAACCGCTCCCGGTGCACGGACACAAAGCCCTGGCCGGCCTCTTCGCCACCCGGGTCGGTGTAGGTCGCGACGAAGAGCCAGCCCTCCGCCGCGTCCCCCGCCTCCCGCAGGAAGACCGGGCCCAGCGCCTCCTGGGTGGCCAGGCCCCGGCCCGTGAAGCCCGCCTCGCGCAGCGCGCGGGCGAGCCGCCCCGCGCCCCGGGCGAAGCCGCAGTAGACGACCACGTCGATGTCCGCGTCCGCGAACTCGGCGGCGACGGGCGTGAAGTCCTCGGTGCCGACGGGCACAACGCGCGGCAGCAGCTCGATCCGGGCACGGTCGATCGCGCCGCTCACGGCGCGCGTCGTCAGGGAGCTGTAGGTGTCGGCGGCGCGGTCGTCGATCAGGCCCACACGGTGGGCGCCGAGGCCGTCCGTCACATAGCCGGGAATGACGAGGCCGGTGTAACCGACGTCGGGCCGGGCGTGCAGCAGCGTGCCGTACTCCTCCCGGGAGCCGAAGCTGCCGACGGACAGGGCGAGCAGCGGCACCCCGGCCTCGGCGTAGATGTCCGCGGCCACCCCCGCGACCTCGTCGCCGGTGGGCCCGATCACGGCCAGCACCGAGCGGTCGGCGGCCAGTTGCCGGGCGGCGGCGACGGCGAGGTCCGGATCGCCGCGGTCGTCCACCGGGAGGAGCCGCAACGCGAACGGCAGTCGGCCGAGCTTGTTCAGCTCCTCGACGGCCATGGTGACGCCGCGCTCCTGGCCGCGCCCGAAGTGCGCGCGGCTGCCGGTGAGGTCGGTGTGCAGGCCGATGGCGTAGCCGGCGTCGGCCGGCGCGGTGGCGCCGCCCCGCCGGGCGTCCAGGAACTCCCGGCCGGCCAGCACCCCGACGACGCCCACCGCGGTGGCCGCGCCGAGGACCAGAACGCCCCGGCGGCGCACCAGGGTTGGCTCCGGGGGCGCGGCGCGGGGGGCGGGCGCGGGCGGCGGCCGTTCGGGATGGGGCTCGGGCAGCGGGGCGGCGACGCGGGCCGCGACGCGGCGGGCGACCGGGTCCGGGAGCCGGCCGTCGGCGGCGGGCAGGTCGAGTTCGGCGCGCAGGTCGGCGGCGGTGGGCCGCGGCACCGGGTCCCGGTGCAGGCACGCCTGGACGACCTCCAGCAGGCTGCGCGGCACATCGGCCAGGTCGGGCGGCTCGGTCAGGGCGCGCAGCAGCAGCTCCTGGTCGGTGCCGCGGCCGAACGGCGGGCGGCCGGTGACGGCGTGGGCCAGGACGCAGCCGAGGGCGAACACGTCGTCGGCCGGCCCCGGGGAGAGGGCGACGCCGCGGGCCTGTTCCGGCGACAGGTAGCCGGGCTGGCCGGTCCGGGTGCCGCTGCCGCCGAACCCGGTCAGCACCGGGCCGTCCGGCATCAGCAGCACATGCCCGGGCCGGACGTCGCGGTGCGCGAGCCCGGCGTCGTGGACGGCACCGAGCGCCTCGGCCAGCCGGGCGCCGAGGAGCCGCGTCGCGCGCGGCGGCAGCGGGCCATGGGCGGCCAGTACCTCGGGCAGCGGCGGGCCGGGGACATAGGGGTGGGCCGCCCAGGTCGTGGTACCGGCGGTGTCGGCGGCCAGAACGGTGGCCAAACCGCGCGCGGTCACGTGCCGGGCGGCGGCGACATCGCGTTCGAAACGGGCGCGGAAGCCCGGGGCCCGGGAGTGCTGAGGGTCGATCACCTTGAGGGCGGTCGGGGTGCCGCCGAGCGAAGTGGCCAGGTAGACCAGGCCCGTTCGGCCCCGGGCCAGCCTGCGCAGTAGCCGGTAGCCGCCGATGCGGCGGGGGTCGGTCGGTTCGAGCGGTTTCACCGGGGCGGGCTCCCGGGGCGTCGCGCGTGCGTGTCCTGCACGGACCTGCGGTACCGCACCGTTCCCTCCCGGTCCCTCGGGGGCACCTCCCGGACGGCCGCCGGGTGACCCACGCACGTGCCGGTGCCGTGCCGGGAAGGATGCGGGAAACGGGCCGACGGCGTTCGCGTGGACCCGCCCGCCACCCGGACGGCGTGATGTCAGACTGTAGCGAAGCCGTGGCGCTCCGCGCTACCCGAGGAGTTCTCGTGGACCCACTGTCGCCGGACGAATACGCACCGCGAACCACCTATCTCAACACCGCCGCGCACGGGCTGCTGCCGGCCCGTTCCGTCGCCGCGCTGCGGGAGGCGGTCGCGGGGATGGGCGACGGCCGGGTGGACACGGAGAGCTACTTCGCGGCGGTCACCGCGGCGCGCGCGGCGTTCGGGCGGCTGACCGGGGTGCCCGCCGAGCGCGTGGCGGTCGGCGCGACGGTCGCCGCGCACACCGCGCTGGTGGCGGCCTCGCTCCCGCCCGGCTCCGAAGTCCTCTTCGCGGAAAACGAGTTCAGCTCGCTGGTCACGCCGTTCGCGCAGCGCGGGACGCTGGTGACGCGGGCGGTGCCGCTGACGGAGCTGGCGGGCGAGGTGCGGCCGAGAACGGCGCTGGTGGCGGTCTCCGCGACGCAGTCGCTGGACGGGCGGGACGCCGATCTGCCGGCGATCGCGAAGGCGGCGCGGCGGCACGGGGCGCGGACGCTGGTGGATCTCACACAGGCGGCCGGCTGGTCGGCGGTGTCGGCGGCGGACTTCGACTTCACGGTGTGCGCGGCGTACAAGTGGCTGCTGTGCCCGCGCGGCACGTCGTTCCTGACCGTGCCCCCGGACGGCGGCGGGCTGCGCGCGCTGCACGCCGGCTGGGTGGCGGGCGAGGAGCCGTGGAACAGCACCTATGGGCCGGTGGCGGTGCTCGCGGCCGGCGCGCGGCGGTTCGACGAGAGCCCGGCGTTCCTGTCGTGGGTGGCCGCCGCGCGGTCGCTGTCCCTGGTGGCGGAGCTGGGCCGGGCGCGGATCGCCGCGCACGATCTGGAACTGGCCCGTCGATTCCGGGCGGGGCTGGCCGAGTTGGGGCTGACGCCGGTGCCCGGCGGCTCGCCGGTGGTGGCGGTGCCGGGGCTGGGCGGGGCCGCGGCGGCGCTGGAGGCGGCCGGGGTGCGGATGGCGGCGCGCGGCGGCAATCTGCGCGCCTCGTTCCACCTCTACAACTCGGCCGCCGATGTGGACCGCGCGCTGACGGTGCTGGCGGACGCGGGTCGGGGTCAGGCTGCGCTCAGCGCCTGACGGCAGAGCCGGTCCGCCTGCCGGGTGGTCTCCGGCAGCCGGTAGTGCGTGGCGAGGTCCAGCGCGTGGGCGCAGGCGCCGTCCAGCGTGACGCGGTGGCCCGGGGAGACGAACACCGGCTTGACGCCGTCGCGGGTGCGCAGGGCGCGGCCCACCTCGGTGTCGCCGTCGAGGAGCGGGGTGAACGCGCCGCGGTGGGGCGCGGGCGGCTGGTGGCGGAAGGTGAACGGATTCTTGGCGACGCCGATCGTGGGCAGGCCGGTGAGCACCCCGAGGTGGCTGGCGAGGCCGAAGCGGCGCGGGTGGGCGATGCCGTACCCGTCGCACACGACGAGGTCGGGGGTGCGCCGCAGTCGGCCCAGGGCGTCGAGCACGGCGGGCAGTTCGCGGAAGGCCAGCAGTCCGGGCACATAGGGGAAGGCCACCGGGCCCACCGCCGTGGCCCGGTCGACGACCTCCAGCGTGACGGCGTCCAGGGCGACGGCGGCGGCCGCGACGAGATCACGGCCGTCGTCGTACGCCACGTCGACGCCGGCCACCGTGCCGGGCGCCCCGGGCGCGGGCCCGGAACCGTCCAGCACGGTGTGCCGGCGCAGGCCGAGCTGGATCGCCTCGGCCTCCGCCGCGGTGGCGGGGGTGGTGTGCGGGTGGCGCAGCGGGAGGCTCAGGTGAGATCGATCTCCCCGTAGAGCGGGTGCTTGGCGAGCAGGTCCGCGGCGCGCCCGGCGACCTGCTTGGCGATCCCGTCCTCCAGCACATGGGTGGCCTTGGAGGGCTGGCCGCTCTTGGTGGTGCCCGGCGTGGTGCGGGACAGCACGGTGTCGATCAGCTCGGCGACCTCGTCCATCTCGGCGGTGCCCAGGCCGCGCGTGGTCAGCGCGGGGGTGCCGATGCGGATGCCGGAGGTGTACCAGGCGCCGTTGGGGTCCTGGGGGATGGCGTTGCGGTTGGTGACGATGCCGGACTCCAGGAGCGCCGCCTCGGCCTGGCGGCCGGTGAGGCCGTAGCCGGAGACGTCGATCAGCGCGAGGTGGTTGTCCGTGCCGCCGGTGACCAGGCGGGCGCCGCGGCGCAGCAGGCCCTCGGCCAGGGCGCGGGAGTTGTCCACGATGCGCTGGGCGTAGTCGCGGAAGCTCGGCTGCCGGGCCTCGGCGAGGGCGACGGCCTTGGCCGCCATCACGTGCGGGAGGGGGCCGCCGAGCACCATCGGGCAGCCGCGGTCGACCTGGTCGGCGAGCGAGTCGTCGCACAGCACCATGCCGCCGCGCGGGCCGCGCAGGGACTTGTGGGTGGTGGTGGTGACGATCTGGGCGTGCGGGACGGGGTCGAAGTCGCCGGTGAGGACCTTGCCGGCGACGAGGCCCGCGAAGTGGGCCATGTCCACCATGAGGGTGGCGCCGACCTCGTCGGCGATCTCGCGCATGACGCGGAAGTTCACCAGGCGGGGGTAGGCGGAGTAGCCGGCGATGAGGATCAGCGGGCGGAACTCCCGGGCGGCGGCGCGCACGGCGTCGTAGTCCACGAGGCCGGTCTCGGGGTTGGTGCCGTAGCTGCGCTGGTGGAACATCTTGCCGGAGATGTTGGGCCGGAAGCCGTGCGTGAGGTGACCGCCGGCGTCCAGGGACATGCCGAGCATGCGCTGGCCGCCCAGGTCGCGGCGGAGGGCGGCCCAGTCCTCCTCGGTGAGGTCGTTGACCTGGCGGACGCCCGCGCGCTGCAGGGCCGGGGACTCCACGCGGGCGGCGAGGACCGCCCAGAAGGCCACGAGGTTGGCGTCGATGCCGGAGTGCGGCTGAACGTAGGCGTGGCGGGCGCCGAACAGCTCGCGGGCGTGCTCGGCGGCCACGGACTCGACGGTGTCGACGTTGCGGCAGCCCGCGTAGAAGCGGCGGCCGATGGTGCCCTCGGCGTACTTGTCGCTGAGCCAGTTCCCCATGGCGAGGAGCACGGCCGGCGAGGCGTAGTTCTCACTGGCGATGAGCTTGAGGGACGCGCGCTGATCCTCGATCTCGGCTCCGATGGCGTCGGCGACGCGCGGCTCGATGCCGCGGATCACCTCCAGACCGCTGCGAAAGGCGGTCGACTCGGTCGTGCGGGCGGATTCGCTCACAGGGGCCTCCTTGACGTGACGTCGCGACGGCCCAGGCGCACGGCTCTGTCGCTCGACAGGGCCGCTCCCCGATGGTTCATCCCATCCAGACGCGCCAGTCACGGCCCCGTGCGAGGGTAGCATCGCCAGGTCAGTCGCCACCGTCCAGATCGGTCCGGCGGCGCCCGAGGTCGAAACGGTCGCCGGCGTCGTGGAGTTCGTAGAGCTTGGCGCGGGTGGCCGGGGAGCCGAACGGGCGGTGCACCACGAGCAGCAGGGTGCCGTCGAACGCGCGGAACGGCATGCCGTGCCCGGCGTTGTCACCGACCAGCACCGGCGCGAGTTCCCAGGGGCCGGCCAGCCGGCCGGAGACGGACCGGGCCTGGGTCTGCACATACCCCTGCGTGCCGGCCAGGCCGAGATAGGTGGACCACAGCATCAGCAGTTCGCCCGTCCGGCTGCGGAAGAGCTCGGGGCCGTCGGTGACGTACGGGGGCAGCGCGCGGTCGTCGGCGGTGATGCGCTCCCCCAGCCAGGGGGCGTAAGACGCCTTGAACAGGTGCAGCGGCTCGCCCTCGGAACGGCTCAGGTCGGGGCTGAGGCGAACGGCCTCCATGGTGCCGTCGAGGCGCTGGATCCACTCGTGCGCGTAGACGAGCCAGGGCACCCCGTCCTCGACCCAGAGCGTGCCGTCCAGCGCCATGAACGCGTCCGGGGTCTGGGGGCGTTCGGCGTCCAGCAGCCGGAAGGGGCCGTAGGGCGAGTCGGCGACCGCGACGGCGGTGCCGCGCCGGTAGGTGGTGATCAGCACTTCCGGGGGCTCGGCCAGCGTCTGCGCCTCGTCGTGCAGGGTGACGAAGAGGTACCACTTCCCGGCGTGGGCGTGCACCTCGGGCGCTGGGGCCTGCCTTTCGGATCTCCGCGGGCTCGCGACGCCAGCTACGGCCACTCGCTGCTCCCCCAGCTAACGCTGGGAGGTGCCCCCAGCCGAATCGCGCGAGTACGGCCGGGTATGAGCTGCGATCCGGCGCCTTGCGATTGACCGCATCTGACGCCGCTCCCTGATCCACGGAGACCCGAAAGGCAGACCCATCCCCCATCCGTCGCCCAGTTGTCACCGGGCACCGTGAACACCGAGTAGGGCCCCTGCCAGGAGACCAGGTCCCGGCTGCGGTACATCACGGTGCCGGTGCCGGGGATGCCGGTGTTGTCCGCCAGGTTGCGGACGTAGAGGTGGTAGGTGCGGTTGGGCCGGTGGGCCGTGATCCAGGGGTCGTGCGCCCAGATCTCGTTGAGCCGCAGTCCCTTCGGCGGGGCCGCTCCCCCGGCTCCCCCGGCGGCGTCTGCGGGGCCGGCCGCCAGCGGGACGACGGCGGCCCCGGCCGCGCCGATCAACGCTCGTCTTCCGATCGGTGCCATGGTGACCGCCACCCCTTGAATCGTTAAAACACCGGCGCGCGAACGGTGCCACCGCGATCAGCCGGCGGTCAATCCCCGTGCGCGCGTTCGCGGAACGCGCCGCCCTGGGACACGGTGGTAGGTGGACACACACGCCCCGTACTCCGGGAGGCCAGCATGAGCGAGCACATCTACCGGGTGACCGAGATCGTCGGTTCCTCGAAGGAGGGTGTGGACGACGCGATCCGCAACGCCATCGCCAGGGCCGCGCGGACGCTGCGCCAGCTCGACTGGTTCGAGGTGACCGAGGTGCGCGGCCACATCGAGAACGGCGCCGTGGAGCACTACCAGGTGGGCCTGAAGGTCGGCTTCCGGCTGGAGGACGAGGAGAGCTGAGCCGCGCCGGGAGCCGGCGCGGCACCCCCCGCCCCGGACTCCGCTCCCGCTGTTCGCGCGCCGTCTAGGGCCTGTATCGAGTTCCCGGTCGGATCAGCCCGCGGCGTCAGACGCGGTGCCCCCCCAGGCCCTTGGGGGCCTGGGAGGTACCCCCAGCAAGGCACCGGATCGCAGCTCATACCCGGCCGTATTCGCGCGATTCGGCTGGGGGCACCTCCCAGACGGAGTCTGGGGGAGCGGCGAGGTGCCGTGACTGGCGTCGCGGGCCCGGGCGGGAACTCGATACAGGCCCTAGATCTCGTGGCGCGTGCGGTTGCGGGCGGCGAGGGCGGCGGCGAGGAGCTCCCCCTCCACGATCGAGGCGTCGGCGAGCCGGGAGGCCGCCGCGTAGGAGTTCAGCAGGGCCTTGGTCACACGCAGCGCGACCGGGGAACGCCGGACCAGAGGGCCGGTCCACTCCCGGATGACCTGGTCCAGCTCGTGCTCGGGAGCGATCCGGTGCAGCACCGCCAGGTCGCGGGCCGTCACCGCGTCGAAGCTCGTGCCCAGCAGCAGCAGTTCGCGGATGCGGGCCGCGCCGGCCTCCTGGAGGAGCCGGGCCACCGCGCCGCCCCAGGCCATGGGGATGCCCACCGCGAGCTCCGGCATGCGGAAGCGGCTGGTGTCGGAGCCCACCCGCAGGTCGCAGAAGAGGGCGAGGGCCAGCCCGGCGCCGACCACCCGGCCGTGCAGCCGGGCGACGGTGACCAGGTCGGCGGTGGCCAGGGCATCGCAGACTTGGCGGGCCTTGGCGCCGAGCGTGGCGATCCCCGCGCCGGCCGGGTCCTCGGCCAGGAGGGCGTCGTATTCGCGGAGATCTCCGCCCAGGCAGAAGTCCTCGCCCGCGCCGGAGAGCACGAGTACGCGGATATCGGTGTCGTCACGGGCCGCGCCGAGCACCGTCAGGAGTTCATTGAGAACGTCCTGGGTGATGGCGTTTCCGGACTCCGGCACATTGAAGCGGACATGCAAAACATGGCCGTCCTGGCCGACCGCGAGCGTCTTGAATTCCCGATAGAGCGCCATCCCGGCGTCAGTCTTCCACGACGTGCAGGGCGGACAGGCGCCGGAAGGCCACCCGGGGCTCCCAGACCGGCGGCTGACTGAGCCGCAGCCGGGGGAAGCGCCTGAGCAGGCTCTCGAGCAGCACCTGGCCCTCCAGGCGGGCGAGTCCGGCCCCGATGCAGTAGTGAACCCCACCGCCGAACGCGAGGTGGCTGAGGCTCGGGGAGGACCGGCGGATGTCGAAGACGTCCGCGTCGGGGACGCGTGAGGGGTCGTGGTTGGCGGAGGCGATCAGCGCGTGGACGATCTCGTCACGCTTGATCAGGACCCCGCCGAGCATCGTGTCCTCGCCGGCGACGCGCGTGGTGACGTGCACCGGCGCGTCGTAGCGCAGGACCTCCTCGACGGCCTCGGGCACACGGTGCGGGTTCTCGCGCAACCAGTCCCGCTGGTCCGGGTGCTGATCGAAGATCAGCACCAGGTTCGACAGCAGGGTGGAGGTGGTCTCCAGGGCCGCCCCGGTGATGAACATCGCGAGGTAGTACACCGATTCGTCGGCCACCTCGCGGTCCGGCTCCAGCAGATCCCAGGCCCTGATCCAGCCGGAGAGGACATCGTCCCCCAGATTGGCCCGGCGGTCGCGAACGAGACCGGTGAAGTAATGCCGCATGCCGCGCATTCCGGCGTTGGCGGACACCAATTGGCTGGGCGAGGGCAGGAGTTCCTGCGCGTAGAGATGCGCGTGGCTGTAGGAGCGGACGGTGGCGTAATCCGCCTCGGGAATTCCCAGCCAGTGCCCCATGGCGGCAATGGTGAGTTCCTCGCTCACCACGGCCGAGAAGTCAGCCTCACCGTCGCGGAGTTTCTCGGCGAGATCGTCGAGAAGGCGATCGACGATGCGGGTCAGCGGGCCGCGCAGCCGGTGCAGGGTCTTTCTGTCGAAGATGTTCCCGACGGACCTGCGGTGCCGGGTGTGCTCCGGGGGATTGAGCCCTTGGAGCACATGCCCCAACTCCTCCGAAGAGGGGGAGGTCCAGCGGCTGCCGGCCTCCTGACGTGCGCGCCAGTCGCTGTCGAGCGCCAACCAGGTTTTGCCGCGCAGCACCTGGTCGCAGACGTCGAACGTGGTCAGGAGATGCGCGCCCCAGGGTGCTGGAACGACATCTCCCATGGACCGGAGTTCCTCATAAATCGGATAGGGATCTGCCTGTCCTCGCGACGCGCGTAGACGCGATATCAGGGAGACGATGGAACGTGGATTGATCGCCGTAACGCCTTCAGCAAGTTCCACGAAATACTCCTCTTAGGCCCGCCATGGGAGGCCACATAACTGTGCGTCACCCGGGTGGGGCTCAGCAGTTGACGTGACCTCCGGCACCTTTACCCCCATACACTGATTTTCATACATATGCCAGGCGGATATGCGTCAGTCGTGTGCGTCACACCCGCCACCAGTTGAGGAACGAGCTCCACCAACGGCCCCGCTCGGGCCGGCCCTGACCACGGGACGAGGTGGCGTTCTCCGCGGGACGGCCGGTCGCCGCACCGGTGTCCGGGGTGACCGGACGCTGCAGCGGCGTGAAGCGGCCGGGCAGCGCGACCAGGGCGCGGTGGAAGACGCCGGGCCGCCACTCCAGGCTCTCCACGGGGACGGCCAGTTCGACGTCCGGCACCTGGTTGAGCAGGCGCTCGATGGCCACCGTGGCGATCAGCGAGGCGGACTCCTTGACCGGGCAGGCGTGCGGACCCGCACCCCAGGCGAGGTGTGCGCGCTTGCTGAGCATCTGCCGCGACTGGGAGAGCACGGGGTCGGTGTTGGCTGCCGCGAAGCTGATCAGCACCGGCGAGTAGGCGGGGAGCTGCACCCCGCCCAGATCGGTGTCCCGCACCGGGAAGTGCGTGGCGTAGTTGGCGATGGGCGGCGAGTTCCACAGGACCTCGTTGAGCGCGTCCTCGACCAGCAGGCCGCCGCCGTACAGGCCGCCGAAGAACCGCTCGTCGGAGAGGATCAGGAGCAGGCCGTTGGCGATGAGGTTGCGCTCGGGTTCTATGCCGGCGCCGAGGAGGATGGTGATCTGGTGGAGCACCTCCACGTCCGACAGCTTCGCCGGGTGCTCCATCAGCCAGGAGGTGATGTCGTCACCGGGCTTGGCGCGCTTCTGCGCCACAAGCTGCATCAGGCACTCGGCCAGCTCCTGGTTCGCCGCCTCGGCGTCGATGCCGTCGAAGATGCCGGTGAACCCGTGGATCAGCCGGTCGCCGATCTCCGCCGAGCAGCCGAACAGCTCGTTGAAGACGAGGAACGCCAGCGGCTTGGCGTAGTCGCCGAGCAGGTCGACGGTGCCCTTGTACTTGAACTAGTCGACCAGGTACGCGGATACGCGCTCGACGTGGCGGCTCACCCGGTAGGCGTCCAGCCGGGCCAGACTGTCGGCCACTGCCTGACGGAGCCTCAGATGCTCGGCACCGTCGGCGAACAGGACGTTCGGCCGGTAGCCCATCATGCCGAGCACGGGGCTGTCCGGCGGCACGGTGCCCTCCTCCAGGGCCCGCCAGCGGCGGGAGTCCCGGGTGAACGCGTCGGGGTTCTGCAGCACTTGCAGGGCCGCGGCGTAGTCGGTCACGAGGGTGGCGTCCACGCCGGGCGCCAGCTCGACGGGAGCGGCCGGGCCCTGGGCGCGCAACGCCTCGTAGTACGCCTGGGGGTTGGCCGAGAACTCAGGTCCGTACAAGGGGACTCGGACGGTGACGTCCTGGGGCGGACGGCCGCCTTGATGAGCGGGGCAACCGGGGGGTGGCGTCCCGAAGTCAGAGTGAGAGTCCATGGTTGCTCCTATCGGGTGCGACTCTGCAAATAGCGGACGAGGGACACCAGCGCCTTGGCCGATGACTTCTCGTCCCGCGCGTCGCATGTGATGACGGGCGTTTCGGGAAGCAGATCCAGCGCTTCCCGCAGCTCCGCCTCGGAATGGGTCGGGCTGCCGTCGAAATTGTTGACGGCGATGGCGTACGGAATGCCGTACTTTTCGACCAGGTCCATGATGGCGAAGGATTCCTTCAGCCGCTGGGGATCGACCAGCACAAGGGCTCCGAGGGCCCCTCGGCTCATGTCTTCCCAGACCTGGACGAAGCGCTGCTGTCCCGGAGTGCCGAACAGGTAGAGCACCAGCCGGTCGTTGAGCGTGAGGCGCCCGAAGTCCATCGCCACGGTGGTGGTGGTCTTGCCTCGGACACCCTTCAGGTCGTCGATGTCCACGCCGGCCTGCGTCATCCTTTCCTCGGTGCGCAGCGGAGGAATCTCGGAGAGCGTGCCGATGAACGTCGTCTTGCCGACCGCGAAATGGCCCACAACCAGGATCTTGGCCGCGATCTGCACATTGTCGTGCAGGTGCCGCGCGTCACCCGAAACGGGCTTGGAGACCATCCAGCACCTCCTGAAGGACCTGAATGTCGGTGAGCTGAGCCCGCGGCACGGGTGCCCGGGTGTGGATGAACCCCGCATCCGCGAGATCGGACAGCAGTACCTTGACAATGCCTACCGGCAGCCGGAGGTGACCGGCGATCTCGGCAACCGAGAGATATCCGCCCTCGCAGAGATCCACAAGCCCGCGCTTCTCCGGGTCAAGTCGGTCCTTGTGCGGGTGTTCGGCGGCCGTGATCAGCGTGACCAGCTCGAATCTGTCGCCGTCTGCGATTTCGCGGCCGTTGGTGATGACATACGGTCGCACTAATTCGACAGACTCGGCGGGCTGCTCATCAGGTGCACTCATGCCTGGATACCCGTGTTCTCACGAGGTGGAGTGGTCAGTGCCTTGCCGAGCTGGGCGACAAGCTGCTGCATGCGGAACGTGATGTCCGCCATGTCGACGTTCGGGGAGGCCGAGACGGCCAGGTACGCGCCCTCGCCGGCGGAGATGAGGAAGACCCAGCCGCCGTCGAATTCGACGACGGTCTGCCGCCACTGCATCGCGATGCCGCCGCTGAAGCCGGCGACCGTGCGGCTGAGGGACTGCATCCCGCTCATCGCGGCGGCGACGGTGTCCGCGTGGTCCTTGTCGACGTCCTTGGAGCGGGCCATGAGCAGGCCGTCGGCGGAGACCAGAATCGCGTGCCGCGCCCCCGGGACCTCCAGCGCGCTCTCAAGCATCCACGAGAGTTCGGTGTTCACTGGACCTCATACCCTTCCCTGCTCGGATCGGCGGTGCGGCCGGACTGCGTGCCGCGCTGGAAAGCGCCCATGATGGAGGCGGTTTCCTCGCTCGACCGCGCGGGTGCGCCACCGGCGGCCTGGCCGGCCTCCGGCACTATGGCGATCGCACCTCTCCGCCGGCGCTTGGGCAGGCCGCCGGCCGTCGTCACGTCCTCCGGGGACTCCTGCTGGGCGGGCACCTCGGCCGCGGGCGGGTTCTGCGGTTCGGGCATGCTGGTGAGCAGCTCCTGGGGAAGGAGGACCACGGCGCGCACACCCCCGTAGGGGGACGCCGAGTCCACGGACACGCTGAATCCGTAGCGGGCGGCGAGCACGCCGATGACGGCGAAGCCGAACTGCGGCGGGTTGCCCAGCTCGGTGACGCTGACCGGGTGCTCACCCGACAGCAGCCGCGCGGCCCGGCTCTTCTCCTCCTCGTTCATGCCGACGCCGGCGTCGTCGATGACGACGCAGACGCCCTTGGGAACCGTCCGGATGTTGATGTCGATCGTGGTCTCGGGCGACGAGTAACTGGTCGCGTTGTCCAGGAGCTCCGCGAGCACCAGCGCGACCGGTTCGACGACCTGGCTGATGACGGCGAAATTGGTCTGCGACCGGATCTCCACGCGCGTGAAGTGCCGGATACGGCCCTTGGCGCTGCGGGCCACGTCATACACCGAGGCAACGGTCCGCTGGCGGCCCAGCCATCCATCGCACAGCACGGCCACGGACTGCGCCCGCCGGCCGAACTGCGAGTTCATGTGGTCGATTTCCAGGAGGTCCTGGAGGTACTCCTGGTCCCCGTACTTCTCCTGGATCTTCGAAATGGCCAACTGTTGTTCATTGGCCAGGCCCTGGAGCGTCCGCATAGCGGACTTCAGGGCAGTCTTGGTGCCTTCCTCGGCGCGGAGCCGAGCATCCTCGACCGCCTCGGAAAAGTTGCTTTCAAGCTCAAAGTGGCGCGCTTCCAGTTCGGCTTTCTCTGCGCGCAGCTTTGCAGTTGCTTTGCGTCCTCGGTAAATGACGGATGCGGCAAGGGGAGTACCAACGATCAGACCCCAGAGCGCTGGATCCTGTAGGTATTGGGTCATAAGATTCTCTTCAAGCTAGACCGCCAGGTACAAAAAGTGAGGGGGTCGTGGTCGTGAATCCGACTTCCCCCGTGCGGATCCGCCCTACCAGTCGACCTGACACGACGATGGGTCCCGTTCAGCCTGGGAGGAAGCCGTCGGCCGTACTTCGCGGGGCACATGCCCGCCAGCCTGCCGCCGCGCCTCCCTATGCCCTATTGACGGCATAATGCTCCTCAGGGGGTGAAACCCTCTCGGCTGATTATCGGTTGACCCTTCTGCCTTACGCGCCCTCAGCTCGTTTGGCAAGCCCGGTGATCGTATCATCAGAGCGCAGGGCGACAACCGTCCCCCCGAGTCCCTTACCGGATCTGACGCGCGCTCACCGGGCTTCTGTTTCCAAGCCGTTAAGCCCATCTCAAGTTCCACACACGGCGGTCACATGCCTGTGAGCTCCGCCCTGTAGGGCGGATCGGCGCCGACCCGAGTACACGTGACCGCCGCCACTTCGGCACAACGCGCGAGCACGGCCGCCAGCGCCTCCCGGCCGGCCGGCGGGCCGCCGTTTTCCGCGATGGCGTCCAGCAGGGTGGCCTGGAAGGTGTCCCCCGCGCCGACCGTGTCCACCACGTCGACGACCGGCGCGGCCACCCGCACCTCGTCCTCCGCCGTGACCGCGAACGCGCCTTCGGCGCCCAGGGTCACCACGACCAGGCGCGGCCCGGCGGCCAGCAACGCGCGGGCGGCGACGGCCGGTTCACGGTCCGGGAAGAGCCAGGCCAGGTCCTCGTCGCTGGCCTTCACCACGTCCACGGCGCCGGCCAGCCGGAGGCACACCTCGCGGTAGGCGTCCCGGTCGGGCTGCACCGCGGGGCGCACATTGAGGTCGGCGGCGACGGTCCTGCCGCGCGCCCGTTCCCTTCGGCAAAGATCGAGCACCCGGGACGCGCCCGGCTCGATCACCACGGCCAGCGATCCGGTGTGCAGCACGGTGGTGTCCTCGGGCACCGGCAGCTCCAGCGGCGCCCAGTCCGCGAGGAAGTCATAGGTGGCGGCGCCGTCCGCGCCGAGGTAGGCGAGGGCCACGATGGTGCGCGCCGAGTCGGCCGGGACCCGGCGCACCTCCACCCCGGTGGTCACCAGGTGGTCGTTCACCAGCGCCCCCGGCGGGTCGTCGCCCCAGGCGGTCAGCAGCGTGACAGGCCGCTCCAGCCGGTGCAGTCCCACCGCGACATTGGCCGGGCTGCCGCCGGGCACCGCGCTCAACTCCCGGGCGCCGGTACGCCACAGGAGGTCGACCAGCGCCTCGCCGACCACCGTCACGCGCGTTCCCACGAACCATCTCCTTCCGGGCGGGCCGCACCGGCGCGGCCCCGCGGCAGGCGTTCATCCTGGGCGGAAGCGGCATTCGACAGCAAGGCGGGGTCCGATTCATACGCTTTTCGCGTCAACCTAGGTTGACATCGGCGGCCAGCGTCAATCAAGGTTGACGCCATGGGTGATGTGGATCTCTCCCCGATCACCGGGGAAGCCGACCCGCTCGCGGCGCTGCGCGCCGCCGCCGGCCTGCGCCAGCGGCTGGAGCGGGAGGAGGCGGTGCTGGTGCGCCGCGCGCGCAACGGCGGCGCGAGCTGGGCGGACATCGCCGGCGCGCTCGGCGTGACCAAGCAGGCGGTGCACAAGAAGTACGGCGGCCGGCGGCTGCTCGGACGCAAGGAGGACTGATGACCATGACGACGGACACGGAACTGGACGCCCAGGTGGGCGAGATCGCGCGACGCCTGACCGACGGGCGGCGCGGCGCGGTCGTCGTCGGTGCGGTGCGGGACGACGCCTGCGAGTTCGCCGGCGCCGATCCAGGCACGGTCTTCGAGATCGGCTCGGTCAGCAAGACGTTCACGGCGCTGGCGCTGGCCCGGCTCGCCGTGCGCGGCGGCGTCTCCCTCGACCAGCCGCTGAGCGAACTGCTGCCGCCCGGCACGGCCGTCCCGGAGCGCGGCGGCCGGCGCATAGAGCTGGGCCAACTGGCCTGCCACACCTCGGGGTTGCCCCGGCTGCCAGCCGGCATGATGCCGCGTTCCCTGATTCCCCCGCCCGACCCGTACGCCGACTGCACGCCGGAGTCGCTGCTGGCCGGCCTGGCCCGCACGCGCCTGCGCTCGGTGCCGGGTCGCCGCTACCACTACTCCAATCTCGGGGCCGGGCTGCTCGGACTCGCCCTGGCCCGGCACACGGGCCGCGACTACGACGCGCTGATCCGGTCCGAGATCTGCGAGCCGCTGGGCCTGGCCGACACCCGGGTGGTGCTGGACGACGACCGCACCGAACGGCTCGCCCAGGGCCACTCCCGCACCGGCCGACCCCGGCCGCGCTGGCGGATGGGCGCCCTCGCCGGCGCCGGCGGGCTGCACTCCACCGCGCCCGATCTGCTGAAGTTCGCCCTGGCCCAACTGGGCGACGCGCCGGGCTCGTTGACCCAGGCCATCGCCCTCACCCACGAGACGTCCCATCGCGTCGGCCACGCCATGGCCGTGCACCCCGGCTGGATCGGCCTGCGCCTCAAGGCGCGGGACGGCGGTCACCACGTCCTCTTCCACAACGGCGGAACGGGCGGCTACCGGTCGTTCCTCGCCGTGGCCCCCGAGCGCCAGGCCGCGGTCGTCGTGCTCAGCGCCACGGCCCGCTCGGTCGACCGCGCCGGGCTGGAGCTGCTCGTCCGGCTGATCCGCTCCGCCCCGCCGGACGAACACACGCGCCCGGTCCGGATCTCCGGCTGACCCGGCCCGCCCCGCCCGGGAGCGCACCCGGCCGGTCAGGCCCGGGCGGTGGTGAGCACGTGCCCGCTCACGCCCAGCAGCGCCGGCTCGGTCTCCACCTCGCGCAGCGCGTCCAGGACCACGGCGCGCTGCTCCGGGTCGTCGAGCCGTTCCCGCATGCCGCCCGTCAGCCACGCCGCGCCCTCCAGGCCGTGAGGCACCGGGCGGGACAGCCCGGCGTCGGCGAACTCCCCCGGGATCTCGGCCGGATCGTGGAAGTACGCGACGGTGAAGAGGTCGGTGCTGCTGTCCTGATGGCCCGTCCGCAGCACCTTCATGGTGTGCTCCCGGCGATGCGCCTCGAAGAAGAAACCCTTGAGCAGGCCGTCGTGGAGCACGGCCCAGCGGTTGATCGTGGCCGCGGCGACCAGGCCGCCGGGCCGCACAACCCGGCGCGCCTCGGCCAGCGCCCGGACGCGGTCGGCCCGTGCCGGCAGGTGGTAGAGCGGCCCGAGCACCAGCACCACGTCGAACGAGTCGTCGTCCTCGGGGAGTTGGCGGGCATCGCCCTCCCGCGCCGGGATTCCCTTCGCCCGCGCCTGCCGGACGTGCAGCGGTACCGGGTCGAGGAGTTCGACGTCGTACCCATCCGCCCGCAGCCACGCCGCGTGCCGTCCGCTGGCCCCGCCGACGTCCAGCACCCGGGCGGGCGGCGCGGGCAGGGCCCGGCGCAGCACGTCCTGGGTGCGCCAGAACTCCAGCCGGGAATCAGCCTCGTTGCCGGCCACCGGGGCCAGGCGGGCGTCCTCGCGGCCCTGTTCGTAGTAGGCCAGCACATGCGGGTCGAGTGAGGGCGGCATGCCGCGATGCTGCCGGTCACCGGCGACGCGCGGCAACGTGTTTTTCCGACCGTGCCGCTGCGACCGGGAGGATCCCACGCGCGGCGGCCATTACCTCGCGCGTCATCGACGACCGGCCCGTGGCGAGGCGAGGGTGGGGGCAGCCAGGACCCGTCCTTTCGAGGAGCTGATGACCGATGTCCGCACTCGCCTTCACCACCACGCCCACCACGCCCGTGCTCCGGCTGCGTCGCTGGCTGGCGCTCGACGCCGTCATCACGGGCGGCAACGCGCTGGCGTACCTCGCCGCCGCCGGCCCGGTCGGCCGGCTGCTCGGCCTGGACACCGCGCTGATCGCCGGGGTCGGGGCGTTCCTGCTGCTGTTCGCGGCCGGCGTCGGCTGGCTGGCGAGCCGGCCGGAGCCCCCGGTGACCGCCGTGCGGTGCGTCATCGAGGCGAACGCCGCCTGGGCGGTGGCCGGCCTGGCCGGCGTGGTCCTGTGGCTGGGCCCCAGCACGGCCGGTGCCGTGTGGATCCCCGCGCAGGCCCTGGTGGTGGCCGCCCTCGCCGCGGCCCAGTACGCGGCGCTGCGGGCCGTGCCGCGCTGATCGCCGCCCGTCCCCGCCGCGCGGCTACCCGGCCAGTTCCGCCAGGTGCCGCGCGGTCTCCGCGTCGGCCGGCAGGAACGTCTCCAGCGCTAGCTCCGAAACCGTCACATCAACCGGGGTGTTGAACGTGGCGATGGTGGAGAGGAACGACAGCCGCCGGCCATTGATCCCGACGATCAACGGCAGGGCGAGCGGGCTGCGTTCACCGGCCCGTTCGTCGCCGCCGGGCGGCGCGGGGTAGGCGGCGACCTCCTCGTACAGGGCACGCAGCGGCTCGGAGCGGAGCAGCGCCAACTGGCGGCGCATCTGGTCCAGCAGATGGCCGCGCCACTCCTGGAAGTTGAGGATGCGGGGAGCGAGTCCCCGGGGGTGCAGCGTGATCCGCATCGCGTTGAGCGGCTGGGCGAGCAGCTCGGGAGCGACGCCGTCGAGCAGGAGCGAGGCGCCCCGGTTGGCTCCCCACACGCGGTAGGTGCCGTCCAGGACCAGCGCGGGGTAGGGGTCGTAGCCGGCAAGCAACCGGTCCAGGCCCAGCCGCAGCACCTCCAGCGCCGGGGAGTCGAGCGAGGACTCCGGGTACTCCGGGGCGTAACCGGCCGCCACCAGCAGGGCGTTGCGCTCCCGCACGGGAACGTCCAGGTGCTCGGCGAGCCGCAGCACCATCTCCCGGCTGGGCCGGGTCTTGCCGGTCTCGATGAAGCTGATGTGCCGGGCCGAGGAGTCGGCGCGCAGCGCCAGGTCGAGCTGGCTGACCCCGGCCCGCTGCCGCCATTCCCGCAGCAGGGGGCCAACGCCGGGGGTGCCGGTGGTCGGAGCGGCGGTGGTCGGAGCGGCGGTGGTCGGAGCGGCGGTGGTCAAGGCGGCGCTGGGCATGCCGCGAGCGTAACCCCCGGGCGCGGGGGCACACCACCTTTCGGGAACGCCCCCGGAGCCGGAGAGGTCCGCCCGGCGACGGGGCGTTCCATACTGGCCGCGGCACTGATCCCCGACAAGGAATGAGCATGGGCACCCAGCCGGAGGCAACGGTCACCCTGGACTTCACGACGGCGCCGGACGGCGTGCCGATAGCCACCCACACCTGGCTGCCGGCCGGCGACGCGCCGCGCGGCTGGGTGCAGCTCGTGCACGGCGCGGCCGAACACGCCCGGCGCTACGACGCGTTCGCGCGCCGGCTGGCCGCGCACGGCTACGCCGTGATCGCCTCGGACAACCGCGGCCACGGCGACACGGCCCCGGGCACCGGCGGCCTGGGGGTGGTGGGCGAGTCCGGCTGGCGGGCGGTGGTGGAGGACATCCACGCCGTGGGCGAGCGGGTGCGGGCCCGGTTCCCGGGGCTGCCGCATGTGCTGTTCGGGCACAGCATGGGCTCCCAACTGGCCCGGGACTACGCGCAGGAGCACGGCGGCGCGCTGGACGGGCTGATCCTGTGCGGCACGTTCCGCTCGCTGCCGGGGTGCGAGCCGGAGGCGGCGATCGCGCGGCTGGAGGAGGAGATCGCGCGCGGCGGGCGGGCGGCGCCGTCCGGGTTCGTGCCGGAGCTGTTCTCCTCGTTCAACGACCCCTATCCCTTCCGCACCGGCTTCGAGTGGCTGTCCCGGGACACCGCGGCGGTCGACGCCTATGTCGCGGACGAGCGCTGCGGCTTCCCGTTCAGCGCGGGACTGGCGCTGGACTGGGTCCGGGGCGTGCGGAAGATCAACGACCCGGCGGCGCAGGGGCGGATTCCCGCCGATCTCCCGGTGCTCGTCGTGGTCGGCGACCAGGACCCGTGCCATGTCGGCATGAACCTGGTGCACGAACTCCTGGAGGACTTCCGCTATCTCGGGACCCGGGATCTGGCCTGGCGGGCGTATCCGGGCGCGCGGCACGAGATCCTCAACGAGACGAACCGGGAGGAGGTGTACGCCGATCTGCTGGCCTGGCTGGCCGAGCACCCGCGCTGAGGGGGCGGCGTCACCCTGGGCATACGCCGCGTCACCCGGGGCATACGATCGGGCTGGCCGACGGAGAGTCAATTACCTGTGGCGCTCGGTAGATTCGGGTCAGTCAGCACCCGTGGACACAGGGAGAGAGTGGCAGCATGACCGAGACCGGCGGGGACGCGTCCCCCGACATCGATGTCAACGTGCCGAGCGTTGCCCGCATGTACGACTACGCCCTGGGCGGCAAGGACAACTACGCCGCCGACCGGGAGGCGTTCGAGCAGATCGAGATCACCGCGCCGAGCACGCGCCCGCTGGCGATCAACAACCGCCGTTTCCTCCAGCGCGCGGCCCGCATCCTGGCCGAGGACTACGGCATCCGCCAGTTCGTGGACCACGGCTCCGGGCTGCCGACCCAGGACAACGTGCACCAGATAGTCCAGCGGGTGGATCCGGAAGCGCGCGTGGTCTACATCGACAACGACCCGATCGTGCTGGCCCACGGCCGGGCGCTGCTGGAGGAGAACGACAACACCGCTGTGATCCAGGCCGACTTCCGGGACACCGAGGCGATCTTCGCGCACCCGGAGGTGGAGCGGCTGATCGATCTCTCCGAGCCGGTGGCCGCGCTGTTCGTTTCGGTGCTGCACTGCGTTCCCGACTCCGACGACCCGGGGGCGCTGGTGCGCCGGGTGGCCGACCGGCTGCCCTCGGGGAGCTTCCTGGTGATGAATCAGCTCGTCAGCGACGACCCCGTGCTCCGCAAGGAGTTGACGGACTTCATGCTGGAGAGCACCCGGGGGAACTGGGGCCGGGTGCGCGAAGAGCGGGATGTCCGGCGGTACTTCCAGGGCCTGGAGCTGCTGGAGCCGGGGCTGGTGGAGATCAGCACCTGGCGGCCGGACACGGAGCTCGGCCCGAAGCAGCAGACCACGGAGTGGATCGAGTTCGGGGGCGTGGCCCGCAAGCCGTGAGCCGCCGCCCGTCCCGGTGCGGACGGGGGCGCCGTCCTTGCCCCGTCCGCACCGGGCGGCGGGGCGAACGGCCAGGTCACAGGCTGCGCTTGAGCCCTTCGAGGAACCGCAGCCCGTCGAGGAACTCCTCGGTCTTGCCGTGCGGTTCGGCCGTGGCGCACAGGCTGTCCATGACCGCGAGGTAGTCCTCGACGTCCTCGCGCTTGTCGAGGTACAGCGCGCTGTTGAGCTGCTCCAGGTAGACGATGTCCGGCAGATCGGGCTCCAGGAAGCGCAGGATCGTCACCGGGCCGCCGGCCGCGGCCAGTCCGCCGAGGCGGAACGGCGCGATCTGGAGCGTGATGTTGGGCCGTTCGGCCATCTCGCGCAGATGCCGGATCTGCGCGCGCATCGCGTCGGTGCCGCCGAGCGGGCGGCGCAGCGCGGCCTCGTCCACCACGGCCCACAGCTTGGGCGCGTGCGCGTTGGTCAGCAGGCGCTGCCGCTCCATGCGCAGCTCGACGCGGCGCTCCACCTGGCGGTCGGTGGCCCGCGGGTTCCCCAGGCGGATGCAGGCGCGGGCGTAGTCGGGCGTCTGGAGCAGGCCGGGGATGAACTGCACCTCGTAGGTGCGGATCATCGACGCGGCCTCCTCCAGGCCGATCAGGGTCTCGAACCAGCTCGGCAGCACGTCGTTGTACCGCTGCCACCAGCCGGGCTTGCCGGCCTGCCGGGCGAGCGCCAGGAACTGCTCGCGCTGCTCCTCGTCGACCACGCCGTACAGCGTCAACAGGTCGGCGATGTCACGCTCCTTGGCGCCCACCCGGCCCAGTTCGAGGCGGCTTATCTTCGCGTGCGAACCGCGGATGGCGTCACCGGCGGCCTCCCGGGTGATGCCACTCGCCTCGCGCAGCCGGCGCAGGTGCGTGCCGAGCACGATCCGCAGAACCGTGGGTCCGCCGCGCGGGTGCGAGAGGATGTCCCGCACCGACGAGATGCGACCTGCCTGAGCTGACGCCATGTCTGTGTCCCCTGAGTGTTGAAACCGCGCCCAAGTGTTGCATTCTTCGGGCGCGGCGTACAGTCGCCCTCGGGACACTCAGCGTGATTCAGTCAGCTCCCGCTGATGAGATCGTCGAAGTCTCCGTCCTTGGCTCCCATGATGAAGGCGGTCATCTCCGCCCGGGTGTAGATGAGGGCGGGACCCTGCGGATCCCGGGAGTTGCGGACGGCGACCTCGCCGCCGGGCAGCCCGGCCACCTCGACGCAGTTCCCGTTGGGGTTGCTGCGCGCGCTCTTCCGCCAGGCCGCTCCCTCGATGCGGCCGGCGGGGACACCGTTGACGAACTGCGGCATGTCCACTCCTACGTCTGTCGTGCCTGCCATCCGGCGTGCGGCTCCGGACGGCTCCTGACCGCATACTGCCCAACTTCCGAGCGTTCTTGCACTTGTTCTTGCATCTGTTCTTGCATTCGTTATTTCAGGTGCACTTGCAGCGATACGCTGAGTCCACGAGGATGGACCCAGCGGAGCCGCCGCCGTGGGGGTTTCGGTCACGTGTCGTCACGTCGCGGAGGTCCAGATGACAGCTCTCCCGTTCGCCGTCATGGCGCCTGACCAGGCGCGGCGGTTGAGGGAAGGGGTCGTGGACGCGGGCGGATTCGCCACTTTCCCACTCGCCGTCGCCCGGGAGACGCCCGGTGAGGCCCGCAGGGCGACGCGAACCACGCTGCGGGGCTGGGGACTTGAGGCCCTGGTCGACGACGCGACCGTGGTCGTCTCGGAATTAGTCACCAACGCGCTGCGCTACGGCCTGCCCCCCTCCCGCCCGGCGCCCCTGCCGCCCGCCTCCCGGGAGCGGCCCATTCTGCTGAGCCTGGTGCACTGCGGCGGAGCCGTGCTGTGCGCCGTGTTCGACCCGGGCCACGACGTGCCGCGCGTCAAGGAGCCCGACTACTACGAGGAGTCGGGGCGCGGCCTGCACGTACTGGAGTCCCTGGCCGAGCGCTGGGGCTGGACGGCCCCAGACCACTACGGCAAGGCGGTGTGGGCCCTGCTGATGCGGCCGGGGGACGCCGAGCCCGTCGCCCCCGGCGCCTCCGACTGGGAGCCGCTGACCCGCCTGCTGCTCCTTCTCGAACTGCTCAGCGGTCCTTCGTGGTTGAAGTCGCTGGGCGCCTCGGCGGCGAAGACGGCCGTCGCGCACCGGCGTTGAGCGGCGGAAGGATTGCGCACAACGCGTCCAGCGCCGCCGCGAAGTCGTGGTCCGGCGGCGTTCCATAGCCGACGACGAGCCCGTCGTGCAGCGGCGGGCCGAACGACGCGTGCCGGTAACGCCCCAGCCCCGTCAGGGCGATGCCCCGCCGGCGCGCCTCCCGCACCACCGGCTCCTCCGTTCCCGGCGGCAGCCGGAGCACGGCGTGCAGCCCCGCCGCGATGCCCGTCACCCGGATGTGCGGGGCGCGCGCGGCAAGCGTGGCGACCAACTGGTCGCGCCGGCGCCGGTAGCGCTGGCGCACCCGCCGCACATGGCGGTCGAACCCCCCGGAGTCCAGGAAGTCGGCGAGCGTCAACTGGTCCGGGCTGCCAGCCGTCAGCTCCCAGGGCCCCTTCGCGGCGAGCACGTCGTCGACCAGGTGCCCCGGCAGCACCATCCAGCCGAGCCGCAGCGCGGGGCTGAGGCTCTTGCTCGCCGAGCCGAGGTAGACGACCCGTTCCGGATCCAGGCCCTGCAACGCGCCCACCGGCTCCCGGTCGTAGCGGAACTCGCCGTCGTAGTCGTCCTCCAGGACCAGCCCGCCCGTCGCGCGCGCCCAGTCCACCACCGCCGCCCGCCGCTCGGCGTGCAGCGGCACCCCCAGCGGGAACTGGTGCGCCGGCGTCAGCAGCACCGAACGCGCCCCGGTGTCGGCCAACGCCCCGACATCCGCGCCCAGTTCGTCGACGGCCAGCGGAACGGTGCGCACGCCCTCGGCGGAGAACAGCTCCTGGTGCAGGAACAGCCCGTAGGACTCCACGGCCAGCGGCGCCCGCCGCAGCTCCCGGACCCGCGCGAGCAGCCGCATCGCCTGGTGGGCGCCGGAGCAGACGACGATCCGGTCGGGGTCGGTCAGCACTCCGCGCGCCCGGGCGAGGTAGTCGGCCAGCGCCCGGCGCAGCTCGGGGCGGCCGTGCGGATCGCCCAGCCCGAACGCCTCGGTCGGCGCCGCGGTCAGGGCGCGGCGCGCCGACGCCAGCCAGGCGGCGCGGGGAAAGGCCCCGGCGTCGGGGCGGCCGGCCAGCAGGTTGACCGCGGGCGGCGCCACCGCCCGCCGGGGCTCGGGGACGCGGCGGCCCGGCGGGCGGGCGCGGGAGGCGGCGCGCGGCGCGACCCGGGTGCCGGAGCCCTGCCGGGCGACCAGCCAGCCCTCGGCGGCCAGCTCCGCGTAGGAGTCGGCGACCGTGTTGCGGGCGACGCCGAGGTCGGCGGCCAGGGACCGGGAGGACGGCAGCCGGGTACCCGGAGCCAGCCGCCCGGTGCGGATGGCATCGCGCAGCGCACGCATCAGACCGGCTCGGACGCCACCCCCGCCCGACAGGTCCAGGTGCAGGTCAAGGCCGGTGCCCTCGGGTGAAATGGCCCATGAATCCACCCCGTAAGTGGACCACATGACCGGCCACTCGCCCGCCTAGGGTCGGGGGCATGACGGCTCACACGCACACCCCCCGGATGGATCTCTCCCGCCTCGCCCCCGACGTCTACCAGGCCATGCTGGCGCTGGACCAGGCCGCCTCGAAGGGGTTCGACCCCACCATCGCCGAACTGGTCAGGATCCGCGCCTCCCAGATCAACCACTGCGCGCTGTGCATCCACATGCACAGCAACGACGCGCGCGCGGCGGGCGAGACCGAGGAGCGCGTCCTCCTGCTGAACGCCTGGGCGGAGGCCGGCGTCTTCAGCGAGCGGGAGCAGGCTGCGCTGGCGCTCACCGAGGCGGTCACGGTCCTCACCGACGGGTTCGTTCCGGACGAGGTCTACGAGCGGGCGGCGGCCCACTTCTCCGAGGAGGAGCTCGCCCGGCTGATATCGCTGATCTTCACGATCAACGCCTGGAACCGGATCGGCGTCACCACGCGGCAGGGACCGCGGCGGGGCTGACCGGGCCGGCCGGACTACTCGTCGTCGGTCCCTTTGAGGCTGCTCGTGATCAGCTCCAGCACCTCCAGCTGCCGGTCGACGAGGAAGAAGTGCCCACCGCGGAAGACGTGCATGTCGAAGCCGCCGGTGGTGTGCTCCGCCCAGGCGCGGGTCTCCTCGACGGTGGCCTTGGGGTCGTCGTCGCCGATGAGCGCGGTGATGGGGCAGCTCACCCGGGCCCCGGGATCCCCGCGGTAGGTCTCGATCGCGCGGTAGTCGTTGCGCAGGGCGGGCAGCACCATGCGCAGCAGCTCCTCGTTGTCGAGAACGCCGCTCTCGGTGCCGTTCAGGCGCCGCATCTCGGCGATCAGCCCGTCGTCGTCACGCTCGTGCACCGCCTCGTCACGGCGCGTGCCGGGCGCCCGGCGGCCGGAGACGATGAGCTGGGTCAGCGGCGCCGCGCCGGGCGTTCCCTCCAGGATGCGGGCGGCCTCGAAGGCCACCACCGCCCCCATGCTGTGCCCGAAGAACGCCCAGGGCCCCTCCTTCCAGGGCAGCAGGGCCTCGGCGACCTGCTCGGCCAGCGGCATGATGTCCGGCACCGGCGGCTCGGTCCTGCGGTCCTGCCGCCCGGGGTACTGGAGGGACAGCACCTCGATGTCGGGGTGCAGCGCCTGGGACACCGGGTAGTAGAAGCTGGCCGCGCCCCCGGCGTGGGGAAAGCAGACCAGCCGGAGCCGGCCCCTGGGGGCCGGGTGGAACCGCCGGATCCAGGTGTCGCTGTCTGCCATGGGGAACGCTTCCCTTCGCTCGCCTTCTCGGTGCTTCACATGCTGCCGTGGTTACTGGGGCGGGTTGCCGTGCTTGCGGGCGGGCAGATCGGCGTGCTTGCTGCGCAGCATCGCCAGTGCGTGGATGAGGACTTCACGGGTCTCGGCCGGCTCGATGACGTCATCGACCAGACCGCGCTCGGCAGCGTAATAGGGGTGCATAAGCTCTGCCTTGTACTCCTTGACCATGCGCGCCCGCATCGCCTCCGGGTCCTCCGCCGCCGCGATCTGCCGCCGGAAGATCACATTCGCCGCGCCCTCCGCCCCCATCACCGCGATCTCGTTCGTCGGCCAGGCGAACGCCACATCCGCCCCGATCGACTGCGAGTCCATCACGATGTACGCCCCGCCGTACGCCTTCCGCAGCACCACCGAGATCCGCGGCACCGTCGCGTTGCAGTACGCGTACAGAAGCTTCGCCCCGTGCCGGATGATCCCGCCGTGCTCCTGGTCCACCCCCGGCAGGAACCCCGGCACGTCCAGCAGCGTCACGATCGGGATGTTGAACGCGTCGCACATCTGCACAAACCGCGCCGCCTTCTCCGACGCCGAGATGTCCAGCACCCCCGCCAGCGACTGCGGCTGGTTCGCCACCACCCCCACCACCTGCCCGTCCAGCCGCGCCAGCGCGCAGATGATGTTCACCGCCCACCGCTCATGGACCTCCAGGAACTCCCCGTCGTCCACCAGCTCCTCGATCACCGCCCGCATGTCATAGGGCTGCTTGCCGTCCACCGGCACCAGATCCACCAGCGCCTCGCACCGCCGGTCCACCGGATCCTTGGAGACCACGGCCGGCGGGTTCTCCCGGTTGTTGCTCGGCAGCATCGACAGCAGATGCCGCACCTCGGCCAGACACGCCTCTTCCCCGTCGTAGGCGAAGTGGGCGACGCCGGAGGTACCCGCGTGCACATCCGCACCACCCAGACCGTTCTGCGTCACCCGCGCCCCGGTCACCGCCTGCACCACATCAGGCCCCGTAATGAACATCTGCGCGGTCTCCCGCACCATGAACACAAAATCAGTCAACGCCGGCGAATACGCCGCACCCCCCGCACACGGCCCCAACATCACCGAAATCTGCGGAATCACCCCCGACGCCCGCGTATTCCGCTGAAAAATCCCCCCATACCCCGCAAGCGCCGACACCCCCTCCTGAATACGCGCCCCCGCACCATCATTCAACGACACCAACGGCGCCCCCGCCGCCAACGCCATATCCATGATCTTGTGGATCTTCGCCGCATGCGCCTCCCCCAACGCACCCCCAAAAATCCGGAAATCATGCGCATACACGAACACCGTCCGCCCATGCACCGTCCCCCACCCCGTCACCACACCATCCGTATACGGCCGCTTCGCCTCCAACCCGAACCCCGAAGCCCGATGCCGCCGCAACACCCCCACCTCACGAAACGACCCCTCATCCAACAACAGACCAATCCGCTCCCGCGCCGTCAGCTTCCCCTTCGCATGCTGCGCCGCCGTCGCCGCCTCCGAAGGCCCCCCCAACGCCTCCGCACGAATCGCAGCCAACTCCGCCACCCGAGTCTGGAACGCCATCTGTGATCCCATGCGGCTCTCCTCCACCGACGCGAAGCCCACGATCCGAAACTGCCTGTTCATGAGTCTGCACAGCACGCTTATAGCCATCTAAAGTCCGACCTCGCCCACCCCTGTCGATCACCGTGCGCGCCCGGCCACTCACGGAGCGATAGCCGGGTGAGAGCACCCCGTAAGGCTTGGTATGGTTGATGCCGTCGCCGGGGGTACACCTGACCCGAGCGCACACCACCGGTCCGGGTGGCGGAATGGCAGACGCGCTAGCTTGAGGTGCTAGTGCCCGTTTAAGGGCGTGGGGGTTCAAGTCCCCCCTCGGACACAACCAGTACGCCCACGCGTGGTGCTGGCCGGGACTCGGCCAGCACCTCTTGCTTTTCAGCGCAGGGCGTTCAGCAGGTCGACGAGCTCGCGGATCTCCTGGCGGGCCCGAGCGGTGGCCGTTGCGGCCGGGGTCGTGGGCGGCGGGGCAGGGGATGCCGTCGGCGGTCAGGTGCTGGGCGACGGCCAAGATGCCGATCCCGTCGAAGGTGACGGTCCAGGTGCACAAGCCGGTTCGGTGCGTGACGCTCAGCGTGGCAGGGGGTGTTCGGTCCAGATGGTCTTGCCCGTGGCCGTTCGGCGGCTGCCCCAGCGTTCGGCGACCTGGGCGACAAGCAGCAGCCCGCGCCCGCCCTCGTCAAAGGTGCGGGCCCGCCGCAGGTGGGGGGCGCTGCTGCTGGCGTCGGACACCTCGCAGACGAGCGTGTCGCCGCGAATGAGCCGCAGTTGGACGGGCGGATTGCCGTAGCGGATGGCGTTGGTGACCAGTTCGCTGACGATCAGCTCGGTGGGGAAGGCCAGCTCGGCCAGCCCCCAGATGTCCATCTGTTCGACCGCCATCCGGCGGGCCCTGGCGACGGCCTCGGGGACCATGGGCAGTGGCCAGGTGCTCACCTGGTCGGCGCCGAGCACGGAGGTGCGGGCCAGCATCAGCACGATGTCGTCGGTGCGAGGACCGGGCGGCACCGTGCGCACCACCTGGTCGCAGAGGGCGTCCAAAGTCGCGGCCGGAGCGGCCAGCGCGTCCCGCAGCAGGTCGAGTCCGGCGTCGATGTCCCGGTCGGCGGCCTCGATCAGACCGTCGGTGTACAGGGCCAGCAGGCTGCCCTCGCCGAGGTGGACCTCGGCGGTCTCGAAGGGCAGGCCACCCAGCCCGAGCGGCGGCCCGGCGGGCAGGTCCAGGAACCGCACGGTGCCCTCGGGGGACACCAGGGCGGGCGGCGGATGGCCTGCCCGCGCCAGGTCGCACCGGCCGGACACCGGGTCGTACACGGCGTACAGGCAGGTGGCCCCCACCTCTCCCGAAGTCTCCTCCGCCTGCCCTCGCGTCTCCGGGCCCTCGTCCCGGTCGAGGCGGATGACCAGGTCGTCCAGTTGGGTGAGCAGTTCGTCGGGGGCGAGATCGACATCGGCGAGGGTGCGCACGGCGGTCCGCAGACGGCCCATCGTGGCCGAGGCGCGGATACCGTGTCCCACCACGTCGCCCACCACCAAAGCGACGCGACCTCCGGAGAGCGGGATGGCGTCGAACCAGTCCCCGCCGACGCCGCTGCCCGAACCGGCCGGCAGGTAGCGGTGGGCGAGGTCCATCGCTGCCGTTCTTGGCAGACGCCCGGGCAGGAGACTGCGCTGGAGAGCGAGCGCGGTCCGGCGCTCGCCGGTGTAACGGCGGGCGTTGTCGACGCTCACCGCCGCCCTGGCGACGATCTCCTCGGCGAGCAGCAGGTCGTCGCGGCCGAAGGCGTCGGGCGTGCGATGCCGCACGAAGTGCACCAGGCCGAGGGTGACGCCCCGGGCACGCAACGGCACCATCATCACCGAGTGCATCCCGTACTGCCACGTGCTCGCGGCGCGGGCCGGGTGGGCCGCCAGCCACTCACGCATCGGGGGGTCGCCCACCCTGTGGCGAGTGCCCTGTCCGGTGAGCAGCGCCCGGGACGGCGGGGTGCCGGGCGGACAGACGTCCGTGGCGCCCACCGCGACCACGGCCTCCGGGCACCCCGGGAGCACCGATCGATGGGCGGCGCGGCGGAAGACGACCTGCGCGGTGGGCGACAGTGGTTCCGGCTCGTCGCCCAGGACGACGGACTCCAGCAGGTCGACGGTGACGAAGTCGGCGAAGCCCGACACCGCCACCTCGGCCAGTTCCTCGGCGGTCCTGGTCACATCCAGGGTGCTTCCGATGCGGACGCCGGCGTCGTTGAGCACCGCCAGGCGGCGCCGGGCCCAGTACTGATCGGTGGTGTCGATCACCAGCGCCGACAGCCCGCGCACCGTGCCGGTCTCGTCCTTCAAGGGCGTGAGGAAGACCGACCAGGCGTGATCGCGGAGCTCACCGGAGGCCCGGGACGGCTCCATCTCGCGGTGGATCACCTCGCCGGTGCGCACAGCCTGCCGCTGAAGGCGATCGACCTCGCGAACGTCCGGGGTGGACTGAATCTCCGACAGCGTGCGGCCCTTCATCTCCTCCTGCGTCAGGCCCATGGCCTGGCTCATCGCCTGGTTGCAGGCCACGAACCGCGCCTCGCGGTCATAGACGGCCACCGGCAGCGGGAGCTGCGCGAGCGTACGCTCCCACAGCTCCGCCGACGCCCCGGCGGTCGGCCCCGAGGGGTACGTCACCGCCGCAGGGGTGAAAAGCCAGAGGAGCCCGCTGCCCGTGTCCGCCAGCAGCGTTCCCCGGAGCTGAGCGGAGACACGGTTTCCATCCCGGTGCCGCAACGACACGGCGCTCGTCCACGGCTCCCCGGCGGCCATGTGGCGCCGCGTGGCAAGGGGCAGCTCCAAGGCAAGAAGGTCGGTGAAGGGGCGGCCCACGATCTCCTCGGGCTCGCATTCGAGCAGGCGCCGGGCCCCGGCACTCCACACGATGACTTTCCCGTCGGCGTCGACGACGACCGCGAAATCCTCGGGCACTCCCGCGGACGCCGCACCTCCCGCGGTGCCGGGATCGTTGTCCATAGGAGACTCGCCCTCGTTCCTGCGGTGCCCTTGTACAGCGCCTGAAGCGCGCGCCACCTGCGCTTCCTCCGACTCCAGCATCCCGCCGCAGTCCCCACCCCTCAACCGATCGCAACACTCAGTAGAGCCTTGCTCACGCCGTGAGCCATCTCGCGAGCACGTTTCCCAGGCACCTGGCGAACAAGAAGCGCAGCGGGGCAAACCACGAAGAGTGGCCGTGCGCCCTTTCGGAAAGAAGCCCTGAAAACGAAGCAGCCACGGGGGATGAGTGACGCCGACTCCACCTGGAAGCGGCTGGCGGCCCTGAACGCTGATCCGGGGTCCGCGACACCACGGTGTCAGCCCTCGCATGGTGGGAGATCCGCAGACGCAGCAGCCGCCGTCTGGATCGTCAGGCACCACAAGACAGTAACTGTCGTCTGCGATTCATTTCCCCTTGCGGAGACGTCGATTCCACGGCTGAGCACCTGCGCCAGATGCCCAGCCAAGCAGATAACCCTGCAGGTCTCCATGTAGGCCGGGTTCAGGTGGCGGACTCGACAACCGGGCCCGGAGCGAACGGCTTGAGTGCCGGGATGTCCGGCGCCAGGTGCGCGGTGTCGCGGCAGCGGGCGGCGGCTTCGGCGAGGGAGAGGTAGGGGGTGCGGATGCGGGTCCAGCCGCCGGAGGTGTCGGCGGCGACGGCCAGGCCCGGGCGTTCGGCGGGGATGGCGCAGGCCGCGGTGACCGCTTCGGGGGCGATGTCGCCCAGCGCCATCTTGGCGGAGGCTTCGTCGTTCACCCGGTGGCAGACCCGGCCCGACAGCTGTGCACGGAGCATCGTGGCGCCCTTGCCCAGCTCGGCCCCGAAGCGTTGCCCGCACACCTCCAGGAAGATCCCGGCGGCCCGGCCCAGTTGTGCCAGCCGCACGAGGTGGGTGACCATCTCGTCCCGCCGCTCCTCGTCCTTCCTGCTCGCGGTGAGGAACAGCTCCGCCACCTCGTCCACGAACACGACGACCGGCACGGGACGTTCGTGCTCGACAAGGCCCCAGATGTCCGAGGTGATCTCCCCGTCCGCCACGCTCGGCGGGATGTTCTGCCGGGCGCGTATCAGGTCGTAGCGCTCCTCCATCAACGACACCAGGACCGGCAGCAGTTCGGCCGCTTCGTGCGGGTCGGTCGCCAGGGCGGAGAGCCGGGGCGCGAACGGCGCCAGCTCCACGCCCCGCTTGCAGTCGATCCCGACCAGGGCGACCGGCTGCGGCGCCACGTTCTGCACGAGTGTCCGGCCAGCCGGGCGGCGGAGTTCCACGCGGCGGGACTGGAGCGCTCCTGGCAGGTGCTGCGCGATCCCTGGGAGCGGTGGCTGGAGAGGCTGTTCGCCGCCGTTCAGTCGGACTGCGGCGGCATGATGCCCGGCGCCGAGCCGGGCGGCGCGGGATGGGACCGGCTGCGAGCCGGCCTCGGCCGCGCCGTGGCGGTACTGAGGGAGACCTATGGCCCGGACCACCCCGATCCGCGGCGCTCGGTGACGATCCTCGACGAGATCGTCCACGCGGTGGCCGACTTCGGTCACGTCAACGTCCACCAGCGGGACCGCCCGAACGGCGCGGCCCTTCACCAGCAGGTCCTGGTCGCCCGGCTCACGGTGGCCGCGGCGCTGGCGGCATGGGCCTGGCCGGTCATGCCCGAGGGAGCGGCCCGGCTGGCCGCCGCGCTGCGTCTTCCCGTCCCCCGCCCGGTGAACGAGCAGGCTCTGGCCCTCGCCCCCGCCCGGCACCCACCTGCCGCCGCCCCCGGCGCCGATCTTCGGCACCTAGACGTGCGGCGTCGGGGCCAGGGGATCAGGTCAGTCCAGCCAGCCGCGACGGGCTGCCCGGACCCCCGCCTCGAAGCGGCTGCCGGTGTTCAGCTCCTGCATCAGCTCCGACACCAGCCGACTCACCGTCCGCAGGGAAACGCCCAGCGCCCGGGCGATCTTCTCGTCCTTCATGCCGGAGGCGAGCATCCGCAGCACCGCGCGTTGCTGCTCCGACAACGCGTCCTCGGCCGGGACGGCGGTGTCGCCGTCCGGGCAGGGCGCGGCCGTGTACCAGCAGTACTCGAACAGGGTCCGGAAGGAGCGGACCAGGGCCGCGCCGCGCACCAGCACGGCGCCCGCCTCGGGGTCGTCCGGGTCGGCGGGCACCAGCGCGAAGTGATCGTCGACGAGCACCAGGTTCATCGGCACCACGGGCGACAGGCGAACCCACCCCCGGCGTCGCGACGCAAGCCGATCACCTCGGCAGACTCCGGCTGTGACCAGGCGTGCTGCGTGCCGATGGAGCGGACCCGGACGCCGCGTCCGATGACGAGCCGGTCGCGCTCCAGCGTCCGTTCCGGCAGCTCCCGGCCCAGGACCACCGGGAACAGCGAGCTGACGTCCTGCTGCGCGAAGTCCGCCATGTCGTTGAGGAATTGCTGGATTCGCCGGTAGTCGGCGACGAACTCGATCTCTGTCTCCGGGGCCGCCAGGTCTCCCCCGGTGGCCAGGAACCAGCTGGTGAGAGCGGAGAGCACCTCATGGAACCGGTCCGCCTGGTCCAGGTGCTCCCGCAACCGGAACCGTTCCTGATCGAGCACCCGCAGCAGCGCGATCTCCGCAGCACGGCCGTCACCCGGTCCCGGTCCCGCGCGGTGGGCCGCCCCGCCTCCAGCTCGTGCCGCGGCGCGTGCCGGGCGCCGGTCGGCGTGATCAGCCCCAGCCGCAGCAGCTCCGACCGGTAGTGCCCGGCTTCCTCGGGATCCAGGCCGAGTTCGGCGCAGACCTCCCCCGAAATCGGCCGATCCCCGCGACCGCACCTCCTGATACACCGCGATCACCGGGTCCTCCGCCACGGCCCCGCGCTGGTTCCGCCCTGCCCCGGCCACCATGCCGATACCCCCTCCCCGTATATGACCAGAGAGAACTCTGACATACCGCCGAGCAAGGGCAGCGGGCGGTCCCGGTCGTCGGGTCGGGCGTACGCGGCGGCGGCGCACGAACCGCGACAGGGGCACGACGCTCTACTGCCAGGTCGCGGTGTCGGGGTCGATGCTGTGGGCACGCGCGCTGGCGTCGATGACGCGCCGGAACCACGTCGCGAGCCCGGCGCGGATGCCGTCGTAGTGGGCAGCGAATCCCGGATCGGTCTCAAACGTGCGGCCGAGGCAGACCTGCATCTGCCTGGTGAGGGGAAAGTACGAAGCAAAAACCTCGCGGTGCCGCTCGACGAGTCGATTCGCCTCCGGGCTACCAGGCGCGACGCCGGCGTCCATCGCATCCCCCAGGGCGCGGTCGAAGCCGGCAACGGCGTCGGCGATGGCCTGCCATTCCTCCGGAGCGCGGGAGGCTGAGCGTTCGGCGTACTGCATCCATTGGGTGCTGTCTCCATAGCGCTGACGGGCCTGGGCGGGCCAGTCCGGGTTCCACTCGGGGCCGAAGATCGCGGCCTGCTGCTCGACGGTCAGCAGCAGGCCGCGCTCGTGGGCGTCGATCATCCGGTCCAGTCCGGCACCGAGCTGCTGGAGGCGCTCGATCCGTTCGGCGATCTGGGCGCGCTGCGCGCGCAGTGCGCCGGGCACGTCTGCGGTCGAGTCGTCCAGGATGGCCCGGATCCTGTCCAGGCCGAGCCCGATCTCTCGGTAGACGACGATGCGGTGCAGGCGTTCCAGATCACCAGCGGTGTAGAGCCGGTATCCGGCAGCCGTGCGCAGCGACGGTCGCGCCAGACCGATCTCGTCCCAGTGGTGCAGCGCGCGGACTGTCACACCCAGATGTGTCGAGACCTGACCGACGGTCAGGCCATCGGCGTCAGTGGCATCAGGCATGCTCCTCATTGTCGCCGCGACCGACGCCCGGTGCGGTGATCCCCATGGCGGCAAGGTCCCGCGCCTCCCGACTGGCCGGATCAAAGGGCTTCGCCGCGGTGAAAACGACCCGCGCGTTCTCGGGGGTGATCACCGTCACATCGCGGGTGGTCCAGGGAGTATCCCGGGGACCGTCCACCGAGTTCGGGCGCAACGCTCGACAGGCCTCGACAAGGGAATCGACCTGGCTGAGCACACACGAGAAACTGATGCTCATCGCTGGTGGCTCCTCCGGAACGCTCGCCGCCGGGACGAGGAGCACGTCCTGGAACGCCCACCGGCGCAGATGCACGACCGTGTCGGGTTTGCTGAACAGCTCGAAGAACCCGAGCCCACGAACCCAGAAGTCCACCGACGCCGCCACATCACTCGTGGGGATCGTCACGAACGCGGGCATTCCATAGATACCGCGGAACGGCTCCGGCGGAACCGCATCCGGGCCGGGAACGGGCACGGGGCTCATCTCAAACGCGTTGTAGTAGTCGCTCATGCGACCACCCTCCGGCCTCACGCAACGTGAGGGTCAAGCCGGATCGTGGGGTGGTGAGCGGTGCTACTCCCGCATGGGCGTATGAGCGAGCCGAGGTGCGTCCCCACGATCCTCGATGGGCTGTCCGGGCACGAGTGGAGCGTGAACGGCCGACCGAGCTGCTGGCGCCGTGGCTGGTCGACAACATCGAGGACAAGGGCCGGGCCACGGCTAGCCCGCGTGGATCGGCGTCTGGACGGCCGTGGCTTCGCGGTCGGCGCCCGCCTGCGCGGCCGCCGTCGGGCCGGCTTGGCGGCCGGGTGCCTTGGCGTTGATGAAGGCGCCGGCGATCAGCGCGGCCAGCAGCATGATGCCCGCGGAGATCCAGGTCGCCACGGAGTAGCCGTGCACCGTCGCCTCCGCCAGTGCGGCCCTCACCTGCGGCGTCTGTTCGGTGGGGTTGATCCGGTGGTCGGTCAGCCAGTTCGTGGTCGCGCTGGCGGCGATCGTGTTGAGGAGCGCGGTGCCGACCGACCCGCCCACCTGCTGCATGGTGTTGAGGGTCGCCGAAGCCGCCCCCTGCTCGTGCGGGGCGACGCGGCTGGTGGCCGTGGAGATGGCCGCCATGAAGGTGACGCCCATGCCCAGGCCCATCAGGCAGATGCCGGGCAGGACGTGGCTGAGGTAGGTGGCGTCGACATCCATGGAGGCCAGGAAGGCCAGGCCGCCGGCGGCCAGCGTCAGGCCGGGGATGATCAGCGCCCGGGCCGGCACCCTGTGCAGCAGCCGCACCGAGATCTGCGTGGAACCGATGACCATGCAGACGGTCATCGGCAGATAGGCCGCACCGGTCTTCAGGGGCGACCAGCCCTTGATGCCCTGGAGATAGAAGGTCAGGAACAGGAAGACGCCGAACATCGCGATGGTGACCAGGGCCATCGTCAGATAGGCGCCCGCCCGCTGACGGTCCTTGACGATGTGCAGGGGAAGCAGCGGCGTCCGGGCGCGGGTCTGCCACAGGGAGAAGATCCCGAGGATCAGCACGCCGCCGATCAGCAGGGTCAGCACCCGGGTGTCGTCCCAGTCGCGGGACTCGGCCTCGCTGAAGCCGTAGACGATGGACAGCACGCCGGCGGTGCCCAGCACGGCGCCGAGGATGTCCAACTGGGCGCCGGTCCTGCGGCCGGGGTCCTTGAGCATCACGACCGCGCCGATCACCGCGACGGCCGCCACCGGGGCGTTGACGTACAGGCACCAGCGCCAGTCCAGGTACTCGGTCAGGAGGCCGCCGACCAGCATGCCGATGGCGCTGCCGGCGCCCGCGATGGCGCCGAACACACCGAACGCCTTGCCGCGTTCGCGCGGGTCGGTGAAGGTCGTGGTCAGCAGGGACAGCGCGGCGGGGGCCAGCAGCGCGGCGAAGACGCCCTGCAGGGCGCGGGCCGCGAAGAGCATGCCGGGGCCGGTGGCGGCGCCGCCGAGCGCGGAGGCCCCGGCGAAGCCGATCAGGCCGATGACGAAGCTGCGCTTGCGTCCGAACAGGTCGCCGAGGCGTCCGCCGAGCAGGAGCAGGCCGCCGAATGCGAGGGTGTAGGAGGTGATGGCCCACTGCCGGTTGCCGTCGGTCAAGCCGAGGTCCTGCTGGGCGGACGGCAGGGCTATGTTGACGATGGTCATGTCCAGCACCACGATCAACTGGGCGAGGGCGATGACCACCAGGCCCCACCAGCGGCGGGGGTCGGGGGGCGGCGGGGCTGCTCCGCCCTTGTCCGGTGGGGTGTCGGGGCTGACGGGGCGTGCGGGGGCGTTTTCGGGCGGGGCTGTGTCGGCCATGTGTCGGGATACCTTCGAACGTGTATGTGCCTGGGGTCGGTTGGGGTCGACCGCAGCGGGTGGGCGCCGCGCCGCGGCACGGAACGTCCCGATCAGGGGTGGGTGTCGAGCCATTCCTGGAAGGTGGGGCCGGCGAGCTTGGCGTGCGGACCGGGCAGGAACGCGCCGCCCGCCGCGATCTCGGCGTCGGGCATGCCGGAGCCGTCGACGTCCACGACCCTGATGCCTCGGCGCGCACCGAGGAGTTTGGCCGCCTCGGCCATGATCTCCCTGCGAGGGCCGGCGATCTCCGGGATCGGTGTTCCGGGGGCGGGCTGGGCGGGCGCGTCGGGGTCGGTGGCCAGGTCGACCAGCGTCTCGGCCACGGTGCGGCAGGCCACGAGCTGGGTGGGCAGGGCCGGGACGTAGGCAACGTCGCCCTGCCGCCAGTCCAGTAGCTGACCGACGAGTTCATGGAACTGCGCGGCCCGCAGAATGCGAGCGGGCAGCGGGCCGGACAGGTTGGCCTCCTCGTGTATCTGCTGGGCGGCGATGAAACCCGCGGTGGCCTTGTCGGCGCCGATGATGGAAACGGCGACGATCTGGCCGACTCCCGCCTTCTGGCCGGCCTTGTGCAGATTGCGGGTCGCCGTCCGGAAGAACTCCGTGGCGGCCTCCTGGTCGGAGGCGTGCCAGGACGCGACGTCGATGACGACGTCGACCCCGGTGAGCGCCTCGGCCAGTCCCTCACCGGTGATGATGTCCACGCCGGTGGCGCGGGACATCGGCACGACCCGGTGCCCCCGTTCAGTGAGAACGTCCACGACGTGGCGTCCCAGTCGCCCGGTTGCTCCCGCCACCGCGAACTTGTTGATGGTCATGTTCTGTGGTGCCTTTCTTGAATGCCAGGGGTGTGGGCGTTAGTCGTTAGTCGCTGTAACTCCGGCCGCGGGGCATCCCGGGAATCGGCTTGGCGATAAGAGCGGCGGGGGCGAAGAAGCCGGGGCGGTCGTGGGTGTGGCCATGGCGACGTCTCCCCTTCTCAAACTCGGCTCGTGGTGTTGCGTGCCGCCCCGGATCGGTCGTTCGCGCGGCGTTCCGACGAACACCAGACGCCGGCACCCCGGCCCCCGTAACAGCCCCGGCCATGTGACGTAGGCCACCGATCGGGGGTGTTACAAAACGGCGGGGACCGGCGTCCAGTGCGTGGAGCAGGGCCCAGAACGAACAGGCGGGAGCCAGGCATGAGGGAGCGCAGCGAACGGATCACGGGCACGGCCGAACCGCTCGATCGTGCCGACCGGGCGGACTCGGTGGACTCCGCCACCGAGGTGTTCGTTGCCCACCGCAATCTGCTGTTTACCGTCGCCTACGAGATGCTCGGTTCGGCCGCCGACGCCGAGGACGTTCTGCAGGAGACCTGGCTGCGCTGGGTGGGCGTCGATCTGGCCACCGTGCGGGAGGAGCGTGCGTACCTGGTGCGGATCGTCACCCGGCAGGCGCTGGACCGGATGCGTGCGCTCGCTCGGCGTAAGGAGTCCTACGTCGGGCCGTGGCTTCCCGAGCCGTTGCTGACCGCGCCTGATGTGGCCGAGGACGTCGAACTCGCCGAAAGCGTCTCCATGGCGATGCTGCTGGTGCTGGAGACGCTCGCGCCGACGGAACGGGCGGTGTTCGTGCTGCGCGAGGTTTTCGACCTGGACTACGACGAGATCGCCGAAGCCGTGGACAAGAGCTCGGCCGCGGTCCGCCAACTCGCCTATCGGGCACGGGCACACGTCGCCGCGCGCCGACCGCGCGGCACCGTCTCCCCGGCCGAGAGCCGAGCCGCACTCCAGGCCTTCCTGCGAGCGGTCGAAACCGGCGACTTGCAGAGCCTGCTCGACATCCTCGCACCGGACGTCGTCGCCCTGAGCGACGGCGGCGGAGTCAAACATGCCCTGCTGCGGCCCATCATGGGCGCGGACAAGGTGGCCCGCCTGCTGGCCGTCGGCTGGTGGAAGCGCGACGCCGAACGGTCGGCGGAGCCGGTTCAGATCAATGGCGGCCCGGGGCTGCTCGTCCGGATCGACGGGGAGATCGACGGCGTGGTGGCGGTGCGGGTGGAGAACGGCTATGTCACCGGGGCCTACCACGTCCGCAACCCCGAGAAGCTGTCGCGCGTGGTGCGGGAGACCGCCGTCAGTCGCTGAGGCCGGAACCACGGTCACCGCCGCTGCCACCCCGGACTGATGGCAGGCTGTCGGGCGTTGCAGGTGACAAGGCCGCCCGGTGACCGTCCCGTTCACCACCAGACCACCAACGAAAGGCCCGCCCATGTCCCTGCTGCGCCTCGGCGTCTCCCTTCAGCCCCGCTGGCCGCTCGACGACGGAGCTGCCGTGCTCCGTGCCGCGGGCCGTGCCGAGGACCTGGGTTTCGACCATGTAGCCGTCGGCAACCGCCTCTTGGACAGCGGTTTCGGCCTCGACACCGATCCACTCGTCCTGCTGTCGGCCGTCGCGGGCGCGACGACGCGCCTGCGGCTACTGACGTCCGTGCTCGTCGCGCCGTACTACCCGGCGCTGGTGCTCGCCAACCAGGCGGCCACCCTGGACGTCGTGTCCGGAGGCCGCCTGATCCTGGGCGTCGGCACCGGGTGGAACCCCGACGAGTTCGACGCCGTCGCCGTACCCGCCCGGGAACGCGGCGCACGCACCGACGATCACCTCGCGGCCGCCAGGGCCCTGTGGGCGCGGCGGCCCGCCGACTTCGACGGGCCGTTCACGAGACTGCGCGCCGCGCACCTGGGGGTGCCCCCGGCCACCCCCGGCGGTCCGCCCGTATGGGTCGGCGGCCACAGCGACGCCGCTCTGCGTCGTGCGCTCCGGTTCGGCGACGGCTGGTACGGCACCGGCGCGGGCGCCGCGCAGGTCACCGACGTGCGACGTCGCCTGCGCGAACTCGCCGCCGACCCAGGAGATGCCGACCGACTGACACTCGCCTCGGCCGCGTTCCTCACCCCGCCCGGCATCCCCGCGGTGGTGCCGCCACCGGGCCGACCCATCGGCGGTGCCGCGCCCACCGCGGCGAGCGTCGCCGACGACCTCGGGCGGCTCGCCGAGGCGGGGCTCACCGCTGCCAGCCTGTGGCTGCCCGTCGCGGCCGAACACGTGGAGAAGGCCATGGAATGGATCGCCGCCGAGGTCATGCCGCAGCTGACGTGATGCCCCAGGTGGGCGGCGCACGCGGACGCCGGCCCGGGCTTTGCCGTTGACACGTCCCGTTGGCCTTCCCTCGTGTCCGGCGCGCATGGCACAGTCCTCACCGTGTCGTTGGATGAACTGCCGGACTGGTTGCCGGCCTGGTGTGCGGACCAGTTGGGGGACGAGCCGGTCGGGGTGCTGTTCGCGCTGCGGTCGATTTCCTCGGTGTTCGGGCTGCGGTTGGCCGGTGGGCGGGACGTCGTGGTGAAGGCGCGGGAGGACGACGGCCGGGCCGCGTCGTGCGTTGCCGCCCAGGCCCGGCTGGCGGAACGGGGGTTTCCGTGTGCCCGGCCGCTCACGCCCGCGGTCGGCGTCGGTGCGCTGGCCGTGCACGCCGAGGAGTTCAGGCCCGGTGGTGAACTGCTGCCTGGCGATACGCCGGATGTCGCCGTGCGCTATGCGGCCGTGTTCGCCCGGCTGATGGCCGAACTGGCCGACGTGACCGTCGTGCCGCCGCTGCCGAATCCGCGCTGGGTACGTTGGGACCACTCGGATTCCGGGTTGTGGCCGGCGATCGGTTTCCTTGACGAACGGGACCAGAGCGCCGTGCCCGCGTACGTCGTCGACACGGCCGGGCGGGCCCGCGAGCGGTTGCTGGCCGCCGACCTGCCGTGCGTGCTGGGCCACGCCGACTTCGAAGCACAGAACCTCCGCTGGCACGACGGCCACGTGTGGGCCGTGCACGACTGGGACAGCCTGGCGTGGCAGCCCGAGGCAGCGCTGGTGGGAGCTGCGAGCAGCGTGTTTCCCAAGACCGGACCGGCCGTACTTCCGCCGATCGAGAGTTCCGAGGCGTTCTTCGGCGCCTATCAGGACCTTCGGGGGCGCCGGTTCACCGTGAAGGAGCGGGAGATCGCGTGGGCGGCCAGCCTGTGGCCGGCGGCGCACGACGTCCGTTGGGAAGCACTGCACGGCAATCCCCCGGTGTCCCATGACCCTGTGCGCGCACAGGCGGCCGAACGCCTCCGCCGGGCGAACGCCTGACGGGTCGTCGGTCGACCGGGTTCACGGTGCTCGACGTGCTGGAGAACCGTCAGAGTTGGGCTTCGGCGCGGGCGCGGCGCCAGGCGGCGTCGCGCAGCAGGCGCAGGCCGTTCAGGCCGACGATGACGGTGGAGCCCTCGTGGCCGGCGACGCCCAGGGGCAGCGGCAGGTGTCCGGCCAGGTCCCAGACGACCAGGACCCCGATGAACGTCCCGGCGATCACCAGGTTCTGGGTCACCAGCCTCCGGGCGCGGCGGGAGAGGCTGACGACGGTGGGGATGCCGGCGAGTTCGTCGCGGACCACTACGGCGTCGGCGGTCTCCAGCGCGAGGTCGGAACCGGCCCTGCCCATGGCGATCCCGGTGTGGGCAGATGCCAGCGCGGGAGCGTCGTTGACCCCGTCGCCGACCACCAGCACCTTCCGTCCGGCGGCCTCCCATTCCCGCACGGCGGCGGCCTTGTCCTGGGGCAGCAGCCCGGCGCGGACGTCGGTGATGCCAACCTCGTCGGCCAAGTGCCTGGCGGCCCGGGGGTTGTCGCCGGTGACCAGAACCGGCGGCCGGCCGGTCAGCGCGGTCAGGGCGGCGGTGGCGGCGGCGGCCTCGGGGCGCAGCCGGTCGGCGATGCCGAGGACGCCGATGGGGGCGCCGTCCCGGGTGACGAGCACCGCCGTGCGGCCGGTCGCCTCCAACTCGGCGGCCGCCTCCGCGGCGGCGTCCGCCCGTGGCCCGGCCAGGCCCTCGAGGAGCCGGGCCGGGCTCCCCACGGCGATCTTCGCCCCATCGATGGTGGCGGTCACCCCCAGGCCGGGCGTGGAGGCGAAGTCGTCCACGCTCCGGACCGTCAACTCGCGGACACGCGCGGCGTCGACGACGGCGCGCGCCAGCGGGTGCTCGCTGGGGCGCTCCGCTGCCGCAGCCAGGGCGAGGAGGCCGTCCTCGTCCTGGCCCACGTCGGGCAGGGGGCGCAGGTCGGTGACGCGCGGGGTGCCCTCGGTGAGGGTGCCGGTCTTGTCCAGGGCGACGGCGTCCACCTGGCCGAGGCGTTCCATGACCACGGCCGACTTGACCAGCACGCCGTGGCGTCCGGCGTTGGCGATGGCGGACAGCAGCGGCGGCATGGTCGCCAGCACCACCGCGCAGGGCGAGGCGACGATCATGAAGGTCATCGCCCGCAGCAACGCGTCGGACAGGGCCTCCCCGAGGGCGAGCGGCACGGCGAAGACGGCCAGGGTGGCGGCCACCATGCCCAGGCTGTAGCGCTGTTCGACCTTCTCGATGAACATCTGGGTCGGCGCCTTGGTCCCCGATGCCTCCTCGACCATGGCCACGATCCGGGCGATCACCGAGTCGGCGGCGTCGCGCTCGACGCGTACGGTCAGCGCCCCGGTGCCGTTCAGCGTCCCGGCGAAGACCTCGTCGCCGGTTGCCTTGGCCACCGGCAGCGGCTCGCCGGTGATGGTGGCCTGGTCGATCTCACTGGCCCCGTCCACCACGCGGCCGTCGGCGCCCACCCGCTCACCGGGCCGGACCAGGATCGTGTCGCCCACCGCCAACTGCTCGGTGGGCACGGTCTCCTCGGCACCGCCGGGCAGCAGCCGGGTGGCGGTGGTGGGGGCGAGATCGAGCAGGCCGCGCACCGAGTCCTCGGTGCGGGCGGAGTCGGAGACGATCCAGCCCCTTCACCATACAAGAAAGAATGAACACTTATTCATTCCTCATGGCCGTAGGATGGAGCCATGGGCCATGGAGTCGTCACCCCCGCCGGGCAGGCGGTTGCCCACGCTCGTCTCGACCCGAGCAACGCCCCGAAGGTCGCCGCCACCCTCCAGGCCCTGGCCACCCCCTCACGGCTGCTGATCCTGGCCCGCCTGCGCGAGAGCCCGCTACCCGCCACCGAACTGGCCGCCGCCGTCGGCATGGAGCAGTCCGCCTGCTCCCACCAGCTCCGCCTGCTCCGCAACCTCGGCCTGGTCACCGGCACCCGCCGGGGCCGCTCCGTGGTCTACGCCGTCTACGACAACCACGTCGCCGAACTCCTCGACCAGGCCCTCTACCACGTCGAGCACCTGCGTCTCGGCCTCACCGACACCTCCGCCACGCCGACGGCCGTGTGAACGGGTGAGGGGAGCGACTGTCAGCGGCGGATGTGCGCCGCATCGCCGGCGCTGCGGTGTGATGCCCTTGCCCAGGACGGGCGCCAAGTCGTCTCGGGGAGCGCCGGCAGGCTTCCGAAGTGGTCGGTGATCGCCCGAAGTCCCGGGTGCGGATTCGTTCCGGGAATGATGAGGAACAGCGGGTAGGCGAGCGTCGGGCGCACGATCGGTATGCGGCGCAGATCGTGGTTCGCGGGCCAGATGTACCGGTCGCGCGCGCCGACGAGGGTGGCCACGTCGGCGGAGTCCGCGAGGGCGTCCAGGAGCACCTCGTTGCCGAAGTTCGGGCCCGCGGCGTCCACCCGGAGGTCGAATTCGGTGGCCAACTGGTCGTAGAACTTCGCCCATTCGGTGCCCGGCGCGATACCGGGCACCCAGATTCGATGCCCGCGCAACCGGGGAGGTGTCAGCGTTCGCGCGGCGGCGAGCGGATGCCCGGGGCCGACGAGGAGTTCCAGCGGGGAGTCGAAGGCGTGGATCATTCGCACGTCGCGCGGCAGCCGGGCCGGATCGGTGATGGTGCGGAACGAGGCGTCGATGTCGCCGGCCTGGACGGCGGCGACCGCGACGTGAGGGTCGTTGACCTTGAGAGTCACCACGTCGAGGTCGGTTCCGGGATGAGACCGCCAATAGTCGTGCAGAACGACGGCCTGCGCGGTTCGCAGGCCGAGGACGTCGATCCTGAGGGCCCGCGAGCCCGGCCTGATCGCGGTGACGGCGCGATCGACCCCCGCGACGATGCTCCGTGCGTGCGGGAGGAACGCCTGGCCGTCCAGCGTCAGTTCGACCCCTCGGGCGGTGCGGGTGAACAGGCGGACCTCCAGCTCGCGCTCCAGGGCGGCGATCCGCTTCGACACCGCCTGCTGTGTCACGCCCAGCTCGTCGGCGGCGTGCTGGAACTGCCCGAGCTCGGCCGCCCGGACGAACGAGCGCACTGCCTCGGTGTCCACTGGCCCAGCCTACGCACGTCCAACTGATCGTTGTGGCTCGCCGGGAGGCGGTTGTTTGAACTGCACGTGTGCAAGCCGATGTGATTCGGGGGCCCAAACACCGGTTGTCGCGAAGGAGTCATGTGCGCGTGACATTGGGGCCCAATTTCGGCTGGCTGTGGTCGGCCCACGCCGTCAGCACGTATGGCACGTGGATCGCCTTCGGAGCGTTCCCGCTGATCGCGGTTCGCGTGCTGCACTCGTCGGCATTCGCGGTTTCGCTGCTGGGGGCAGCCGGACTTGCTGTCGCGGCGATCGTCGCGTTCCCGCTCGGGCCGTGGGTCGAGCACCGGGCCAAGCGTCCGGTGATGATCGCGATGGACCTGATCCGGTTTCTCGCGATGGCGAGCATTCCGATCGTGTACTTCCTCGGCTCGCTGTCCTACGGCCAACTGCTGATCGTCTCGGTCATATCCGGAACCGCGGCCATCGCCCGCACCGCCGCATCCGGCGCGTACCTGAAATACCTCGTCCGCGGCGATCATCTCCTTGTCGCGAACGGGAGATTCGAGGGCACGAGCTGGGTGGCGACCTCGGTCGGCCCGCCCCTCGGCGGCGCGCTCATCGGGCTGCTCGGCCCGGTCATCACTGTCGCGGCCGACGCCCTCAGCTACCTGCTGTCCGCGCTCGCGGTCCTCCGCATCCGCGGAGGAGACGTCGCGGCGCCCCGCGGCCCGGCCGCCGGGGGGCGCGGAGTCGGCCTCCTTCGCGGCTGGCGGTTCATCCTCCACCACCGCGCACTGCGGCGCCTGTTCCTCAACTCCATCCTGGTCGGCGGCCTCATCATGGCCACCGTCCCGCTCCTGGCCGTTCTCCTTCTCGGCGAATACCACTTCCCGGCCTGGCAATACGGTCTCGCCTTCGGCCTCCCGGCACTCGGCGGCTTCGTGGGCGCCCGGCTCTCCGCACCCCTCGTGAAGCGTTACGGCCGGCACCGGGTCATGACCGTCTCCGGCTGGCTGCGATCGCTGTTCCCGCTCGGTCTCGCGTTCGTCCAGCCCGGCATCCCCGGACTCCTCACCGTCATCGTCGTCGAGAGTCTGCTGATCACCTGCATGGGCGTCTTCAACCCGATCCACGCCACGGAACGCCTGCAACGCACTCCCGCGGATCACGCCGCCCAAGTCCTCAGCACATGGAGCGTCAGCGGCAAACTCGTCCAGGCCGCCCTGACGGCGATCTGGGGCCTCCTCGCCACCCTCACCAGCCCCCTCACCGCGATCACCGTCTCCGGCGTGCTGCTGCTCGCCACCCCGCTCCTGCTGCCCGGGCGGACCCACTTGTCCACCCCGGAACCCGCCGCGCCGACCGAGAACGTCCGTGCCGCATGACTCACCGCAAGGCCCCGGTAGCGGGTTCAGGTGCCGGGTGACCGTTCGTCGTCCGCCTGCCGTTCCCAGCCGGTTCTCGCGTGGCGGATCCAGCGTTCGCCGCTGCCGTCCAGGGCCGTGTACCGCGCGCCGTCGGGCAGCTCGGTCACCTCGCCCGCCGCCGCCGCGCGGCGCAGGGCGTCGACGGCGAGCCAGTAGGCGTAGTGCGCGGCGGTCGACTCCCAGACGGCGGGGGTGAGGGAGCGTGCGAAGTGGCTGTCGGGGTTGCCCCGGTTGTGGATTTCATCGGCCTGGGGGCAGGACCAGCACAGGACGCGTTCGGGGATGTCGCTGTAGCCGCGGGCTGTCATCTCGCGGGCGGCGCCGCAGACCGGGCAGGGCTCGGCGGGGCGAGGGGCGTAGCGGAACGTCAGCCAGTGCAGGTCGATGATGCTGTGCTCCTCGGCCGATCCGCCGACCCCGTAGTTCGGCGACTGGCAGTCGGGACACCGGGTCTCGGCGGGGGACCCGGTGCCGGGCCAGCCCTCGGGCCACTGGGCGTCGCAGCGAATGCAACGGTACTGGTGGCGTCGGGGGCCGATGATCCGCTCAGACGGCATCGTGAAGTGAAGGCTGTCGCGCAGCGGGCCGAGGTAGCCGGGGTACCTGCCCTGGTGGCGTGGCCAGTCTCGGTAGCGCTCGCGGGGCCAGAGGAGTTGAAGGCAGTACGCCACGCTCGCTCCGTCCCACGCCCGGCCGGGCAGCCCGGACTCGTTGAGCTGGCGGGCCAGGTCGTCGAGATCGCCCTGGGATTCCGCGTTGCGGCGGGCGAGTTCGCGAACGGCCGCCGGGTGATGGCCCGCGGCCTCGGCCGCGGCGAAATCGGCGACGCGCAGCGCGGCGTCCACCCGCTCGCGCCACCGCCGCAGCTCCGCCTCGCGGGCGCGAAGCGCGGCCCGCTCGTCCTCATTTCCCGACCAGGGCGGAACGGCCGGATCCCCAGGTATGCGTCGCGGCATGGTCAGAGCCTGCCACGGATGCCGGGACCACGGACTCGGGTGCCGGCGAGGTGGTAGCGGTCGGTGCCGGTCTCGATGTTGTTGCCATTGACGGTAAGCCGGTCGGCGATGGCCGCGCCAGGACGGGGATCGGTGAAAGTCTTCGTCCAGCCGCCCAACGACTCGTGGGCGCCGTGGCGTTGTGAGGGGAGTTGTTCGTCGTGTTGCGGGTTTTCGAGGCGGCGGGCGGTTGGTCGTCCGTGCGTGGGCGATTGGCGGGGCGCGTCGCGGATCGGGATTTGGCCTTGCTGGATGAGGCGGTCGAGTTCGCGGTGCGGTGGCACGCGGACCAGACGCGGCCGGCGGGTGAGCCTTATGTCGAGCATCTGCTCGAGGTCGTGTGCGTGTTGGTCGAGGCGGTGGGAACGACTGACGTCGATGTGCTGCGCGCGGCCGTTCTCCACGATGTGGTCGAGGACACGGAGTGTTCGCTCGATGACGTGCGGGAGCACTTCGGCGACCGCGTCGCGGTCCTGGTCGACTGGGTGACGAAGCCCGCGCCGTCGGAGGGCCGGACGCGTGAGGAGGCGCGGGCGGCGTATCTGACGCGCTTGCGCACCGCCCCGCCCGATGCCCTGTTGCTGAAATTGGCGGACCGGCTGAGCAACGTGCAGCGGCTGGATACGCATCCCCGGCCGGAGAAACGTCGTTCGTACTATCGGGAGACGGTGCACTTCATCCTCCCGCTCGCGCAGTCTCATCCGTGGTTCCGCCAGTGGTATGCGGTCTGGCGCGACGCTTTCGGTCATCTGGCTGCCGACAGCCCGAACGCGCTGACTCAGTGACACATGCCGCGGGCGGCGCATCGTGAATGTGTCCGAAAACGTCTGCCTGCCCGCACGGCATGCTTGCGCGACGCGCCCGCCGCCCACGAGCCTTGGGGAACCGGCGAATCGGTGAATGCGGTTGTGTCCTCGGCGTCGTCCGTCCCACGGGCCGACGCCCGGTGAAAATCCGGCGGAAGGAACACTCCTGTCATGGCGCAAATTCACATCGAGGGTGTCTGGACGAAAGTCTGGGATCCATCGCACCGACCGCACTTCCATGGCCTGGACGGCACAAGCAATACGATCACCTGGGGTGATCCCGTCAGTAACGGCCAGACGAGCTCTTACGAATTCGTGGGCGGTGGCGCCCATGCGGAAATCGATGGCCCCTCGTTCGCGCTGGGCGAGTTCACGCACCACAACTACCCGATCTACCTGCCGTTCGAGCGGTTCAAGGTGGACCTGGAGGTCACCGTGAATTTCGAGGGCGAGGATCTCCCGCCGTTCACTCTCACCTTCGAGCATTACGAGTCGCCCAATCAGGGCCCGATCGCGGGGCAGGCCGATCAGGTCACGCTGCCGGATGTCATACCGCCGAAGGATCTGGAGGCCGTGCAGATCAACGGTGTCGCGTGCGTCTTGAAGGTGGACGGCTTCTACGTGCCCCACACGAACAGGCTCACCCATAAATTCCGCACCCCCGAGGGCAAACCCAGCTCGGCCGACATCCACGTCCAGTTGACCAGCTACACCGGCCCGAGGTAGCCGGATCCCGCGGGCACGGGCGGGCGTCGGTCCTCGTTGCGGTCGATCTGCTCCGGCGTGCAGCGCCGGAGCAGATCGAGTTCGGTGTTCTTCCTGAACGGGTATCAAGCGCCAGTCACCCACCGGCGAGGCGAGAAGGGGAACTCATGCGATCCTTGACCTTCATCGTCGGAACCGGACGCAGCGGTTCGACCGTCCTGTCGGAGATCATCAACGCCCACCCCGACATTCTGAGCCTGAACGAACTCCTCGCCTCCCTCCTGGAGCCGGACCACGCCTTTCCCGGGCAGCCGGTCACCGGCGAGGAGTTCTGGCGGATCCTGTCCGAGCCCAATGCCGTCTTCGACACCTTGATCCGCAGTGGCACTCCCCTGCCCGAATTTCTCTACATCCGAAAGCCGGGCCGTTACTCGGCCACCACGACCGGCATCCCGGCGCTCAGCCTCATGGTCCTCCCCCACCTGGCCGACGACCCGGACCAGGCGCTGGACGACCTCGCCCGCGACATCCGCCCGTGGCCCGCCCGGCCCGTCGCCCAGCACTATCGGGCTCTGTTCGACCTGCTCCGCGCGCGCTTCGGCGGACGGGCCGTCATCGAACGTTCCGGGTACTCCCTGCACTGGATTCCCCGTCTGAACGAGACGTTCCCGGAGGCGCGATTCGTCCACCTCCACCGCAACGGCCCCGACTGCGCCGTCTCGATGAGCCGCCACCCCGGCTACCGCACCATCTCTCTCCTCCGCGACGTCCTCGACCACGCCGCCGTCCCCACCCTCGCCGACCTCACCGAACAACACGTCGCGGCCCTGCCACCCGACCTGGCCGCCCTGCTCGGCGCGCAATTCGATCCCGCCCTGATCCGGGACCGGGAGATGCCCGTGACGCGATTCGGCGCACTGTGGTCGGAGTTGATCTGCGAGGGCGTCGCCTTCCTCGACGAGGTCCCGCCCGGCCGGCGGATGACACTGTCCTACGAGGACGTGCTCGACGACCCCGGCCACGCCCTCGGACGCCTGGCCCACTTCGTCGGCATCGAGCCAACGCCGGCCTGGCTGGGCCTCGCCCGATCCCGCCTCGACCCCGCCCGGCGCGACAAGACGCAGCATCTGTCGGCCGAGGAAAGGACCGCCCTCGACCAGGCATGCGAGGCCGGACGACGCGCCCTGGAATCCGCCGGCCGAGCAGAGCGCTAGAACGGCTCGGCCGGACACCGCTGTTGCGGCCCAACCAACGTGGCAGGGCGATCACCGCGGGCGATGGCGCTCAGAGCGCGGTGCCGGTCTCCTCGGCCAGTGTCCGCAGGAGGCTGTCCTGGAACGCCTCGTCGTGGACGGCGTCGTGCGGCTCCTGTCGCCGGTGGTGGTACCAGTACCCGCCGGTGGTCAGGGCCTCGGGCTCGTCGCTGGACACGAGCCACTCCTGCGTCCGGTGGCCGAGTTCGAGGTCGTCCGGTGCGTTCGGTCCGCCCATTTTCGTCGGTACCCAGCCCGGATCCACGGCGTTGCTCGGCACCCCGGGGCGCAGGCGAGCCATCGCGGCCGCGAGCGTGGTGACGAACAGCTTGCTGTCGGAGTAGGAGCCGGCGCTCTCGCCCCGCCAGTCGACCCCGGCGAGCGAGGGGCGCCCACTGAAATGCGAGCCGCTGCTCAGGTACACCAGTCGGCGGGGCGCGCGGAGCAGGGCCGTGAGCAGGTAGGGCGCGACGATGTTGACCGGCATGACGGCCCGTCCGCTCCACACACCGGCGTTGTGGATGACCGCGTCGAGCGGCTCGGCGTCGTTCAGCTCGGCGGCGACGCGCCGTACGGCGTCGCGGTCCGTGAAGTCGCCCACCACGAGGTGTGCCCCACGGTCGACCAGCGCGTCGAGGCTTGCCGCGCGCTTCCCGTTCCGGGCGTGCGCCACCACGTCGTGTCCCGCGGACAACAGCGAATCCGCCGCGGCACGCCCGAGGCCGTCCGCGGAACCGGTCACCAGGATCCGGCTCACGATCGCACCGCCCCTCGCACGCGGGGTGCCCGGTCGGTCGGCTTGTTGAGGATGCTGCGCATGGTTACGAGTACTCCCTGGGGGAATCGGTGGGCGTGGCCCGGCACCGGCCACAACATTCTGGGCCGGGCGGAGCATTCCAGCAGCCGCCGCATCCCGGGATTCGACGGGTGACCGGCATCCCGACCGCCGTCGTCGTCGAGGAAACCGCAGCTCAACGAGGTCGGGAAGGGGCTGTCGTGACAGGTGCCAACAGGGTCTCCCGCCGCGCCGAGATGCCCCTCCAGCGGGCGGGCCCGCCCGCTGGAATCACGTTCCCGAGCTGGAGTAATGGCGGAGCTGGGTGCGCCACAGGAGGTAGGCGGCCGCGTAGAGGAGAGGGCCGACGAGGGGGGCGCCATAGGCGAGCCACGCCGTGACGTGGAGGCCGTCGGTGCGGTCGAGCAGGACGCCGGCGGGCAGGTAGGCGACGAAGGCCACGGGGACGAGGTAGGTCAGGCCGAGACGCGCGGTGTCGGGGAAGACCTTTAACGGGTAGCCGCCGAAGGTGTTCATGATGTCGTCCAGCAGACCGCGCAGGGCCAGGTTGGACATCATGCGGAAGGAGAACGAGGCGAAGGCGAGCTGGCAGGCGCCCTCGACCATGGCCCCGCCGACGAGCGCCAGGCACAGGTAGAGCAGTGCGGCGGGCGTGGGGCGGAACCCGACCTGGTGCGCGGCGACGGCCAGGACGACGACGCCGGTGAACAGGTCGCCGAGGGTGGGCACATGGATCTGACGGCACAGCAGTTGCATGAGCGGGCCCGCGGGGCGGACCAGGTAGCGGTCGAACTCGCCGGTGCGGATGGACTGATCGAGGTAGTGCAACTGGCTGGTGGGGACCATCAGCAGGCCGTGCGCGGTGACGCGCATGCCGTAGAGGAAGGCGATCTCGGCCATGGACCAGCCGCCGAGGTCGCCGAAGCGGGTGGTGAGGGTCCACAGGAACACCAGGCCGATGCCCTGGTAGGCGACGCCTCCGGCCAGGGTGAGGAGAAGATTGCCCCGGTACTGGAGCTGACCGCGGAACGCGGCGCCGACCAGGATCCGGTACGCGCGGTGGCGCGGGACGGGGTTGGCGGCGCTCATGGCTGGGTCACCCTCCCTGGACGACGACGCGGTGCAGCGCGCGGGCCCAGACGGCGCGCGTGATCAGCCAGAGCGCCGCGGTCCAGCCGAACTGGACGGCCAGCGCGGTCAGGACCGGCCCGGCGCCGTGGATGTGCCCGAGGTACAGGGCGATGGGCGTGTAGGTCGTGGTCTGGAACGGCAGGACCTGGGCCAGGTCGGCCAGCCAGGCGGGCATGAACCACAGCGGGACCAGCGCGCCGGCGAAGAACTGGGCGGCGACGCGGTGGATCACGAAGATGCCGACGACCTCCAGGGTCCAGAAGCAGACCATGCTGACGATGACGGCCAGCAGCAGCGCGTTGAGCAACGCGGGGACCAGGCTGAGAGCGTAGGCGAGCGCGGCGCCGGGGGAGGCCGGCGCCCGCGCTCCGCCGACGACGATGGCGAACGGCAGGGCGAGGGCGGCGAACGGCACCCCGGCGAGGACGGTGCCCGCCTGCGCGGTGAGCATCTGGGCGGGGAAGGCGACCGGGCGGGCCAGGTCGAAGGCGACGCTGCCCTCGCGCACCCGTTGCGGGATGGGGGTGGGGGCCAGGCCCCCGGGGTTGAGCAGCCAGTTCTGCACGGCCGCGTAGGTGGCGTAGGCCAGTTGCGTGGCGAGACCGACCTGGTGGCCGCCGTGCGCCGCGACGGTGCCGGAGCCGGGGTAGACGGCGCGCCAGACCAGCGCCAGCAGATACACCTGCACCAGCAGCCCGAGCATGCGGAAGACGAAGTCGGCCCGGTAGGCGAGCTGCGCGCGGAGGTGGAGGCGCGCGATGGCCACATAGGCGCCGATCTTCTGGCGGCGCGTCACGCGGCTTCCCGGCTCGCGTATATCCGGTGGACGACGCTTTCCAGGCCGGGCTCGACCAGGGACAGATCGGTGACCTCGTGGCCCGCCAGGACGGCCGCGATGACCTCCGCGACCTGCGTCCGGGCCGGGTCGAAGCGCAGCGTCACGGCCCCCGGCCCGTCCTCGGCGCCGTCGTCGCGGCCGACGCCCGGCACCTCGACGCCGCGCCACGCGGCGCCGTCGGCCAGGTGCACGACGAGACGGCGGTGCGGGGCGTAGCGCTCCTTGAGGCGGGCGACGTCCCCGTCGTACAGGACGCGGCCGCCGTCGATGAGCACGATGCGGCGGCACAGGCGTTCCACGTCGTCCAGGTCGTGCGTGGTCAGCACGATGGTGGTGCCGTCCTCGCGGTTGCGGGTGACGATGAACTCGCGGATGCGTTCCTTGGCCACCACGTCCAGCCCGATGGTGGGCTCGTCCAGGAAGAGGATGCGCGGCTCGGGCAGCATGGCCGCGGCCAGGTCCCCGCGCATGCGCTGTCCCAGGGAAAGCTGCCGCACCGGGGTGTCGAGGAACGGCCCGAGCCCCAGCAGTTCGGTGAAGCGCGCCGTCGTGGCGCGGTGCCGGGGCGGCTCGACCCCGTACAGGCGCCCGATCAGTTCCAGCGAGTCACGCAGCGGCAGGTCCCACCACAACTGCGTCCGCTGTCCGAACACGACGCCGATGTTCCGGGCGTGCCGCTCCCGTTCCCGCCACGGCACCAGCCCGGCGACCCGCACGCTCCCGGCCGTCGGCCGCAGAATCCCCGTCAGCATCTTGATCGTGGTCGACTTCCCGGCGCCGTTCGGCCCCAGGTAGCCCACCAGCTCGCCCTCCGCGAGGGCGAAGGAGACGCCGTCCACCGCCCGTTTCGTCACATACTGCCGCGTCAGCAGGGTCCGCAGTCCGCCCAGCAGGCCCTCGACCCGCCGCGGCCGGCGGTACTCCTTGACCAGCCCCTCGACATGGATGACCGGCGCGGCCACGATCAGGCTCCCTCGCTTCCACAGCGCCGCACCGGACAGACCGGAGCGGCGATCGGGCCCCCACCACGACCGTCTGTCTAGCCGATCACCCACCCGGCACGCGATCGGTTTTCCGGGCGCCCTCCTGCCCGCGCCGCCCGGCAACGGCTCGGACGCCAACCTCCGGGCGGCGAGGGGCATGTGGCGGGCACGACCCGCCGCGAGAAAGGATGACCACGTGGACGATCACATAGCGCCGCCCGCCCTGCGCCCGGTCCGGGGAGTGGCCCGGTGCGCCGTCGCCGCTCTCGTCCTCGCCGGGCTGGCCTGGGCGGCCCGTGCCGTGTGGCAGATCCGGCTCGCCTCGGCCGGGGAGCCGCCGTCCGGACCGCCGGACCAGGGCGACGGCCGGGCACCGCCCGCTAACCGCGCTGGAGGACGACTACCACCTCGTCAGTTCCCTCGGAGACGTGGCCACGGCGCTCTGCGCGATCGCCTTCCTGGTCTGGCTGTGGCGCGTCCGGGACAACGCGCGGGCTCTCTCGGGCGAGCGCCCTCGTTACGCCTGGCCGTGGGTCTTCGCTGGCTGGGTCGTCCCGGTCGCCAACCTGTGGGTGCCCCGCGGGATCGTCGCGAACGTCCATCGCGCCGGTGCCCCCGGTGAGCGCCTGCCGGGCGCCGTGAACTGGTGGTGGGGCCTGTGGCTGGTCGGCAGCCTGAGCGGGGCGGGTCTGATGTACACCGGCGGCACGGACACCGTCATCGCCCGCGCCTACTCAAACGTGCCCCTGCTGCTGATGGCCGACGCGGCCGTCGTCGGCGCGGCCGTGGCCGGTGTCCTCGTAGTCCGTGCCCTCACAGCCGCCCGGACGCGGGAGCCGCTGCGCACGGCGCCGGTGCCCGCGTGAGGTGACCGGCCATCGGCCCAACACGCCGCATCCCGCGGTCGGTTACGGGGCGACGGGGCGTTCGAAGAAGGTGTCCAGCACGATCGTCGCCTCCGTGCCGCTGACGCCCTCGATGGCGTACAGCCTGCGCAGTACGTCCTGAAGCTGTTCCGTCGTCGAGGTGCGCACCTTGGCCAGCACCGAGGCGCTGCCGGCGATGACATGGGCCTCCTCGATCTCCGGCAGGGCGGCGAACCGTGCGCCGGAATCGCCCATCCAGGACGTGGAGTTGACCAGGACGAAGGCCAGGACGCCCTTGCCGAGCGCGGCCGGGTCCACGTCGGCGGCGGTCCGCCGGATCACGCCCTGGTCCCGCAGTTTGCGCACGCGCTCATGGGTGGCCCCCGCGGAGAGGCCGACGGCCTTCCCCAGCGTCGCGTAGGAGCGCGTGGCGTCCTCCTGGAGGAGCGCCAGGAGCCGCCGATCGATGTCGTCCACCAGATGTCCTTCCATGTGTTCCTTGACGAACCGAATGGGATTCTGGAGTATCGCTCATTGAGAGTATGACATTCTGATTGCTGCTTGAGGAGAGGGACCATGCCCGGCGATCGCCCCCAGTTGTACGAGATCCTCGACGACCGGTTCCGCACCGGTAAGTGCCATGCCGGCGATTCCCGGCTGGAGACCCTCCACGACGGATGCCGCTGGGCCGAGGGCCCGCTCTACGTCCCCGCGGGCCGCTACCTGATCTGGAGCGACATCCCCAACGACCGCATGCTGCGCTGGGACGAGACAACGGGACAGGTGGGCGTCTTCCGCTCGCCCGCCGGCCACCCCAACGGCAACACGCTGGACCGCGAGGGCCGGCTGATCACGTGCGAGCAGGGCAATCGCCGCGTCACCCGCACCGAACACGACGGCTCCCTCACCGTGATCGCCGACCGTTTCCAGGGCAAGCGCCTCAACAGCCCGAACGACGCGGCCGTCAAGTCCGACGGCTCCATCTGGTTCTCCGATCCCGACTTCGGCATCACCAGCGACTACGAGGGCCACCGCGCGGAGAGCGAGATCGGCGCCTGCAACGTGTACCGCGTCGACCCGGCGAGCGGCGAGGTGCGCCTGGTCGCGGACGGATTCAGCGGGCCCAACGGCCTGGTCTTCTCCCTCGACGAGAGCCGGCTGTTCGTCTCCGACAGCCGGGCCAACCACATCCGCGTCTTCGATGTGCGGGAGGACGGCACGCTCTCGGACGGGGACGTCTTCACCGAGTGCTCGATCGGCAACTTCGACAACATCCGCTTCGACGACGGCGGCCGGCTCTGGGCGGCCGCCATGAGCGGCGGCGTCCACTGCTACGACCCCGACGGCACGCTCCTCGGCCGCCTGCTGGTCCCCGACGTCGTCGCCAACATCCGCTTCGGCTGCGCCAAGCGCAACCGCCTGTTCATCGCCGCCGACACCGCGCTCTACTCGCTCGTCATGGGCGTCACGGGCACCCCGCCGCTACCGGGCCGGTGACATCGGCGGCCTCCCCCGAGGGGCGGATTCCGCCCGCGTCAGGAAGGTGTGGGGAAACCGTCAGCGAGACGTAGGAAAGGCCGGGCGCGCCATCAGGAATCCGCAGTGCGGACGCTTCGCGGCACTCGATTCCCGGCGGCGCTCCTAGCGTTGTCGGCAGGTCGAGGCCGCCCGCGGCGTCCCGACCACACCCCGACGATGGGCCCATCTCATGACGTTCATTCCCCGACCGACGCACGACCCCGAGCCCGGCCTCCGCCGCCGGGTCCGCGCCTACCGCGGCGCCCTGCCCGGCGTCGACCTCTACTGTCCCGCCGACCGCTTCGCCAGGCGCGGCCTGCCGCACTGGCTGGGCGAGGAGGGGCTGGGCATCTCGGTCCGCTCCGGCCGCGCACTGACCCGCGCCCTGGCCGCCGGCTTTCCGCCCGCCCGCATCCTGTCGCACGACGGCCGGCCCGCCGAACGCGTGGGCCGCGTCGTGCTCACCCGCGCCTCCGACGTCCTCCCGGCGGCCGTCCGGGTGCCCCGCGGCGCCCGCCAGCGGGTGGTGCTGTCGGTCACCGCGCTCCCCGGCCTGCGGCGCCTGCTCAGCCAGCCCCGGCTCGAACTGGCCGGCCTGTACTGCCCGGGCGTTCCCGCGGCCCGCGTCGTCGAGCTGCTGGTCCGCGTCCACGACGAGAACGGTGTGAGCGTGCGCGAACTGCACCTCGGCGACAGCCTGGTGACCGAGACCCTGACCGTGCTCACTCGGCTCACGGCCGGCCGCGCCACCCACGGCCTGGCCGTTCCGCGCCTCGCCCTCGAACCGTGCTGAGGCGGCTTTCGCCGGCGACGGCGGTGAACTCAGGCGGTCGGGCGGCCAGCAGGGCGTTGGCGCGGGCCAGGACGGTGTTCAGGACACTGCCGGCCGTGGCCAGGTCGTGCTCCGGCAGGTCGCCCCAGAGCTGGTGGGTGATCCGCGTGATGCCGGCCCGGATCCGGCTCCATTCCGCCTTGCCCCGCTCGGTCGCCTCGACGGCGCCGTCCGGCGTTTCGCGAACGAGGCGCGCGGCGGTGAGTTCCGCGATGCGTTCGCGCGCCGCCGCGTGGTCCACCTTCAGCACGCCGACGACCCGGTCGGCGAACGCGTCGCCGGTCGGGAAGCCATCGCCGACAACGGTGAGGGCGAGCGTCTCGTTAGTCGCACTAACGCAAGGGGCCGGGACTGCTTCCCCCGGGACCGGTCCCGGGCCCCTCCGGCACACTGGGTGTCGCATCCGTCGGCGTCGGCAGGGAGGGGAGCTGATGTCCCGGCATGCGCAACCGCCCGGGCTGGGCCGGGCGGAGGTGGACCGTCTCCTCCGCCGGGCCGGCTCGCCGCGGTCCGGGCGGCGCAGGGACAGGGCCCTGGCCCGCCTCGTGGCAGCCGTGGCGGCCGGGGACCTGCCGGCGCTGCACGCCTGCGGCCGCCTGCCACCCTGGATACCCCGGTTCTCCCTGGTGTGGGAGGCGCTGGCGGCCCCCGAGGAGCTGCGCCCGCTGCTCGGCGCCGGCGCGGCCGAACTCGACGCCGGGCTCGACGCGTTCGCGGCCATCGCCGGGCGGCCGGACCCCGCGCTGGTGACCCGGGAGATGCTGCCCGGTATCGCGGTGGCCGCCGCGCTGGCCGGGCACCCGCTCGGCGTGGTGGCCCGCCGCAAGATCCTCACCGCCGGCGACCAGGCCGCGGTCGACGCCGCCTGCGCGCTGGCCGCCCGCTGGCCCGGCCTGGCCGAGTGGTGCCGCGAGCACGAGCTGACCCCGACCGACCCCGCCCCGTTCTTCCTGCTCACCGGGCAGTCGCTGCGGCACCGGCTGGCCGACCCGACCGGCCGGGACACCGTCGCCGCCTACCGGCGCGCGAGCGAGGACGAGCGCCGGAGGCTGCGCGCCGCCGCGGCGGCGCACGGCTCGTTCTCCCTGCTCACCCGGCTGGAGCCGGACCTCGCCCTGGACGGCGAGGAACTCCTGCGCCTCGCCGAGGTGTTGGTCGGCCGCGGTGACTGGGCAGCGCTGTGGACCACGATCACCGCGAGCGCCCCGGCCGACGCCGTCCGGCTGGCCCGCTACCTGCCCGAACACGAGGCGCGGGACCCGCGCCTCTTCGCCGCGCTGCGGGCGGTGGCGGTGGACGACGTCCTCGCGGCCCAGGCCGACCCCGCGCGGGTCGGCACCCTGCCCGCGGGCACTCACCTGGCCCAGGTGCTGCACGGGCCGGGCCAACTCGCCGTCGTGCGCACCGAGGTGACGGCCGGGCGTTACGACGTGATCCTCGAACGCTACGCGGTGCCCGGCGGCGACCTGCTCGAACGGCGGGTGTGGGGGCGCCGCGACGCGCCCGAGCTGCACCGGGCGGTGCTGGGCGCGGACGGGACGCTCGTACACACCGACCGCCGGGGCGCGCTGTGGTCATGGGCGCGGGGCGAACCGGCGCGGCTGCACGACGGGCCGGTCACGCACCTGACCGCGACCGTCAACGGCTGGGTCGCCGTGTCGCGGGAGGAGTTGCTGTTCGGCGCGCCCGGGGGACCCGTCCGGCGCCGCGAGCCGCTGGCCGGCCTCGGGCTGGACGAGGCGCACCTCCCGGTCGACCGGCTCGTCGCGGCCGGTGAGCGCGTGGCGCTGGCGGCCGGTCACCGGCTGGTGGTCACCGGCGCCCCCGGCCGGTCCGGCCACGCGGACCTGCCCGACATCGGCGCGGCGGCCTTCGTCGGCGACCGCCTCGTCGTCGCCCACCGCGACCGCCGGTCACACGCGGAGCTCTCCCGGCGGACGTTCGTGGACGGACCGGACGACGTGAGCGTGTGGGTGCACAGCACCGACACGTTCCGCCTGGATGTGCGCGATCCCGGCACGCTCGCGCCCGCCGGGGCGGTGCCCGACGCGTGGCAGTACAAGCACAGCGACCTGGCGGACGGCACCATCCACGACCGCGGGTACTCCCGGAGCGCCGACCAGTTCGACGTGGACGCCATTCACACGTCCTGGGCCCGGACCCCGGCCCGCGGCCAGTACTCCCCCGACCTCTTCCCGGTGCCCGACCACCCCCACTGGGTGTACATCGCCGGCGCGACCGAGAAGTACGGCCGGATGAAGCAGAAGCTCATGGACGTGGTGACCGGCAACGCGGTCACGTCCCCCGCGCTGGACCTCGCCGACCACCGGGACAGCGCGAGGGTGCGGCAGGTCGGCGTCACCCCCGACGGCCGCCACCTCATCGCCAAGGTGGCCACCCCGTCGGACGCGGAACTGCGGGTGTACGACCTGGCGCTCGGCGCGCTGCGCCGGCTGCTCGACGTCCGCATCCCCGACCTCACCGTCGCCCACCGGACCGAACTGGCCAGGGCCGCGCGCTACCGGGACCACCCGCACGTGCGCCTCCTCGACGCCTGTCTGGCGCACCGCCGGGCACGCGGATCCGGCCGGGAGCGGTCGGCGAGCGGTCAGTGACCGGCCGTCACAGGGCGGTCCGGGACGGCAGGTGGTGGTCCCGGACGCGGCCGATCAGGCGGCCGGCCATTCCGGCTGTGGCCATGGTCAGTCGAGAACGATCGGGTTGCTGAGCGCCGCCATGTGCCCGCCCGGGTGGCGCACCTCGACGCGGACGAAGGCCGACTCCGCCGCGGTGGTGCGCCATTCCACGGTGCCCGAGCCGCTGTCGGGCAGCGCCTCGTGGTGCGCCTTCCCCAGCTCCGTGTGGAAGCTGACGCCGCCGGACGGCACGCCGGTGACCTTCGCCCGCACCACGGCCGGCTCGCCGCGCGTCTCCAGCCGCTCGCCGATCCCGGCGGCGCGTTCACCGGCGGACACCGTGAACGCCAGCTCCACGGCGGCCGATTCGGCCATCCAGCTCCGGCCGGCCCGCACACCGGCGAGGATCGCGTCAGTGCTCAGCTCGTCGGCCAGCACGACCGTGTGCGGAATGCCGAGCTGGCCCTTCAGATGAACGTCGCTGTTGCCCATCGCCGGCCGCCACCACCCCTGTTGGACATCCGCGGCCAGGCCGCGTCCCCATTCGGCGAGGGCGGCCTCGTTGTCCGCCTGCCAGGGCACGTCCGAGGTCCACGGGCCGTTCCACACCTCCACCACGTCGAAGCCCCGGTAGGGGTACATGAACGTGCCGGAGGGGTACGGCGCGTAAGGGTGGGCCGCCACGCACAGCCCGCCCACCTGACGCACCTGTTCCAGATGCCGGTCGATCACCGCGTCCCGGACTCCGTACCGCCAGTCGATCACCTGGCCCGGGCGGAGGCCGAGCGCCAGCCAGTGCCCGGTCCGGGTGGTGACCTCCTCCCCCAGGATCACCAGCAGGTCGTCGCCGGCGGGCCGGCCCCAGGCGCCGTGCGTGGCGGCGGACTTGTGCTCGGTGGTGGCCAGGAAGTCCAGCCCGGCGGCCCGGGCGGCGTCCGCGAGCTCCTCCGGCGTCATCTCGCCGCCGGCCGAGCACACCGAGTGCACATGGCAGTCGCCCCGGAACCAGCCATGCCCCCGTCCGGCCACCCGCGTCGGCGGGAAGTCCGGCTCCGGCATCTCGTCCCCCTTCGCGCCGACCGCGGTCACCGACATCGACGTCACCCTACGGGGCGGTCCCGGAGGGCCGCGCCGACGGCTCCTGATGGGAACGCAGGGCGGCCGGGGTGATGTTCCTCAGGAACGGCACCAGCGTCGCCGCCGCGGCCACCGCGAACGCCCCGAACGCCGGTCGCGTGCCGATTAGTTCGGCCAGCAGGCCGACCAGCGCCGCGCCCAGCGGCATGGCGCCGAAGGTGAAGAGCCGGGCGGCCGCGCCGAAGCGGCCGAGCATCTCGTCGGGGACCAGACGCTGGGTGAGGGTGCGGGCGTTGACCGTCCAGAGCGTGCCGCCCATGCCGCCGAGGAAGGCGCCGGCCGCCACGGCCCACAGGCTGGTGGTCAGGGCGGGCAGCGCCGCCATCGCGGCGGTGCCGAGGAGGTCGGCGAACATCGCCCAGCGCGCGCCCAGCAACCGGTTCACCCAGGTCACGGCCACCGCGCCAGCCAGCCCGCCGACGCCGAGGGCGCTGAGCACGATGCCGTACTGCCGCGGCCCGAGTTCCATGGCCTGCTGCGCGTGGAGCGGCATGAGTGCCAGCCAGGCGCCCCAGACGGCGGCGAGCACGGCGACGACCAGCGACAGCGTGCGCAGCACCTGATCGCGCCAGAGGAAGCGAAGCCCTTCGGCGATCCGGCCGTTGACCGAGGCGGGGGCCGCGCCGGGGGCGGGCCCGGCGGCCCGGAAGCGGCCCACCAGCAGGAGCAGGGAGAGGGCGGCGACGGCGTACGAGGCGCTGATCACCCCGAGCGCGAGGCCCGTTCCGGCGGCGAGCAGCAGCCCGCCGACGAAGGGCCCGGCGAACTCCTGCCCCACCGTTTCCGCTGCCACGATCCAGGCGTTGGCGCGCTCCCGGCCCGCCGCCGGCACCGCGGCCGGGACCAGGGCGGAGGCGGAGGTCGAGGCCAGCACGTCGGCGACGCCGAGGATCGCGCCGGCGGCGAAGAGTTGGCCGAGCGTGACGCCACCGGTCACGGCGGCTGCGGTGAGCCAGCCCATGGCCGCCAGCCGCATCCCGTTCGCGGCCCAGAGCAGCCGCCGCCGGTCGAAGCGGTCGACGAGGACACCGATGTGCAGGGCGATGAGCAGCCAGGGCGCGGTAAGGGTCAGCGAGACGGCGGTGACCTGGGCGGGCGAGTCGGTGAGCCGGGCGGCGAGCAGCGGGAGGGCCATCTTCATCACGCCGTCGGCGAGGTTGGTCGCGGCGGTGAAGCCGACCAGGACGGCGGTGTTGCGGCGGCCGGGGTTGCCCCGGGGCGCCGGGGAGCCGGGCCTGCCGCCGGTCTCCGTGCGTTCGGGCACCGCCGTGACCATGACCGCCCCTCTCACCGTCTAACACGTTGACTGGTGAGATCACTCTGGCACACACCCCGGCGCCCCACAACCGGTAAAACGCTTAGGCGGTAGCATGGGCAGGAACGCGCAGGAGGTGACCGCCGTGCTGGAGCCGCCGGCCTCGGCCGTCTTGATGGAGGCCTTCGCCAACACGGTCGACGTGGAAGAGGCGAGCGACGAGATCGCCACCCCGGCCGGGCTGGCCGGCTGGCTGACGGGCCGCGGCCTGCTGGAGGCGCCGGTCGGGATCCCGGCCGGGGTCCACGCGAGCTATCTGGCCCTGCGGGCGGGCATCCGCGAGGAGTTGGGCGCGCACGTCGGCGACACCCCCGACCCCGCACTGCTCGCCGCGGCGGACGGCGTGCTGGCCGACCACCCGGTGCTGATCACGGCGCGCGGCACCCTGGCCCCCGCGCCGGGGCTGCCACCGGAGCGCGTCCCGCTGGCCGTGCTCGCGATCGCGTGGAGCGAACTGGTCACGACCGGGGACGCCGCCCGGCTCAAGCGCTGCGCGGAGCACACCTGCGGGTGGGCGTTCTGGGACGTGTCGAAGAACCGCAGCCGCCGCTGGTGCTCGATGAAGGTGTGCGGGAACCGCAACAAGTCCCGCTCCTACGCGTCCCGGCGGCGGCAGACGGGCTGAACGACCGCGGCCACGGCGCTCGCGGCAGCGCGCTCCCGCCGCGTCCGGGCAGGGCCGCCAACGACGTGATCACCGTCCACTGGGACACTCACGGCCATGTGCTCACCGAGCGGCATCGGGTGCGAGGCACTCAGGCAGGTCTTCGGGTGGCGGTGAAGGTGCCCAGCCCGGAGGCCACGCGGGGCGCGACCTGGGTGTCCTACACGGTCGAACGGTTCGCCGGCGGCACCGAGGTCTCGCACCGGCTCCCACTGAACGGATCGCCGCCGTAGCCGGCCCCGGCGTCCCTCACAGGCCCAACGGGTGGCGGGAAAGCCACGCGGCAAATCGGTCGCGGAGCCGATCCCGTTCCTCCGCCGTGCGCAGCAGGACGTCGGCACCGCCGTCGTAGGGATGGTGGACGCGCTCCAGCCGGGTGTCGGCGACCAGAACGTTCCCGACCCGGTCGCCGGCGACCTCACGCAGCAGGTCGTCGACGCACCCGTACCTCCATGGCAGGCGAGCGGTGAAGAAGTGCGCGTGGGCGCGGAACTCCGGGTCGGGGTCGTCCCGCACCAGCACGGTGTGCCAGTGATCGGCGCCCGTCCGGTGGTCGGGAACGGCGGGCTCCGGCGACCACACCGTCGTGATCACGTACACGTCCCCGCCCGCGAACAGCTCGTGCAACACCGTGTTGTAGCGCCGCAGAACGATCGCGTACTCGGTCTCGTCCCCGGCGTACCGCTTCGATCCCGGCAGGCTGTGGAAACGCACCCACACGTCCCGGTACCTCTCGCGAAGCAGGTGCCCGAGGGGAGGGCAGTCAGGCCATTGCCGCTGCCACAGCTCCGTCAGTGTCATCGGGTCCCCGCCACCACGACCCCCTCGCCTGGCTGCTTCCCCGCCCGAAGTGTGCGTTTCACCATAGCCAAGTCGGCCGGGTGCTGCTGGACTTGCCGGATGACGAACGGGCAGGTGCCGTGCTGATCCTGCTGATCCTTTTGGGCGGAGTGGTCACCGCCGTCGCCCTCGTCGGCTACGGCTTCCAATGTCTCCGACGCCACCCCGCGCGGCGCCCGGGCCGGGGGCCGCTCCTTCGTGGCCTCGCCGCCCTCCTGGGCGCCGCCACGATCGCCGTGTACGTGTGGGGCATGCTCGGCGCGGCCGGCGCGGTCCTCGTGGCGGAGGACGGAGGCGCCGATCCGCCCCTGCCGCATCCCGGGCTGGCAGGAGCAACACCCGGACATCACCGGCTACTCGGTCGACTACCTGCCTCTGCGATTCGTCTGCGAGACCACCGCGACCGGGCGGTACGCCACCGACGACGTCCCCGGGTATGTCAACCCCGCCGTTCTGGTTCTCGCGCTGGCCGCCGTCGGGTTCGCCGTCTCCGCGGCGCTCGAATCGGAGCACCGGGCCAGGAAGGACGCCGGCCGCCCCGCTCCGGGCGTGGCTAGGGCCTGTATCGAGTTCCCGCCCGGGCCCGCGACGCCAGTCACGGCACCTCGCCGCTCCCCCAGACTCCGTCTGGGAGGTGCCCCCAGCCGAATCGCGCGAATACGGCCGGGTATGAGCTGCGATCCGGTGCCTTGCTGGGGGTACCTCCCAGGCCCCCAAGGGCCTGGGGGGGCACCGCGTCTGACGCCGCGGGCTGATCCGACCGGGAACTCGATACAGGCCCTAGTTGACGCCGGGCACGGGGCCGCCGACCGCGCTGTTGACGTGCTGGTAGATCACCGAGCTGCGGAAGCCGATGACCTCCCGGCGCTGGCTCAGCCGGTCCATGAGGAACGCGTGCAACTGGTCGGCGTCCTCGACCGCGACGTGGACGAGGAAGTCGTCGTTGCCGGCGACGACGAAGACGGACAGCACCTCGGGGAGAGCCGCCACATAGGTCTTGAAGCCCTCGATGACCTCCCGGCTGAGGGGCCGGACCTGGACCGACAGCAACGCTTGCAGCCGCAGGCCCAGTTTCCGCAGGTCGACCGCCGCGTGAAAGCCGGTGAGCACGCCGCGGTTGCGCAGTGCCCGGACCCGTTCCAGGCAGGTGGAGGGCGCGATGCCGAGTGTGCGGGCGAGTTCGCGGTTGGTCTGCCGTGCGTCGCGCTGGAGATGGGCGATGATCGCCGAATCTAGTTCGTCCATGGCCGCCATTGTCCACCCGTGCTCGAATTTTGTTCGACGACCCGGTCGCGTTGCCGTTCCTCGGTCTAGCTTCCCCGTGTCCTGCCGAACGAGTGACGGAGGCGGTCTGGTGAACACGCGTCGAGCGGGGCTGGGGATGGGGACGGGCGCCGCGTTGTGCGTCGGGGCGGTGCTCGGGCCGGGGGTCCTGGCCCTGCCCGCCTCGGCCGCCGCGACGGCCGGGCCGGCGTCGGTCCTGGCGTGGCTCGGTCTGGTCGGCCTGAGCCTGCCGGTCGCGATGGTGTTCGCGGCGCTCGGCGCGCGCCATCCGGACGGCGGCGGGGTGGCCACGTTCGTCCGCCGGGCGTTCGGGCCGACCGCCGCGGCGCCCGTGGGGTGGTGGTTCTACTGGGCCGTTCCCCTCGGGGTGCCCGCCGCCGCCCTGATCGGGGGCGAGTACACGGCGGTGGCCACCGGCGGCGGACGCCCGGCCGCCCTTGCGGTGGCGGCACTGGTCATGGCGGTCGCGTTCGCCGCCAACCTGTCCGGGCTGCGGATGTCCGGCCGGCTGCAACTGCTCGTGGTCGGGCTGCTCGCCGCGCTGCTCCTCGTCACCGTCGTGGTGGGCGCCGGGCAGGTGGAGCCGGGCCATTTCACGCCCTTCCTCCCCCGGGGATGGACGTCGGTGGGCACCGCCGCGAGCGTGCTGTTCTTCGCGTTCGCGGGGTGGGAGGCGATCAGCCATCTGTCCGGCGAGTTCGCGGCACCGCGCCGGGATCTGCCGCGCGTCACGCTGCTGGCCTGGTCCGTCGTCTCCGGCCTGTACCTCGGACTCGCCGTCGTCACCATGGGCGTTCTCGGCACCGGCGCCGGGACGACGTCCACGCCGCTCACCCTGCTCCTGGAACGCGGCATCGGTCCCTACGCCCGCGCGACCGCCGCCGTCGCCGCCCTGCTTCTGACCTTCGGGGCGGTGAACGCCTACCTCGCCGGGGGCGCCCGGCTGGGCGCGGCGCTGGGCCGCGACGGCCAACTGCCGCGCCAACTGGCCGACGGCGCAAGCGCGGACGGCGTCCCCCGGTGCAGCCTGGGCCTCCTGGCCGCCGCCTGCGCGGTGGTCACGCTGCTGTGGGCGGTGGGCACCGTTGACCTCGATGTCCTGCTGGGCGCCACCTCGGCCTGCCTCGCCTCGGTCACCCTGGCCGGCACGCTGGCCGCCGCCGTACTGCTGCCCCGCCACGGCGCCATGCGGCTCGGTGCCATCCTGAGCAGCGCCCTGATCGCGGTGGTGCTCGTCTTCTGCGGGCCGCTGCTGCTCGTCCCGGTCCTGATCGGAGTGGCCGCCTACGCTCACCGGGTCGTAAGCGGGCGCCGAATGAACCCAGTTGGAACCCACGCCGGAACCCATGGAGAGGACACATCCCGTGCCAACCGCCGTTGACCACTACGACCAGTTGCTGGCCGCGCACTACACCTGGATGCTCGGGGGCGACATCGCGGAACTCGCCGCCGGACAGACGGCGCTGCTGCGGGACCTCGCCGTCTCGCCCGGCCCGTCGCGCCTCGCGGTCGACCTCGGCTGCGGCTCGGGGGCGCAGAGCCTGGCCCTGGCCGGGCTCGGCTTCGACCCCGTGCTCGCCGTGGACACCAGTCGGCCGCTCCTGGCCGAGCTGGCCCGCCACGCCGAGGCAACGGCCCCGGCCGTGCGGCCCGTTCACGCGGACCTGCGCGGGGCGCTGCCCGCGCACACCGAGCCGGGCAGCGCCGCCGCCATCGTGTGCATGGGCGACACCCTCACGCACCTGCCGACCAGGCAGGACGTGGTCTCCCTGCTGGGCGACGCCGCCCGGGCGCTGGCCGGCGGCGGAAAGCTCGTGCTCAGCTACCGGGACCTGACCGCGCCACTCACCGGAACCGACCGGTTCATCCCGGTCCGCGCCACCCCGGACCGGATCATGACGTGCTTCCTGGAGTACTGGGATGAGAGCACCGTCGTCGTGCACGACCTGATCCACGTCCGGTCCGGCGACACGTGGACGCTGCGCACCGGCAGCTACCCCAAGCTCCGCGTCCACCCAGACTGGCTGGCCGGCGAGTGCCGCTCCGCGGGCATGGACGTCGTCCACAACGGCACGGTCCCGCGTGGGCTGCGGGTGATCGCGGCGGTCAAACCCTGAACTGACCCGCCCTGGGTCAGCCAGCCAGGGCGGCGAGGGTCGCGTCGAGGTCGGTGGCCGCGAGCCGGTTGTGCGGGAGCCTGGCCAGGACGTGGGCCATGCCGCAGGTGTTGGTCACGGCGGAGAAGATCAGGCCACCGGCAATTCCGGCGGAGATCCAGCGGGCCACGCCCCAGCGCCGGCCGGCCAGCAGCCCGGTCAGGACGAGGGACCCGGCCGCGAACCGGACCTGGCGCTCCATGGCCCAGGTGGCGCGGGCCTCGGCGGCCCGCTCGATGTCGTGCCCGAGCCGGGCCCAGGCCTCGGTGCCCCCGGTGAGCGTGGCGGCGGCGACACCGTGGGCCGCGAGGCGCTCGCACGCCTGGGCGGAGCGGGCCCCGGAGGCGCACACCATGAGGAGATCGCCGCGCCCGGCGGCGATCTTCAGAACGTCCAGCGCCTGATCGAGGTCGGCCAGCGGAACGTTGTGGGCGCCGGGCAGGTGGCCGGAGGCGTACTCGCCGGGGGTGCGCACATCGACGACGGTCAGCTCGGCGAGCCGGGCGCGGGCCTGCTCGGGGGTGAGGGGGGTGGTGGCGGTCACGGTGGGGGGCCTCTTCAATAGCTGTCCGGGGGTGAGTTCTCTCCGGGGTGCGGTTTCTCCGGACAGGATACCCCGTGGGGTATATCGACGAGGGGTGGGTGCCCATGGAACTGACAATGGCGGCCGAGGAACTGAGGACGGTGGTCAACCGGCTGCGCCGCGCGCAGGGCCAGATCGCCGGCGTGATCAAGATGATCGAGGAGGGCAGGGACTGCGAGGACGTGGTCACACAGCTCGCGGCGGCCTCCCGCGCCCTGGACAAGGCGGGCTTCGCGATCATCGCCACCGGCCTGCAGCGCTGCCTGACCGACACGGCCCTGGCGACCGGCGACGACCGCGAGCAGATGCGCGCCCGGCTGGAGAAGCTGTTCCTGTCCCTGGCCTGAGGACGCCGCGGGCCCGTACGGCCGAGGCTTCGGTCGTACGGGCCCGGGGCGGGGTCCGGCCGTGGCCGGGGGGGGTGCCCGCGGGCTACCGGGCGGTGGTCCGGAAACCGCCGGCGGTCACGGGGGCGATGGTCACGGCGTCGACGTTGGGGGCCCAGGCGCCCGGCTCGTCGTTGCCGAGGGAGAGGGAGCCGTCGGCAGTGGTCAGGGTCACACCGACCGAGCGCTCCCAGAAGCTGTCCCAGTGGTGGTTGTTGCGGAACTCCCCCCTGCCCGCGTACCCGTCGGCGCCCGCCTCGGAGATCTGCAGGCCGCGGTCGACGACCTGGGGGTTGTACGCGTGGTCGCCGACGGTCTCGGCGTTGGCGTAGCGCACGACGACGGTGTACTTCCCCGGCTCGTCGAACCCGTCGCGCCGCGCGATCTCCAGGCGGTTGTCGGAGTCCGCGGTGTCGTTGCCGAGCCAGCCGACGAAGGCGCCGCCCGAGGCGTTCGTGCCCGAGCCGTCCGGGAGCGTCGTGACCGCGGCCGAGCCGTGGAGGGTGGCGTCCTCGGCCTCGACGGTGACGGCCGAGGCGTCCGCCCGCCGGTTCCTGGTGGTGGTCACGGCCGAGATGGTCACGCCGCTGTCGGAGGTGATCTCCAGCTCGTTGATGCCCTGGGAGAGGTGAACGGGCGCGGTCGACCGCCATGAACCGGCGCGCGGGGCCTGGATGGTGCCGACCTCGACGCCGTTGACGCTGAGGGTCGCCGAGGTGGCCCCCGAGCCGGCGAAGTCGATGGCGACGTCGTGGTAGCCGGACTCCCAGGCCGTGGCGTACAGGTCGGCGCGCTGGCCGGAACCGGCGATCCGCGCGGTGCCGCGGGTCCTGGCGGTGTCGAAGGCGAGGTGGGCGCCGCCGGTCAGGCGCATGGTGCTCGCGGGGTAGACGGTGGGCTCGCCGTCCGTGACGTCGGTGAGCACGTACCGGTCCAGGGTGATGTCGCTGTTGGGCAGCGCGGTGGTGCCGTCCCGGCTCGCTCGCAGCGACAACTCATGCTCGCCGGCGGGCAGTTCCACCTCGATCTCGGCGCTGCCCCGGTAGATCCACTTGCCCCGGGTCGACGACAGGTCGGCGGAGTACTGGACGGTCTCACCGAACCGGTCGTCGACGAACAGGGCGTGGCGGCCGGGCGCGGGCGCGGAGCCGATGACCTGGAGGCGGTAGGTGCCCGTGCGCGGCACGGTGACCGTGAAGTCCGAGCGGGAGCCGGTCTGGTTGAACCAGGCGACGTCGGCGTCGCCGGATGCCTGGAATTCGTGGCTGGTCGCGTCCCGCACGGCCGCCTGGGTCAGTTCGGTGTCCTCGGCCTCGATGGAACGGCTCCAGGGCTGGGCGCCCAGGGTCCGCTCGACGTCCCGGGCCTGGCGGGGCGTGATGAGGACCTGATAGGCGGAGTCCTCGTCATGGGTGGGGAAGGTGAGGTCCGCCAGCGTCCCGTCCGCGCCCAGGCGCACGCCCTCGTGGGCGGCGACGAGCCGGGGGGTGCCCTGGACGCCTTCCGCGCCGGTCAGGGTGATCTCCCGCACCTCGACGTCGACGCTTTTTCCGAACAGCGCCGGGTCGAGGCCGCCCGCCTTCAGGGTCACGTCGGCGTCCGTGCCGCCGTACAGGACGGTGGCACGCCGGCTGTCCTCGTCGATGGCGGCGACGCCGCGGAGCGAGTCCCAGACGCCGGGGCTGGGCGGGGTCACCTGGACGGTGTCGGAGCCGGCGAGGTCGCCGTACCACTTGAACAGCCACCAGCCGCCGTTGGCGCCGTTGGCCCGGGCTATGTTGTCCGAGAAGTTGCCGGCGTAGTTCCAGTAGGCGGTCTGGGCATCGACCTTCGCCTCCTCGAAGGCGGCGAACCAGCGGGCGATCCGGCCGGGGGTGCTCATGTCCGTCAGCAGACCCCACTCACTGATGGTGATGGGCAGCTCGGTGTCTGTGCCGAGGATGTCGTCCTCCAGCGCGCGGTACTCGCTGAAGTTGGTCCGGAACTGGTCGGGGTTGGTGCCGAGTTCGTGCCAGATGTAGGTGTCGGGCAGGACGTCGTTGGCGTCGGCGTACTCCAGGAAGTCCCGCTCGCGCCGGCGGTCGGCCGGCTCGCCCGAGCCGTACCAGTGTGAGTTGCCCTGGCCGCCGATGCGCGGCTCGACGGCGCCGTCGAAGACATCGTCGTAGATCTCGTGGACGAGGTTGTACGTCTCGGTCCAGTCGGCGAAGAACTGGTCCTTCATCCCCGGCCAGTCCTGGTACCAGATCCAGTCCGGCTCGTTGAAGAGGACGAACAGGTACTTGTCGGGGTGGGCGGAGTGGGTCGCGATGTCCGTGACCACGTACCGCACGACCTCCAGATAGTCCCAGGTGCCGTTCCCGCCCTCCGTCCAGGAGCCGTCCGACTGGTCGTAGGTGCGGGTGTCCTGGGGGCGGACGCCTCCGTGGTAGGCCCAGTCGGGGTAGAAGTCCTGGACGTAGACGGCCAGTTCCCGGCCGTGCTTGTCGAAGAAGCCGTCCTCGATGTTCAGGACGTCACCGCTGGGGTGCTGGAGCCCGTCCTGCGGTTTCTGCGAGGAGTTGGTGATGTGGGCGCCGTTGATGAGCGCCTGGGTGGGCGAGCCGTCGTCGCCGAAGCCGTAGAGCGTGCCGCTGGCGCCGCCGCGGAACGCGCCCGTCGTCTCGCCGAAGTCGACGGCCAGGACGTCGGGTTCGGCCGCCGCGGCGCCGGGCGGCACCGGCAGCCCCGCCGCGGTGACCGTGGCCGCGGCCAGGGCCAGGCGTCTCAGGGATTTCCTCATCGAAATGCTCCCTCGCGAGTTGGGGAATTGTTCGCCGTCGCCCCTGACTGCGGCTCGGGAGAAGGCGGTTGGCGATATCCGGCCGACGACTGCGGCGTTACGTCGTCATGCCGGACGAACCGCCGTGGAACACCGAACGCCGGGACGATCGTTTCCTCGTCCCGGCCGAGCCGCCGCCGCGGCCGTGCAACTGGTGAGAACGGGAACGGGGTGCGGGTGTTCAACCCCCTGGGGAGGGGATCGCGTTGCACCGTAACAGCGGCTTGATAACGGTTTCAAGACGCGCGCTGATAGCGTTTTCAAGAGTGCTGGTCGACGACGGGAGATGCGTGGTGCGGTGGGAATCCGGTCCGGGTGCAGGGCCAACGCCCGGCAGTGGAAGGGGGGTTCAGCCGCCCGGGAGCGCGGTGCTCACGGCCGGAGCGGCGCGGGAGCCATCGCCTATGATCCTGGGGAACCAGCCCCGCCCGGTGCCCGCTCCCTCCGCGCGGCCGGGTGTCCGGGGTCGGCACGTGGGTGAGGGGGGCGCGTGACCGCCGATTCGAGACGCCCGGCCACCATGGCCGATGTGGCGAGGATGGCCGGGGTGTCCGTGCCGACCGTGTCGCGCGTGCTCTCCGGCGCCGCCCGGGTCAGTCCCCTGAAACGGGAGCGCGTCGAGGCGGCCATCAGCGCCCTCAGCTTCCGCCCGAGCGCGGCGGCCCGCATCCTCGCCTCCCGCCAGCCGATGGCCATCGCCGTCGTGGCGGGCGACACCTCCAAGTACGGCTACGCGGAGACGATCAGGGGCATCGAGTCCGCCGCGCGGGCGGAGGGCTACACGGTGATGATCACGGTGGTCGAGAGCCCGGAGGACGAGGAGGTGGACCGGGCGCTGCGACTCGTTCTCACTCAGGCGATCGCCGGTGTGGTGGTGTTGAAGTTCGATCCGCCGGGCGTCGCGGCGCTGCGCCGGATGCCGCCCGACATGCCGGTCGTCGCGCTGTCCGGCGTCCGCAGCATCGGCGTGCGGCAGGCCGTTCTCGACGAGGCCAGCGCCGCCGAGGAGTTGACGAACCACCTCCTGGACCTCGGGCACGCCACCGTGCACCACGTCCCCGTTCCGCCCTCCCGCCGCGAGGACGGGCGGACCACCGGCTGGCGCCGCGCCCTGCGCGCGGCAGGTGCGCGCGTCCCGCCGCTGGAGGCCGCCACCTGGTCCCCGCACACCGCGCGGGACATCGGCCGGCGGCTGGCGGAGAACCCCGACGTCTCGGCGGTGTTCTGCGGGAACGACGAGATCGCCATGGGCGTGATCCGGGGCCTCGCCGACCGGGGGCTGGTGACGCCGGACGACGTCAGCGTCGTGGGCTTCGACGACCACCCGCTGGCGGCCCTGTGGTCCCCGGCGATCACCACGGTGAAGCAGGACTTCCTCCGTCTCGGCGAGCGCGGGTTCGCGCTGCTGATGGGGGCGGTCAACGGGACCTCCACCCGGCGCTTCTCGTCCGACCGGCCCCGGGTCGTCATCCGCTCCAGCACCGCTCCCCCGCCCGCTCGGCGCGCGACGCCCCGCCCGCCGGCGTGACGCGCGCCGCGCCGGCGGCTCGTACGGCCCGGCCACCCCGACCCGGCGCGGAACGGCATGCGCGGCCGAACGGGCGTGCGCCGACCGGCCGTCAGGCGGTGAACCGCAGCACCAGCGCCGTATACAGGCGGTCCAGAGTGACCGTCAGCTCGCCCGTCGCGGCGGACCAAGCGGCGCTGCCCGGCGCGGCGGTGGGGTACAGGATCTCCAAGTCCACCTTCCGGCTCAGCAGTTGCGGCAGCGGAAGCACCGCCTGGGGCGCGTCGCCGTCGCGCCGCCACACCGTCAGATAGGACGTCGAGCCCGCGCGCATCCCCAGCGCGATCCAGGGCGCGGTCCAGTCGGGCAGGCCCAGCGGCCAGAACGGGACGGCGCGCGGCAGATCCGCCCGGATCTTCTTGTAGACCCGCACCGCGTCGGTGACGACCCCGAGCTGCGCCTCGGACATCCGGTCCAGGTGGCCGGAGAGGTGAACACGGCCCAGCAGGGCGCCGGCCAGGATGAAGCCGTTCTCGTCGTCGGTGAACTCCGGCTGCGCGTAAGCCCACACGGCTCCCTGCTCCGGCGGCACGGCGGTCGGGGCGGCGGCCGAGATCGGCGGGTAGCGCAGGTGGTCCTGCTGGTCGCTGGTCGACTGGAGCTGGGCGACGCGCAGCATCGCGCCGTCCATGCGCATGCCGCCCGAGGCGCAGTTCTCGATGACCAGCCGGGGATACCGGTCGAGCACCGAGTCCAGCCAGCGCCGGTAGGCGCGGGTGTGCCCGAGCAGCCCCGCGCCGGGACTGTCCGCGCCCCCGCCGTCCGTGCCGGGCGGCACGCTGATGTTGTAGTCGAGCTTGAGGTAGCCCACGCCCCAGTCGCCCACGATCCGGTCGACCGTCTCGTCCAGGTGCCGCGCGGCCGCCGGATGCCGCAAGTCGAGCTGGTAGCGGCCGTGTTCGCTGACCCGGACCCCGTCGCGCCGGAAGAACGCCTCGGGGGGCAACCGGTCGCCGAGCGCGCTGCGCACCCCGACCACCTCGGGCTCCAGCCACAGGCCCGGCACCATGCCCCGGTCCCGGATCCGGTCGAGCACCTCGTGGATGCCGCGCGGGCCGGGAAAGCGGCTGGCCGCCGGCTCCCAGGCGCCCACGCTGTCCCACCAGCCGACCGCGTCGTCGTCGTACCAGCCGGAGTCGATGACGAAGTACTCCGCGCCGGCCCGGGCCGCGGCGTCGATGAGCGGGAGGAGCTTGGCCGTGGTCGGGTCGCCGCCGATGGTGTTCATGTAGTCGTTGAAGATGACCGGCAGCGACTCGTGGTCCGGGTGCGGCCGGCGCACCTGTCTGCGGTAGCCGGTCAGCGCGGCGAGCGCGCCCTCGAAGCCGTCGCCGGTGACCGCCAGGGCGGCCGCCTCGGTGCGGAACGACTCACCGGGCAGCAGGCGTTGGCGCCACTGGTGCTCGGTGTCGGTGGGGCCGTGCAGCGCGAGGTAGGTGCCGCCCTCGCGTTCGCCGGTCTCCCATGCCCAGCCGCAGGCCGACTCGACCTGCCACAACCAGCAGCCCCGGCCGCCGCGTTCGGTCAGCGCGCCCATCGCCAGGTGCCCGTCGGTGGACCAACTGCCGCGGCTGCCGAGCCCGAACCGCCCCCGGCTGTCGCGCTCGTGGGCGCCGCGGTTGAGGTCGGGCAGGGCCTCCCGCAGCGGTCGGCGGTGCCAACGGCACTCGGCCAGCCAGTCGTTGTCCGCCCAGTGCAGGTCCAGCTCCCCGGGCGCGGGCAGGCCGCCGAGCGCCAGGGAGGAGACGGCGAGCAGGGTCAGCGGGCCGGGGCCCTCGTTGCCGATCTCGACCCACGCGCGGACGACGGGCAGCCCCTCGGGAGAGGCGAGGTGGAGCTCGGCGGTCAGACCGCTGTCCGCGTCGAAGAGCCGCAGCCGCAGCCGGTGCCAGACGCCGTCGCGCTCCCGCGCGTGGTCGCGCAGCCGCAGCCGGCCGCCGATGACCGTCTCGATCGACCGCCGCCCGGACCAGGCGCTGCCGTGCCCGAGCGCCAGCACCTCGACCACCGGTGTGGCCTGCGCGAGGGGCCGGGCCGCGGCGTCCGGCGGGCCGAGCCGGACGGTCCGCAGGGAGCCGTCGGCCGCCGTGGCGAACTCGGCGGTGAACGCGGAGTGGCCCCATTGGACGCGTTCGGTGGTGCCGGCCGTCGTTATACCGGACAACGCTTGCCTCCCGATGACTGGTTGGTTTCCGTCTCTTGACGACCCCTGTGTGACCGGTCACAATCCTGGCATGCGTGTGACCGGTAACACAAGGGGCTCGGGCGCCCAGCGATCAGTGAGCATCCGTGACGTCGCCACCGCGGCCGGGGTGTCCCACCAGACCGTCTCGCGCGTCATCAACGGCCATCCCAGCGTGCGTGCTTCGACCCGGGAGCGCGTCGAGGCCGCCATCGCCGAGCTGGGCTTCCGGCGCAGCGCCACCGCGCACGCCCTGGCCAGTGGCCGGACCCGGGCCGTCACGGTGCTGACCGCGAACACCACGCACTACGGTCACGCCGCCATCCTCCAGGGAGTGGAGGAGGCCGCGCGGGCGGCGTCGTTCGCCGTCGGCATCAGCGTTCTAGACTCGGACGACCCCCGGGTGGTGCGCGACGCGCTGGACCGGGCAACGGACGCCGGCGGCGGGCTGATCCTGATCGCCTACGACCGGCCGGGCGTGCGGGCGCTGCACCTGGCGCCGGAGGGGGTGCCGCTCGTCGCCGCCGTCGAGACCCCGGCCGCGCCGCCCGCGGCGGGCAGCCCCTGGGTGTGGACGGACGACCGGACGGCGGCCCGCGAGGCGACGGAACACCTGCTGGCACTCGGCCACCGCACCGTGCACTACCTGGCGATCCCCTCCACCACCGACAGCGACGGCGGCGCGCAGCGCACGGCTGGCTGGCGCGAGGCGCTCACCCGCGCCGGCGCCGTCGTTCCCGAGCCCGTCGAGGCGGGCTGGACGCCGGCCGGGGGCTATGCGGCGGGCCGGCGCCTGACCGAGGACCCGGCCGTGACGGCCGTGCTGTGCGGGAACGACGACCTGGCCATCGGGATGCTGCGCGCGCTGCGGGAGGCGGGCCGCGAGGTGCCGGGGGACGTGAGCGTGGCGGGCTTCGACGACGCGCCGCACTCCGCGTTCCTCACGCCCGCCCTGACCACCGTCCGGCTCGACTTCACGGGCGTGGGGCGCGCCTGCTTCGCGCTGCTGCACGGCCTGGTCGAACAGGGCGATCCGATCTCGCCGCACCCGGTGGCGACGCCGCGTCTGATCGTCCGGGAGAGCACGGGTCCGGCGCCCGGCAGTCGCTGAGCACCACGCACCACACAGACGGAGCACGGCCCAGGACCACGGGACGTGGTCACGACCAACGGATCAACCGGAGAGCCCGCGATGAGAAGAACAGCAACCGCGGTGGCGCTGATAGCCACCGCCGCCCTGACCTTGAGCGCGTGCAGTGACGACACGGCGGGAACGGCCAACGGCACGGGGGCCGGCGGCAGCGGCGGCGGGGAGGTCGATCCCACCGCCCGTCTCGACGGCGTCGAACTGACCTTCTGGACTGCGCAGAACACCGTCAACGCCGCGGACCAGGTCATCGAGGCGTTCGAGGAGGCGACGGGTGCCACCGTCAACGTCGAGGCCATCCCCGACCTGTACGAGCAGAACGTGCCCACCCGGCTGGCCTCCGGCGAGCGCCCGGACCTGATGTTCTGGCAGCCCAGCATCAGCACGCTGCCGTTCATCCAGCCGCGGCAGAACCTCCTGCCGCTGGACGACGAGCCGTGGGTGGGCGATCTCGGGCCCACCGAGCAGTCGCTCGGTGTGATCGACGGCACCCGTTACGCGGCGATCGTGACCAGCCCGGCGATGCTCGGCGTCTACTACAACAAGGACGTCTTCGCCGAGGCCGGGATCACCGAGGAGGACTTCCCGACCAGCTACGAGGAGCTGCTCGAGCTCGGCCACACCGTTCAGGACCGGACCGACGCGTCGGCGTTCTACGAAGTCGGCGGCGACCAGTGGCCGTTGCAGTGGCAGGTGCAGGTGCAGCTCACCGATCTGCCGGAGACCTGGTGGGAGGGCCTCAATCGCAACGAGGAGTCCTGGACCGATCCGGCCGTCGTGGACGCCATCACCACGTACAACGAGGAGCTGCTCGGCGCCGGCCTGGCGCAGGAGGACTACCGGACCGGGACCTTCACGGGTCAGGGCGAGGCCCTGTGGGAGGGCTCCTCGGCCATGGCGCTGAACGTCACCTCGTTCCAGTCCCAGCTCCAGGCGCAGCACAGCACGGAGGAGATCGACGAGCGGATCGGCTGGTTCCCGATCGCCAACTCCGAGGCGCGCGGTCTGTATTCGCCGGACCAGACGAACGGCGTCGTCGCGTTCGCCACCGGTGACGAGGAACGGCAGAACGCCGCACGGCAGTTCCTCGCCTTCTGGCTGGGCCCCGACTACGCCGACTTCCTCGACGCCCGGAAGATCCCGTCCGTCCAGCCGGATGTGCCGAACCCGGAGGGAATGCCGCAGACCGCCGTCGACCAGGTCGGCGAACTGGCCGACGCGCACGGCGTGTTCCAGGCCAAGGCGATCGTCGCGCCCGAACTCCACGTCGCCCTCGCCGACATGATCTACGGCGAGAGGAGTCCGCAGGAGGTGGCGGAGTTCGTGGAGGACCAGTTCGACGACATCGCCAGGGACCAGGGCGCCGAGGGCTTCTGACGGCTGGTGACACCGGACATGGAAGGGGAATCCCCGTGGCGCAGTCAGCCACCACCGGGGCAGCCGCCGCGCAGCCCGTGACGACCCGGGGCCGGCCGCCGTCCCCTCGGCGGGCGGGCGGCCGGCCGCCGGGCCGGATGTCGCGGGCCGCCGTTCACCACCCCTGGTGGTTCGCCCTGCCGGCCGTCGTGATCTTCGGCGGCTTCTTCCTGCTGCCGAACCTGCTCAACTTCTACTACCCGTTCACCGACTGGTCGAATTACCACACCGACATCAACTGGGTCGGGACGCGGAACTTCCGGGAGATCCTGGACGACGGCACGCTGTGGCGCGCGCTTCGCGTCACGCTGGTCTACGCGCTGCTGGCGGCGTTCTTCCAGAACCTCTTCGGTCTGCTGCTGGCGCTGCTGCTGGAGAAGGACACCCGGTTCAACCGGTTCTTCCGGGCGCTGTTCTTCCTGCCGGTGCTGATCTCGGCGCTGGCCGTCGGCTATGTCTTCCAGGCGCTGCTGAACACCGACGGCGCCATCAACGAGACGCTCGGCACGGACGTTCCATGGCTGGGCTCCACGTCCTGGACCATCGTGCTGGTCGCGGTGGTGCACGGCTGGAAGTGGATGGGCCTGGCCATGCTCATCTACCTGGCCGGGCTCAAGGGCATCCCGGGCGACATGCTGGAGGCGGCGCGGGCGGACGGCGCCGGGCCCTGGCGGATGTTCTGGTCCGTCCGTTTCCCGATGCTGGCCCCGGCCGTCACCTTCAACGTCACGACCTCGCTGCTCGGTTCGATGAACACCTTCGACATCGTCCAGGCCACCACCGGGGGCGGCCCGGCCTCCTCCACCGAGGTCATGAACATCTACATGTTCCGAGTCTTCGGCCAGGGCCAGTGGGCCGAGGCGTCCGCGATGAGCCTGGTGCTCTTCCTGGTGGTGGTCGCCATGGCCTTCCCCCTGGTCATCGGCCTGCGACGAAGGGAGCAGATGCTGTGACGGCTGTCCTGGACACCCCCGGCCCGCGCAACGCGCCGCTGGGCCCGCGGATCTGGCGGTGGGCGCGGCCGACGATCGTCGTCGCCCTGGCGCTGGTGGTCATCGGCATCCCGCTGTGGCTGGTGCTCGCCACCTCCGCCAAGCCCCGGGGCGAGGCCATCAATCCGAACCTCGACCCACCGGACCACTGGCAGCCGGGCAGCAACTACGCCGACGCCCTCGACCAGGGCGAGATGATGCGCGGCTTCGCCAACAGCCTGCTGGTCATCGTGCCCTCGGTGGTCCTGGTGCTGATCCTAGGCGCCGCCGCGGCCTGGGTCTTCGCCCGCCGCCGGGGCAAGCTGGTCGCCACGGCCTACGCGGTGTGCATCAGCGGCCTCCTGCTGCCGCCGGCCATCATCACCATCGTGCTGCAACTGCGGCAGCTCGACCTGGCCGGCACCCGCCCCGGCATGATCGCCGTCTACACGGCGATGTACCTGTCCACGTCCATCTTCTTCATGACCGGCTTCATCCGCGCCATCCCCTACGAACTGGAGGAGGCGGCCCGGATGGACGGCGCCAAGCCGCTGCGGATCTTCCTGCGGATCGTGCTTCCCCTGCTGCGCCCGGTCATCGCCACGGCGACGATCATGGTGATGCTCTACGCCTGGAGCGACATCTTCTACTCGTTCTTCGTCCTCGGCGGGGGCGACGCCGCCACGCTGCCGATCAATCTCTACCAGGTGGCGAGCGCGGAGCTGTACCAGGAGAACTGGCACCTCATCTTCGCCTATGTGGTGGTGATGAGCCTGCCGATGATCGCGATCTTCCTGGTCGCCCAGCGAAGGATTGTCTCCGGTATCACGAGCGGAGCCGTCAAGTAACGCACACATTGACATGCCGCGGCGAGGCACGTGACCGTGCGTGGCCACGCATCGCTGTCCGCCCGTCGGCCGAAGTGGGCCGACGGGCGGCTTCTCAACTGCCGTCGGACGGAGGCGGATCCGGGCGGCTCGGGTCTCCCTCCTCGTCTGCGGGGGAATCGTCGGGGAAGGCGAAGAGGCGCGAGAACTCCTCGGCTTCCTCCTTCTTCCCCGCGGCCCGCAGATCGACGGCGAACCTGTCGGCAAGCAGGCGCATTTGGGGGTCATCTCGGCCGAGCCCGAGCCAGCGCATCAACGCCTCGGCGGCCCGTTCCGTAGACGGTTCAGGCGGTTCGTCGAGCCGCGGCTCGTACTCCGTGGCCTGCTCGGGGACCATCGAGTACAGCAACTCGCGGAACGGCTCCGCCACCTCGCTGTTGTTCGCCGCGGCCGAGAGCTGGGCCAGCAGGCCGATGCGTTCCACGGTCCGCTCGACATGCTCCTCGTTCCTCGCCAGCCACCAGACCACGGCGCTGCCCGGATCTTTGAGGACGTCATCGGCCAGATAAGTGCGCTTGCTCCGCTCGTAGTTCCGTTCGTGCTCCCAGACCTCCTCGTCCTTGCGTACGTTCGACAACTTGGTGAGGCGTTCCAAGTCGGTGTCCGAGAGAGTCAGGGTGACGTTCTTCGCCATGGCGAGCACGCGGCCGGAGGAATCCGGTTCCATCACCCCCAGCACGCCGTTCAGCTCATGCTGAGCCATGGTGCTGCTCGTGGGATGCTGCCGGGCCGTGAACGTACGAGCTCGCAGCAGGACGGACTGGACCGCGAGGCCGCTCGGGTCGAAGTACGACGAGATCTCGGAATCCTGTGGAATCCACCGCACCGTCGCGGAGAAGAGGAAGTCGTAGTCCGGCGCGGCGCTGGGCAGCGCGACATTCGTCACCCGGTGTTCCTGACGCAGCGGAGGTGGGATGGGCAGGTCGGGCTCCAGCGTGTTTTCCGGCGCAATGTATCCGGGCGGCCGGGCCGCGGCTCTGATGGCCGTGATCAAACCGGTCAGCAGCACGGCGGCGGGGGCCGGCCACAACCACACGGGCCAGTCCGTGCACAGACCGGCGATCGTGAGAACGAGTGTGCAGATGATGGCGAGCAACACCGTCAACGTGCGGTGTCCAGAACTCATGGAATTGCCTCCGGGGCGGGCTGGTCCGCAGGGGCAGCGGTGGCGGTCGGGGGCTCGATCCCCTGAGCCGCGTCGAGGCTGCGCCGAAAATGGTCGGCGACGAGTCGGCGCTCCGCGCGGTCGGCGGTACTCGTCCGCGCCCAGCGCTGCGAGATGACGTACATCCGGCCGATGGCACCGGGCTGGTGGGCCCCGGATTCGGCGAGCGTGGCGAGCAGCCGGTCACGTTGTCCATCGGTGGCCCGCGCGGCCTCCAGCCAGTGCTCCACGTGCGGCGCCCAGTCCTCGTGCGGGCCGTGTTCCAGAACGGTGGCCCAGCCCGCGGTGAGCCGTTCCCTGATGGCGTAGCCGGCGCAGAGGTCCGGGCGGCGGGACACCGAGTCGGCGAGCGCCAGGAATATGCGGCTGTCGGCCGACAGGGAGCCGGGAGAGTTGCTGCCGTAGCGCGTGAGGCGGTGGAGTAGCAGGGCGCACAGCCGACGCTCGCTCACCGCGAGCGTGAGCAGGGCATCCCATGCCGGGCGTCTTTCGAGGGTTGCCTCTCGCCGGGCCAGGTGGTGAAGCCGGGTCACAGCCTCGTCCGGGTGGCGCACGGCCATCACCTGCGAGCAGACCAGGGTCAAAGCCAGCCGGAACGTCCGGGGCAACTCGGGCTCCTTCACCAGATCGAGAATCCGCTGGCGCAGGACGCGGCCGTGAAGATCGTGGCGCAGTCCTTCCGCCAGGACCTGAGCCGCGTCCGGCAGCAGCCGTTGCGCGTCACCGCGTTGCGTCCATTCACGGGCCAGCGACAGCAGTTCTTCGGGGAGGTCGGCGCGCAGCGTCTGTTCCGCGAAGCGGGCGATCAGATCCCTTCGTTCCTCGCCGTCCAGCCGCAGGTTCCTTCCGCACTCCCCCACCCAGGCGCGAAAGCCGGGGCGCAGGTCGGGGAAGTAGGTCCAGAAGTGCGTTAGAACCGCTCGGTCGCGTCCGACGGTATCGAAACGGACGCGGCCCTCCGCCCCGGCTGAGGCTCCGATCCTGTGCAGTTCCGTGGTGAGATCGGACCGGTCCAGCCGGGGTCGGTCGTCCTCCGGGTGGCTCACCTGTGCCAGCAAGCTCATCACAGCCTGGTTGATGGTGTCAGGTGCGGAGCCGTGGAACATGGCGACCGTCAACGCGAGGGCTCGACGCCGTCCGTCGTTCAGCTCGGCGATGAATGTGGCCGTCTCGGAACCGTCGTCCGTCAGCTGCGCCAGCGCCTCGTTCCACCACTCGGAGAAGCCTCCGGCGGGCGTGCTGTCGCGGTTGCGGCCAATGAGGTTCGCCAGCCGCGCGAGGTCTCTCATGGGTTTACTGGCCAGGTAGTCGGCCAAGGAAGGGGCCAGAAGTTCGGTCGGGGAGGGGATGATGCGGTCTCGCCGCAAATAACGCATCAGCAGCTCATCCCCGCGTGGCCGACCAATTTCCACGGTCAGCCGCTGCAACTCGGCGGCGAGATGACCCTTGAGGTGTGGCGGCAGCACGACGACCAGTCGGGCGTCGCGATCCTCGACGACGGAACGGAAGGCGGAGAGGTCCTTCTGCACACCGAGGTAGCGGGACGAGTCGCTGCCGGACAGGTCCAGCAGCAGCCGGTCACCGTCGCCAACGGCCTGGCGATCCAGGATCGGACCGTCCTCGTCGCGGCCCGGGTCGATCTCGTGCATGCCGGCACCGTCCTCCGCGAGTTCGTACAGCAGCATCAACGCCGCCGTGCGACGTCCGTTGCCCGACTGGCCGGAGACGATGACGGTCCGGTGGTCGCGCAGCAGGCCGCGTGCCCGGCCGAACCGGTCGGGCGGAATGAATCGCTGGTGCAGCCAGTTCAGTTCCTGCTCGGCGATGGCCCGGCGGTCCTTGCCGTGGGTGCCGAGCCGTTGGAATGTTTCCGCCAGCGAGATGTAGAGGTTGTTCTGGTTGCCCGACCCCATGTTGACGGGTCCGCCCGCGTGGGAGACCTCGGTATAGAAGCTCGTCACCGCTCGTTCTCCCGTCGGCGACGCGATGGACCGAAATGGTGCTGGATCCCACCGTGGATGCTGCCGCCCACCGAAGTGCCGTCGCCGTTGACGTGCGTCCCGTTGACCTGTGTTCCGTGGATCTGGTCGCCGGAGCCCGTGTGCAGTGGCGCGTTCGACTCGCCGATGACCGTGCCAACGGTGCCGCTGATGTTGCCGATGCCGCCGCGCTGGTGGGTGTTGTGCATACCGCCGTGCTCCTCCGAAGGCTTCTCGTCCGCGCTCGTCGTCGCCTTGCCCGTCTCCGCCGGCGTCGGCTCCGGACCCGTGTCGGCGGCGGCCAGTTCCGGCACCTGTTTGGCGAGCCTGTCGCCGATCAGGGCAAGGTCGTGCCGTGCGGAGCGCAGCGTGTAGCGCATGTACTGGCACTCGGCGAGTCGGGCCAGCGAACCCGGGAGGCGCTGGGGGTCCAGTTGTTCGGCCTTCCTCCCGATGAGGATGGGGATGACCGCGACCCCGTGTTCGAAGGCGTCCTCGATCTCCCTGCGCACCCAGTCCTGCTCGTCGTCGAGTGCCCTGGCCTCCGGCCGGGTCCGATGGGGCGCGTCGAGCCAGCCCTCGCCGATCAATGCCAGCAGGACGCTGCTGCGGCGCACCCCCCTGTGGAGGGCGTTGACGTAGTTCTCGCCGGGGGCTATGGACTTGGCCGCCAGGAAGACATTGCTGTCACCGAAACGGCGGGATAGCTCCTCACAGATCGCGTATGCGGCCTCCTTGCCGTCGCTCGTGCGGTAGTTGATGAACACTTCGGGCATGGGAACGTCCTTTCCGGCAGTCGGGTCTCATTGAGGTGTGGAGGGCGAAACGTTGGTCAAGGCGGCCGCGAGATAAGGGCTCAGGGCCTCCACCGCGGCGTTGCGCGAGTGACGGCCCAAGATGCGAACCGTGCGGCGGAGGTCGGTGGCGATGGTCGCGGATTGGACCATCCCGGCCTGGTCGAGCAACGGTCGTAGGAGTTCGCAGGCACGCTCGATCTCCCCGGCCGCGGCGTGGGCGAGAGCCAGCCGGATGCCGCAGCGGGTTCGGGTGCGCCATGCGTGGCCTGGAATGCGGGCCGTCTCCTGGGCGTAGACCTCGGCGGCCCGCTGCGGCTGTCCGAGGTGGTACAGACACCAGCCCGTGTACATCGCCGCCACGTCGGGAACGTGTGAGGCGCCGATGACCGGGGCGCCGGGATCCGGAGGGTCGAGTGCGAGCAGTTCACGCGCCTGATCCAGACTGCGCATGCAGGCGCGGTAGTTGCCACTGAGCGCGTGCCCCTGGGCCTGCTGCTGTGCGGCCAGGCCCCGGATGCGAGGCGGAGCGTTGCCGTTGAGGGCGTGTTCCGCGAGGCCGAGGGCCTGGGCCACATCTCCGCGGAGGAGACTGACCAGGCTGCGCCGAACCAGGCCGTACGCCGCGAGATGACGGTCTTCCCCGGCCGCCGCGAGTTCGACGGCCCGGTCCGTCCACCAGAGTGCCGCCTCGTCGTTGCCGGACTCCTGGGCCATCCACCCGGCGTACTCCGCGAACCGCGATGCTAGGACGAGGAGTTCACGTCGGGTACGAGAGCCGGAGCGGAGTGCCAACTGTTCCAGACTGTGTGTCTGGGCGATCAGGGATGGAAGCAGGACGCCGGGACCCGAGGTCTGGCCGAGCAGCCGGAACTGCACGAACAGCGATCGCGAAGCCTCGATCAGGCTCGTTCCCTGGGCTTCGGCGGACGAGCGCGGCCCTCCCAGGCCAAGGCCGAGCACCGCGCCGGCGCCGGCCGCCGTGACCTGCCGCCGGTCCATGGACTCGAACTGGCTCCAGCCCTCTTTACTCATGCGCAACAACCACACCTCACCCCTGTGACTGATAGTGGGGAGCCCAACGGGCGCCGCCTGCTCGGGAACGAGGACCGCGAGCGCGCCGCCCGCGTCGAGCGCGGTATCGCAGAGCCGGGCCAAGTCGGGCGTGGGGCGCTTCTGCCCGGTTTCGACCTTGCTCAGGTAGCTCTTGCTGTAGTGCACCAGGGCGGCCAGGCGGTCGAGCGTGAGCCCGGCGGCCAGGCGTAACCTGCGGAGTTCGGGCCCGAACCGGTGCATACGCTCAGACATCCGAACCCCCGTGACTCTCCCGCCCGAAGGGCCGTCGGTCACCGGCAGTCAGCCTGCGGCACCGGGCATTGGTGGAACAAGGCGAATGAGGCTGTTTCCCGTTTCCCATACGGAGAGTGAACAGGGAGCACCTGTCGGTGTCGAGCCGATACCGCACCATTCGGACATGCCCCGCAGCGGTGTCATGGGGATGAACGGGCGGGCGCGCGGGCGGCGTTGGTGCAGCTCAGGGGCGAGTTCGAAGAACGCCACCCGCCCGGCCGGCCCGGGTGGGGCCGCCGCGGTTGAGTCGGCAGGACTGGGCTACGCCCCGCCATGCAGGGCCGGAGCGCCCGGGGAGCCTGGGCGTTGGCACAGGCGTTTCGTGTGGGCCGAGTGCGGTGTCGGTCCGGGGGTGGTGGTCTCGTGGGCGAGGCCCGTGAGGGTGGCGCGGACCACTCGTTCCGCTTCGTGGTCGACCGCCTGGTCGTCGTCGAGGTGGATGAGGCCGTCGGCGAGCAGCGTGGCGAGGCCGTGGACGGCCGACCAGAGGACGAATTCCGCTCCGGGGCGGGCCCGGGGTGGCAGGCCGCCGGTGGTGGTCAAGTGGTCGAGTTCCGCCGCGAGTACGTCGTGCGGGTGGGGGTCGAGGGACGTTTCGGGGCCGGTGGCGCCGGCGCGGAAGGCCAGGGTGGCGACGGACGGGTCTTCCAGTGCCCAGCGGACGTAGGCGCGGCCGACGGCGACCAGGCGTCGTTGGTGGTCGGTGCCGGGGTCGGGAGTCTCGGCCGCGGCGCGGCTCACGCGTTCGCCCAGGCGGCCGAGCACCCGCTCGGACAGCGCGCGGACCAGCGCGTCGCGTGAGGCGAAGTGGTGGTACGCCGCGCTCGGGCTGACACCCACCCGGGCCGACGCCTCGCGCAGGGACCAGCCGTCGACGCCGCGTTCGCGGACGAGCGTCTCCGCGGCGTCCAGCAGGGCGCCGCGCAACTGTCCATGGTGGTAGCACGCTTTGGGCATGACCCAATCTTAACGCCGCTCAGATCGGCGCTATGCTGACAGCGCCATCAACTGAACACCGTTTAGATGGGAGTTGAGCCATGTGCGCCAACGAACTGCCCGACGTGAACAAAACCCCGCCGCCCGTCGTGCGGGGAGAGCCGGTCCGGGCGGCGGACGGCGTCTTCGTCATCCCGGACAACCGCGTGCCGCTCGTCCCGAACGTCGGCATCGTCGTCGGCGACCGCGCCGCCCTGGTCGTCGACACCGGCCTCGGGCCCCGCAACGGCCGTTACGTCCTCGACCGGGCCCGGCAACTGGCCGGCGACCGGCCGTTGTTCGTGACCGCCACGCACTTCCACCCCGAACACGGCTTCGGCGCCCAGGCGTTCAAGGGCATCGCCACCATCGTCGGCGACCGCGCCCAGCGGGAGGAGCTGCGCCGCAAGGGCGCCGGCTACGTCGACATGTTCAAGGGGCTGGGCCGGGCCATCGCGGCGGAGCTGGAGGGCGTCGAACTCGTCGAGCCGGACCTCGTCCACGACGGCCGCCTGGAGCTCGACCTGGGCGGCCACCGGGCGACGCTGCGCACCGTTGGCCCCGCGCACACCGCCTCGGACCAGACGGTGCTGATCGACGATCGGGTGCTGTTCGGGGGCGACTTGTTCGAGACGCGGATGTTCCCGATCGCGCCCTACTTCCCGCCGCACGACACCGATGTCGACGGCCACCGCTGGATCTCCGTCCTGGACCGGCTCATCGCGCTCGGCCCGGAGGTGGTCGTTCCCGGACATGGCGAGGTGACCGACGTCTCGCTGCTCCGGGAGGTCCGCGACTACCTCGACCACGTCCGCGGCGAGGCCGCGCGCCTGCGCGCCGCCGGTGCCACCGCCGACGAGGCGGCGGCCACCATCGACCGGGATGCCCGGGCCCGGTGGAGCACCTGGGACAACCCCGAGTGGATCGGCTTCGCCGCCCGGGCGTTCTACGACAGCGCGCGGTGACCCGACGCGGCCGCCACGGCGATCAGCCGTTCGCGGAGGCGCGTGTGCCAGCATGACCCGGTGACCGAGCCACTGCTGCGACCTCCCGGCGTCGAACTCCTGGACGTTCACCAACTCCGCCTGGTGGAAACGCCCGCCCCCACGCCGTCGCCCGAGGAACTGCGCGCCCTGAACCGCGTCTGGGACGAGGCCGTGCGGGCCAACCCGAACCTCTTCGACGGGCCCGTGGTGGCGTGCGCGGGCCTGGACTGGGAGGAGCCGCACAGCCTGGTCGTCGACTGGGCGCGGACCACCTACCGGTTCCGCGCCCTGCACCGGGTCCCGGGCGCCACCTCCTGGCTGCCCTCCCTGTTCGTCGGCGTCCTCCAGCCGGCGGACGACGCGCGGCTGTTGGTGGGTCGGATGGCACCGTGGACGGCCTCGCCGGGCCGCTGGCAGCTTCCGGGCGGCTCCATGGAACCGCCGGAGGACCACCGGCCGCTGGACCTGGCCGCGCTCCGCCGGCACGCCGCCCGTGAACTGGTCGAGGAGACCGGCATCGTCACGCCGCCCGAGGACCTGGCGCTGTGGCAGGTGACACGCGGCGGGAACGGGAACGTCGGCTTCCTGTTCCGCGCGCCGAGCCTGCCCGCGTCGGCGGTGCGGGAACGGTACGCGGCCCTGGTGTCCGCGGAGACGGCGCTGGGCCGCGCCCCGGAACTGGACCGGATCGCCTTCGTCGGCTCCCACGCCGAGGTGACGGGCCTCGGCGGCCCGCACGCGGACTACCTGGAGCCGGTCGTCCGCCGCCACGCCGCCTGACCACTCGCCCGGACTCCGTACCATGGGGGCCATGTCGCCGCAGCGCTGGACACCGGTGCCGCTTCCACGGAAGCGGGCCGGGCTTGTGCTGCTCCTGTTCGGGGTTCTCCTCGGCATCGTGGCCATGCACGGACTGTCGTCCGTCCCCGGCCCGGGGCCCGGATCGGAGCACGTCAGGGCCATGGACGACATGAACGGCATGGAAGACATGGGCGGCGAGCACGCCCACGACGAGGCGCCGGGACACGCCGAGCACGCCGACGCCGACTGTGTCGCGAGCGGGGTGAGCGGCGGCCCGCAGCTTCCCGTGGTGCTGCCCGCCGGCGTTCCGTCCGGTGCGGGTGAGCCGTGCGCCGCCGCCCGGGCCGTGGGGAACGCGCCGGGCGGGCGGGCCCCGCCGTCGTTGAGCGAACTGCAACTCCTGCGCATATAGGCGCGCCACCGGCGCCGGGCCCAGCCCGGGGACGCCGGTCCCGAGCACGCCTATCACTTCTTTCACGCAGAGAGTTGCACCACCATGAGCAAGAAGCGTTTCCACCGTTCCGCCGTCGCCGCGGCGGGTGCCGTCACCGCCGCACTGCTGCTGGCCGCCTGTGGCGGCGACGACGACTCCGCCGAACACGCCGGGCACGGCGGCGACACCACCGCGCCCGAGCACAACGAGGCCGACGTGTCGTTCGCCCAGGGGATGATCCCGCACCACCAGCAGGCCGTGGAGATGGCCGACCTCGCCCGGGAGCGGGCCGGCTCGGAAGAGGTCCGGGCCCTGGCCGAGCAGATCCGCGCGGCACAGGACCCGGAGATCGAGACCCTGACCGGCTGGCTGGAGGAGTGGGGCGAGGAGGTCCCCGGAGCCGGGATGGACCACTCCGGCCACGGCTCGGGCGAAGCCGGCGAGGGACACGAGATGGCCGGGATGATGTCCGAGGCGGAGATGGCCGAGCTGGCGAACGCCTCCGGTGCCGCCTTCGACACGGCCTTCCTGGAGATGATGGTCGAGCACCACCGCGGCGCGGTGGAGATGGCCGAGGCGGAACGGGCCGACGGCGCGTACGAGCCCGCGCTGGACATGGCGGAGGACATCACCACCTCCCAGACCGCCGAGATCGACCAGATGAACCAACTGCTCGACGAGGGCTGAGCCCTGCCCGGGCGGGGCGCGGCGCCGGCCGCCCCCGCCCCCGCCCGGGATGCGCCCGCGCCGTCGCCGACGGACGATCGATGGCGTGAGCCAGTGGCAGCCGGTGTTCGTGGTCCTCGGCGTGGTGGCGAGTGCGGTCGCCGCGCTGTACGCGCTGCGGGCGTGGCTGGCGGGGTCCGGGGAGCCGCTGCGGGCGCGGCCGTTCAGCGGCGGCCTCGATCCGGCGGAGCACGCGGCGTCCCGGTTCCACGTGCGGTGGTACGCCGTGACGATGATCTTCCTCGCCTTCGACATGGAGATGCTCTTCATGTACCCGTGGGCCGTGGTGGTGGCCGAGGTCGGCACCGCGGCCGTGGTCGAGATGTTCCTCTTCCTCGGGATCCTGCTGGCCGGCGTCGGCTACGCCTGGCGCGAGGGGGCGTTCCGGTGGACCTGACCGCGGCGGTACGGCGGCGGGCGCTGGCCCGGCCGGCCGTTCTCCTGGTGGCGATGCCCGGCGGCACGCGGAGCCGGCTGGCCGTGGAGCGGGAGCTGCGCCGGTCCCGGTGGCCGCTGGCGGAGGGACCGGCCGCCGCCGATCTGCTGGTGGTGGCGGGGCGGGCCGACGCCGGGCGGCCGGAGTGGCTGGACGGGCTGTTCGACTCGGTGCCGGGCCCGCGGGCGCGGGTGACGGTCGAGTCGCCCGACCGGGCGGCCGGCGCGCTGCGGGCCGGGCGGGCCCGGCTGCTCGCCGACGGGCACGCCGGGCATGAGCACAACGAGCACGGCGGGCACAGCGAGCACGGCGGACACGGAATGCTTGTGGCCGGGCGGCCGCTCGCCGAACGGGCCGACGACCGCGACGGCCTGCGGCTGGACCGGCTGCATGTCCCGCTGGGTCCCGCGCTGCGCGACTGGCCCGCCGGGCTGGTGCTGCGGCTGGCCATGCAGGGCGATGTGGTGCAGTCGGCGGCCGTGGACCGGGTGCCGGCGGCCCCGGCGCCCGCCGCTCCCCCGTTCTGGAACGAGCCCTGGCTGCTGGCCGCGCGCGGCGAACGCGTCCAACGGGGCGCGGGGGCACGGCGGTTGTGCGCGGCGCACCTGGACAGCGTCGGCCGGCTGCTCGGGGTGGCGGGCTGGGCGGACCTGGCCGCCCTGGCGCGCCGGGTGCGGGACGCGGTGCTGGCGGGGCCGGGCGGCGCCGGGGCCCCGGAGGGGCTACGGGAGCTGGTCCGGCGGGGCGAGCGCTCGCGGGCGCTGCGGTGGATGCTGGGCGGGCTGGGCCCGTTGCCGGCGCGCCGGGCGCGGGCGGCGGGGGTGACGGGTCCGGCGCTGGCGGCGGGCGGGGACGCGTACGACCGGTTCCGCCACTGGCTGGCGGAGATCGGGCGGGCACCGGCGCTGTTCGGGGAACGCGGAGCGCTGACGGGTGACGAAGGTCCGGTCCCCGGCGGTCACCCAGATGGTCAGCCATGGCCTCCTCACCGGCGCGCTGTTCCTGCTGGCGGGCGTGCTGCACGACCGGGGCCACACCTACCGCATGGCCGACTGGTCGGGACTGGCCGGCATCGCGCCCGTCTTCGCCGCCCTGACCGGTGTCGCGGCGTTCGCCTCCCTCGGCCTGCCGGGCTTCTCCGGGTTCATCGCCGAGTTCCAGATCTTCGCCGGCAGCCTGCCCGCCCGGCCCGTGGCCACGGCGCTGGCCGTGCTGGGCATCCTGTTCACCGCCGGGCTGTTCCTGCGCGCCCTGCATCGGATCCTCCTCGGCCCGGCCCGGCTGCCGCAGGGGCTGGGCGCGTTCCCCGACATCCGGGCGCACGAGGCGGCGGCGATCGTGCCCCTGCTCGGACTGGCCGTCGTCCTCGGCGTGGCGCCCCGTTTCTTCCTCGACGTGGTCGAGCCCGCCTCGCGCGAGCTGCTGGACCTCCTCGCCCGGTGACCGGGATGACCGGGATGGACGGGATGAACGAGAACCCGCTGGCCGTCCTGCCCGAGGTGCTGCTCGCCGCGTCCGCCGTCCTCGGGCTGCTGCTGGGCTCCTGGCTGCCCCGGCACCGCCAGTGGCCAGCCGCGCTGCTCGCCGCCGCGGCGAGCGCGGCCGGCATCGTCGCCGCGGCCGTCCAGGCGGCGGCCGACTCGCCCACCACGGCATTCGGCGACGTGTTCGTCATCGACCCGGTCACCACCACGGCCCGGATCGTCATCCTCGCGGGCACCCTGGTGATCCTCGCGCTGAGCGCCGGGCCGCTGCGCGGCCATCCCCGGGAGAGCGAGTTCTACGTCCTGCTCCAACTGGCCGCCCTCGGCGCCCTGATGCTCGCCGGCGCCGGCGACCTGCTGCTGCTGGCCGCCGCCTATCTGCTGGCCGGTGTCCCCGCCTACGCCCTGGCCGGCTTCGCCAAGGACGGCCCCCGGGACGGAGGCGGCGCTGAAGTACTACGTCCTGGGCGCGCTGTTCGGCACGCTGACGCTGGCCGGTGTCACGGTGCTGTACGCCGCCGGGCGCGCCACCGCCTATGGCGCGCTGCGGGATCAACTGCCGGGGGCGCCGGACGCCCTGGTGGCCGCCGGGCTGGCCGGGGTGCTGGCGGGACTGCTCCTCAAGTCCGGGGCGGTGCCCGGGCACTTCTGGATGCCGGACGCCGTGCAGGGCGCCACCGCGCCGGTCGCGGCGCTCCTCACCACGCTGCCCAAGGCCGGCGCGCTGGCCGCGCTGTTCCGCCTCGGGTCCGGGCCGCTCGCCGCGACGTCCGTGCCGTGGCCCGCGCTGCTGGCGGTCCTGGCCGCCGCCACGATGACCCTGGGCAACCTCGCGGCGTTCTTCCAAACTGATGTCAAACGGCTGCTCGCGTACTCCGCGATCAGCCAGGCCGGTTATCTGCTCATGCCGGTCGCGGTGGCCGGACGTTCGGCGCTGGCCGAGCAGGCGCTGCTGTACTACCTGGGCGCCTACGCGCTGACCAACCTGGGCGCGTTCGCCGTCGTGTGCGCCCTGCCGCGCGCCCGGACCCTCACCGACTACCGGGGCCTCGCCGCCCGGCGGCCCGCCCTGGCCGGGTCGCTGCTGGTCTGTCTCCTCGGGCTCGTCGGCACCCCGCCCACCGCCGTCTTCCTGGGCAAGCTGGAGGCGTTCGGCGCGGCGGTCGACGGCGGCTACGCCTGGCTCGCCGCCGTCGCCGTGGTCAACACCGCCGCCTCGCTCTTCTACTACCTGCGCTGGCTCGTCCCGGCGCTGGCCACCGCGCCGGGCGGGCCGGGCGGGCCGGGCGGGCCGGGCGGGCCGGGCGGGCCGGGCGGCGGCGCGGGGCGGGCCGCCGTCGCGGTCGCGTGTGCGGCGGCGGCCGCGTCGCTGGTTCTGGGCCTGACCGGCGGGCCGGTGCTCGCGGCGCTGGGCGCGCGCTGAACCGGCGCGGGGGGCGACCTCAGACCGGCGCGGCCTCGATGAGCGAGAACGCGTTGGGCGGCGGCAGCGGCTCAACCGCCGTGACGGTCAGGCCCGCTCGCCCGCAGAGGTCCTCGAAGTCGGCGCGGGTGCGTTCGCGTCCGCCGAGGTTGACGAGCATGTTCAGGTCGCTGAGGTAGGTGAGCGAGGCGGTGGCCGGGTCCACCACGGGCGGCAGGACCGGCTCGATCAGCAGCACCCGGCCGTGGCCGGGGAGCGCGGCCCGGCAGTGCCGCAGGATGGTCGCCGCCCGCTCGTCGTCCCAGTCGTGGATCACGCTCTTGAGCAGGTAGAGATCCCCGCCCGGGGCCACCGACCGGAAGAAGTCGCCGGTCACCGACTCGCAGCGTTCGCCGACGCCCTCGCGCCGGAACGTCTCGGCGGCCCCGGCGAGTCCTTCGGCGGTGTCGAAGAGGACCCCGCGCAGGGCCGGGTGCTCGCGCAGGATCGCGGCCAGGAGCGTGCCGTCGCCGCCCCCGACGTCCACCACCGTCGAGAAGCGGCCGAAGTCGTAGCGCGCCGGAACGGCGATGGCGGTGGCCCGGGTGCCCTGGCTCATGGCGCCGTTGAACTGGGCGGACAGCTCGGGGTTTTGCTTGAGGTAGCCGAAGAAGTCGGTGCCGAACACGTCGGCGAAGGCGGGCCGGCCGGTGCGGACGCTGTCCTCCAGGTGGTCCCAGGCGCGCAGCATGGCGGGGTCGGTGAACATCCGCACGAAGGAGTGGAACGAGTCCGGGCGATCGGTGACCAGCAGGGCACCGACCGCGGTCGCGGAGAACGTTCCCGGCTGATGCTCGGTGAGCAGTTCGAGCCCGGCGAGCGCGCGCAGCAGCCGGTGCATCGCCTGCGGGTCGGCGTCGCACTCCTCGGCCAGTTCGGCGGCGGTCCGCTCGCCGTCGCCGATGCGGTCCATGAGCCCGAACCGGGCGGCGGTCGCGACCACTTGGGCCGCCATCGTCCCGAACACCATCCGGCCCAGCTTGCCGCGCGCCTCCGCCGCCGCGGCCGGTCCCTCGTTCGTCGCCATGGCTCCCTCACGCTCGGTCACCGGACGGCCGACCGGGTGACGGCCGCCGGACGGCGACCCTATCGGAAACGAACACGATTTTCGATAAGAGGGGGCCTGATGAGGGGAGTTGAGGGCCGATGGCGGACCGGGTCTCAGACCGCGAGGGACGGCCCGGGCGTTGCCCGGGGGAAGGCCCGCCGGTAGTCGCCGGGCGAGACCCCGACGTGCCGGAGGAAGTGATGGCGGAGGTTGTTGGCCGAGCCGAGCCCGCTGAGCTCCCCCACCTTCTCGATCGGGAGGTCCGTCGACTCCAGCAGGATCCGGGCCCGGCCCAGGCGCTGATCGAGCAGCCACTGAAGGGGAGTTGTCCCCGTGGCGGCCTGGAGCCGGCGGTAGAACGTCCGCGGGCTCATCGCGGCCCGCCGCGCCAAGTCCTCGACGGTCAGCGGCCGGTCCAGGTGGGCGCGGGCCCAGTCGAGCACGGGCGCGAGGCCCTGATCGTCCCCGGTGGGCACGGGCAACTCGATGAACTGCGCCTGGCCGCCCGGCCGGTGGGCGGGCACCACCATCCGGCGGGCGAGCTGGTTGGCGACGTGCGCGCCGAGGTCCTGGCGCACCAGGTGCAGGCACAGGTCGAGACCGGCGGTCAGCCCGGCGCTGGTGAGCACGTCGCCGTCGTCCACGTACAGCACCGACGCGTCGACCCGCACCTCCGGGTAGCGCTCGGCCAGTTGGGCGGTGTGCATCCAATGGGCCGTGGCGCGGCGCCCGTCGAGCAGCCCGGCCTCGGCGAGCGCGAAGGCGCCGGTGCACAGGGAGACCATGCGGGCGCCCGCCTCGTGGGCGCGGCGCAGCGCCGAGATCAGCTCCGGCGGCAGCGGCCTGCCCTCCTCGACGCAGGCGTCGGGCACCGAGGGCACGATGACCGTGTCGGCGCCCACGAGGTCGTCGAGACCGTGGCGGGTCCGCACGGCGAGCCCGGCGCCGACCGCCGCGCCGTCCGCGGCCGGCGCGCCGGTGCCGCACAGCCGCAGGTCGTACCAGGGGTCGGCGAGATCGGGCTGCGGCTTGCCGAAGACCGTGCACGGAATGCTCAACTCGTACAGGTCCCAGGAGGGGACGCCGATCTCCTCGGTCACGACCACGGCGACAGAACCAGCACTCATGCCCCGAGGGTATGGCAGGAATTTGGTGATCGCCGTCACCGGTGTCACTGTCCCCGTTCGCCGAGCCCTGCGAGCGTGGTGCGCACCTGATCAACCGCCATGTGCGGACGTACGAGGAGTTGTGCGATGAACCGTGACCGCCAGGCCGTATCCGTCCTGGGACTGGGCTCGATGGGCTCGGCGCTGGCCGCCGCGCTGCTGGACCGGGGGCACCCGGCCACCGTGTGGAACCGTTCGGCGGACAAGGCCCGGCCGCTGGCCGACCGGGGTGCCCGCCCGGCCGCGACGGCCGAGGAGGCGATCGTGGCGAGCCCGCTCGTCATCGCCTGCGTGCTGGACTACGACGCGCTGCACGCCGTCCTCGACCCCATCGCCGGCTCCCTGGCCGGCAAGACCCTGGTCAACCTGACCTCCGGCTCCCCGGAGCAGGCCCGCGAGGCCGCCGCGTGGGCGCGGTCACACGGCGCGGACTACCTCGACGGCGCCATCATGACGACCCCGCCCGGCGTCGGCAGCGCCGACATGATGTTCCTGTACAGCGGCGAGCAGGCCGTCTTCGAGGCCCACCGTCCGACCCTGGCCGCCCTCGGCGACCCGCTGCACCTGGGCACCGACCCGGGCCTGGCCTCGCTCTACGACGCCGCCCTGCTCGGCCTGATGTGGGCCACCATGACCGGCTGGCTGCACGGCACGGCGCTGGTCGGCGCGGAGAAGACCCCGGCCACGGCGTTCACGCCCGTCGCGATCCGCTGGCTGACCGCGGTGGCCGGGTTCCTGACCACCTACGCGCCCCAGGTGGACGCCGGCCGCTACCCGGGCGACGACGCCACCGTCGACGTGCAGATCGCGGCCATCGGCCACCTCATCCACGCGGCGGCGGCCCGGGGCATCGACAACGCCCTGCCCGAGCTGCTGAAGTCCGCCATGGAACGCGCCAGTTCGGCGGGCCACGGCTCCGACAGCTACGCGAGCGTGATCGAGGTCCTGCGAAACCCGTCCGACGGGGCCTGATCCCCGGCCGGTGTCGCTGCCGGCGGCTGACGATGGCCCGCGTCAACGCGATCCTGCGCGTCCTCGTTCGCGGGCCGGCGCTCCGGCCGACCGCTGGGGGACGCGGCCGGCGCGGGTGCGCGCCGGCCGCCGGAGCCGTCAGAGCCCTTCGCGCACCGCGGTGACGAGGAAGGTCAGGATCTCCTCCTCGACCATCGGGCTCGGCATGGTCTCGGTGCGGTACCCCTTGCCGGCCAGGAATCCGTTGATCCGGTCCAGCCTGCCGTCCAGGTCCTGCACCTCCAGGATGATGCGGTCGATCCGGGCCCAGTCCTCCGGGTCGATACCGAGAAGCACCTCGTATTCCGCGCCCTCGACATCGACCTTCAGCAGATCCACCCGGGTGTCCGCGGGAAGTCGACGGGAGAGCCGGTCGACGGGCACGGTGACTTCGTACCCCTGGTGCTGCTCAATGGTGTCGTCGTCCGGGTAGAGCCGGAGACAGACGTCGATCTGGAGCTGCTTCTGCTCCGGATACCGGGTCGAATTCCCGGGCAGCCGGGGGTAATGCGTGAAGACGACGTCCGCCTCGGTCTCGGCGCCCAGGGCGTGCCCCTCGACCTGGATATCGGTGAGCCCGTGCAGCGCGATGTTGCGCTCCAGAATCCCCCGCGTCACCGGAATCGGCTCAAAGGCCATGATCCGCGCCTTGGGATAGCGCTGCTTGGTATACAGGCTGAACATGCCGATGTTGGCCCCGACATCCAGCACGAACGGGTCATCCGGCAGGGAAATCGAATCGTAGCAGCCGTGCTCGTACATTTCCTTGTACAGATATTCCGCCTCGGTCGGGCTCTCCGTGTAGAGCTCAAGACCATTCGGAAGGGACGCCAGTTCCACTGAATCCGTCAATGTGCACCATCCGCATCTAGCAGCAGGTCGCATGCGTCGAGCATCCAACGCCGTTGATCCTCCGACGCCCCTGGCACTTTGTCAACTTCCTTAAGCCAAAGGCCACTTACTATACTTTCGCGCCGGATGAGAGGCGCTGTGAGAAAGCCGACAGGAGGTTGACTCCGCATTCCCCGGCGCTCCCTTATGGCCGACCGCCCTCCCGTGGACGAAGCTGAGGCGCATGGTGGAGCTGAGACATCTGCGGTACTTCCTGGCCGTGGCGGAGGAGTCGAGCGTGACGGCGGCGGCCCGCCGTTTCCATATGGCGCAGCCGGCGCTGAGCCAGGCCATCACCAGGCTGGAACGGCAACTGGGCGCCTCGCTGTTCGACCGGGGCGGCGGGCGGCTGCGGCTCACCGCGGCGGGCCGGCTGCTGGTGCCGGAGGCCCGGGCGCTGCTGGACCGGGCGGACGAGATCGCCGAGCTCGTGCCACTCGTCCGGGGCCCGGAGCGCACGGTGCTGTGGATCGGCTCGATCGCCTCGGCCGTCTCGGGGCTGCTGCCGCGCGTGCTGCCGGACTTCCTCGCGGCGCGCCCGGAGGTGGTCCCCCTGGTGTACGAGATGGGGCAGCGCAGGCAGGTGGACGCGCTGCGCGCGGGCGACATCGACGTCGGCGTCTGCCGGCTCCCCCGGGCCGAGCCGGACGCGGGCGTGGCGGTGCTGCGGCTGGGCGACGAGCCGTTGCGCTGCGCGGTTCCCGAGGGCCATCCGCTCGTCGCGGCGGCGGGCGGCGGTCCGTTGTCGCTGCGGGCGCTGGCCGACGAGGACCTGGTCGGGTTCCCGCGCTCGCTGGCGCCCGTGGCCTACGACACGATCGTCGCGGTGTGCAAGCGGGCGGGGTTCTCGCCGCGGTTCCGTCAGGAGGCGCGCAGCGACCAGGCCATTCTCGGCCTGGTCGCGTGCGGGCTCGGGCTCGCCCTGGTGCCGGAGATGACGACCCGGGTGCGGGTGCGGAACGTGGTCTACCTACCGGTGGGCGAGCCCTACGCCGTGACCCCGCTGTCGGTGGCGGTCAGCGCCGGGAGCCCGCCGGAGGCGGCGCTGTCGCTGCGGGACGCGCTCAGCGCCGCGCGGCCCGCCGGCCCGGCCGAGTCACCCTGAGACCGCGGCGGGGGCGAACCGGCCGGCGGCCATCGGCCCGATGTCGAAGCCGGCGCCCCGCTCCAGCACCAGGTCGGCGGCGATCTGGCCGAACACGGCGCCATCTTGAAGCCGTGCCCGGAGAATCCGGCGAGCACGATGGCCCGCTCCTGCCCGGGCACCCGGTCCACCACAGCCGTGCGGTCGGCGGTGTACCCCTCCTGGTACACGGCGTAACGGATCGGGTCGGGGTGCAGCCCGGGCAGCAGGTTCCGGACGGCCTCGCTCACCGGGCGCAGCCGCGCCTCGTCGAAGTCCCAGGTGTACGCCTCGGGCCCGGCCAGGTCGCCGAAGTCGTCGGCGAAGCCCGTCTTGACCGACATCCCGTCCAGCACGGGCACCCCGAAGAGGTGCACGCCGTCGGTGTCGCGGATGAAGGCGGGGAAGCGGTCCGGTGTGTAACGGGCCAGGTCCCTCGGCGCGAACCAGGTCAGCACCACGGGCCGGACGGTGAGGTGGCCGGCCAGCGCGGGAACGAGCCGCCGGCCAGGGCCCAGACGCCGCCGGCCGCGACGATGGTGGGCGTCAGTGTGACGGTCAGGGTCTCCAGCGGCGCCAGCGGCAGGTAGGCGAGCCCGAACTCGTCCAGAGTGCGGGTCTCCAGCTTGGGGTCGCTCATCCGCAGCAGGGCGATGCCGGTGGAGACGGAGCCGGTCGCCCAGCCCCAGGTGAACAGCGCCTTCTCGAACCAGGCCCGCTCGAACACACGGGGCGCCACCCACAGGAACAGCACCAGGCACAGGGCGAGGGCCGGGACGAAGAGCAGGATCAGCGGGGTGACGTAATCGGCGACGAAGCTGGGGACGATGGAGGCTGTGCCGCAGACGATGAGCACGTCGGTGGCGGAGCCGGAGACGCTGCGGATGGTCACCGGGTCGACATAGCGCCAGGCGGGCGTGCGGCCGCCGAGCAGGCGGAGCGCGAGGCCCACCAGGAACGCGACGGCGAACACCGGGACGGCGAAGTCGGGGTAGAGGTCCCCGGCCCACTCCGACAGTCCGTAGGCCGCCGCCGACACCGCGGCGATCAGGGAGAGCTGAAGCGCCAGGGGCTCGATGGCGACGGCCGAGGTGGTCGCCGTGCCAGTGGGGGTCCGGTCCCGCTCCTCCCTGATCAGTCCGGAACGCAGTTCCTCGGGCAGTTCGTCGAAGCTGCCGACGCCCTTGGCGTGCCCGCGCCGCGCGCCCCAGTTGGTGATGACGCACGACTTTCTATCAGCACGCCGCGCGGGCGGGACAGGGGGCGGCCCATACGAATGAGCGGATGGGGTCATACGAAACGGCTATGGCCTCGAATTCGAGCTGGGGCGTCATCCGCCGGAAACACCGTGGAATCCTAAACGCCGCGATCATGCGGCAAAGGAACGGGGACGCGGCCCCTCGGCGAGCGTTGCCCGCGCCGGAGGCGGTCCCGCCGGCGCGGGCTCCCGTCACCGCGCGGTCACTTCCCCGGCTCGCCCAGCCAGACCGCCGTGTCCGGCGGAAGCGTGGCGTCCGGCAGCGGGCCGCTCGACAGCAGCACGTCACCGGCGTGCGGCAGTGGCAACGGTTCGGCGGTGAAGTTGATCCGGCACTCCAGGCGGCCCTTGGCGAACGCCAGTTCGCCATCGGCCCCGGGGAGCCAGCGGAAGCTGTCGTCGTCCAGGAAGGTGCGGCGCAGGGTGAGCGCCGCGCGGTACAGCTCCAGGAAGGAGTCCGCGCGCCCGCGCTGGGCCTCGACCGAGAGGTCGCCCCAGCCGGGCGGCTGCGGCAGCCAGCTCGCGGCGGCAGGGCCGAAGCCGTACGAGGGGCCGCCCCGGGTCCACGGCAGCGGGACCCGGCAGCCGTCGCGGCCCTTCTGCCGGTGCCCGGTCCGTTCCCACATCGGGTCGCGCAGCGCCTCGCGCGGCAGGTCACCGACCTCCGGCAGGCCCAGCTCCTCGCCCTGGTACAGGTACGCGGTGCCGGGCAGCGCCAGCGTCAGCAGGGCCGCCGCCCGGGCGCGCCGCCGGCCCAGCGCGGGGTCGGGGGCCGGGGCGCGGCCGTCGCCGGCCAGCCACTCGACCAGGTCGGTGCCCGGCGGCAGCGCGTAGCGGGTGGTGTGGCGGACCACGTCGTGGTTGGACAGCACCCAGGTCGGGAGGGTGCCGACGGAACGGGCGCCGGCCAGCGAGGTGTCGATGACGCGGCGGAAGTCGTCCGCGCCCCAGGGGCAGCGCAGATAGAAGAAGTTGAACGCCTGGTGCAGCTCGTCGGGCCGGGTGTAGAGCGGCAGCCGGGGCGCGCTGACACCGGCCTCGGCGACCGTGATCCGCGGCGGGCGGTAGGAGTCGGTGAGCTTGCGCCAGGAGCGGTAGATCTCGTGCACCTCGTCGCGGTCCCAGAACGGGTGGTTGTCGCCCTCGGGTGGCGAGTTGAGCGGGGCCGCGTCGTTGCCGTGGGTCTCGCGCAGCGGCTCGGCCAGGTCCTTGCGCAGGCCGTGCGCCACGTCGATGCGGAAGCCGTCCACGCCGAGGTCGAGCCAGAACCGCAGGGTGCGTTCGAAGTCGGCGGCGACCTCGGGGTTCTCCCAGTTCAGGTCGGGCTGCTCGGCGGCGAAGATGTGCATGTACCACTGTCCGTCCGGCACCCGGGTCCAGGCGGGGCCGCCGAACTTCGACTGCCAGTCGGAGGGCGGCTCCGCGCCGTCCGGTCCTTTGCCGTCGCGGAAGACGAACCGGTCCCGGGCGGCCGACCCGGGCCCGGCCGCCAGCGCCTCGGCGAACCACGGGTGCCGGTCGGAGCAGTGGTTGGGCACGATGTCGACGATGACCTTCAGGCCCAGGCCGTGCGCCCGGGCGAGCAGCGCCCGGAAGTCGTCCAGGGTGCCGTGCCGGGGATCGACGTCCCGGTAGTCGGCGACGTCGTACCCGCCGTCGGCCCAGGGCGAGCGGTAGAACGGCGTGAGCCAGACGGCGTCCACGCCGAGCCCCGCCAGGTGGTCCAGCCGTTCGGCGATGCCGTTCAGGTCGCCGACGCCGTCGCCGTCGGAGTCGGCGAAGCTCGGCACATAGACCTGGTAGACCACGGAATCGCGCCACCACGTGCTGTCTGTCACGGCATCCTCTCGTTCGTCTCTCATCCCTTGACCGCACCCGAGGTGAGCCCGGAGACCACGGCCCGCCGGAAGACCAGGACCAGGATGACCACCGGCAGGATGGCGGCCATGGACCCGGCGAAGATCGTTCCGTAGGGCACCTCGAACTCCGCGCCGAAGAGCGCCACCCCGACGGGCACCGTGCGGAACGCGTCCTCGCTGTTGAAGGTGAGCGCCATCAGGAACTCGGTGTAGGTGGCCGTGAAGGTGAACACCCCGGCCGTGAACAGCCCCGGCAGCGCCTGCGGAACGATGATCTGCAACACCGTCCGGGTGGGCCCGGCGCCGTCCACGGTCGCCGACTCCTCCATCTCGGCGGGGATGCGCAGCAGATAGTTGCGCATGATCCAGACGGCGAACGGCAGATGGAAGGCGATGTAGGGGACGATCAGGCCCTGGTAGCTGTTCAGCCAGCCGATCTCCCGTTCGATCAGATAGAGCGGCGTGATGACCGAGACGGTCGGGAAGACCGAGATCATCAGCAGGCCCACCAGGATCGGCCGCTTGCCGCGCATCGGCAGCCGGGCCAGCGCGTAGCCGGAGAAGAGGGACAGGGCCAGCACCCCGGCGGTGGAAACCGTCGCCACCAGCAGGCTGTTGAGCATGTAGCGGGCGAAATTGTAGTCGGCGAACGCCTCGGTGTAGTGCTCGGTGGTCGGGTTCTGTGGCCACAGCCGGGGCGGCAGGCTGCCCAGCTCGGCGCCCGGTTTGAGCGAGGAGACGGCGAGCCAGTACAGCGGCAGCGCGACGAGCAGCGCGATGACGAACGCGCCGAGGTGGACGGGGCTGAATACGCGGCGGCGCCTCACCGGACCTCCTCCTCACCGACCTGGGCGCGGAACGCCCGCAGGCACAGCAGACACGCCAGGAACACGATCAGCGCCGTGGACGCCGCCACGGCGGCGCCCGCGCCCATGTTGAGGTTCTGGAACATCACCCGCCAGCCGAGCAGCGCCAGCGGCTGGGTGGAGGTGCCCGGCCCACCGCTGGTCAGCACGAACGGCAGGTCGAAGATCCCGAACGCCTGGAGCACCCGGAACAGCACCGCGATGGCGAGCGTGGTGCGCAGCAGCGGCAGGGTGATGCGCCAGAACGTGGACCACGGGCCGGAGCCGTCCATCTCGGCCGCCTCGTAGACGCTCCGGTCGATCGTGACCAGCCCGGCCAGCACGATGATGGCCACGAACGGGGTGGTCTTCCACACGTCGGCGACCAGGATCGCGGAAAACGCCGAGGCGGGGGTGCCCAGGATCACCGGCGGCTCGTCGGTGAACAGCCCCAGCAGCCAGGAGGCCGCGCCATAGGCGGAGTTGAAGATGTAGCTCCACAACTGCGCGGAGATCACGGTGATCATGGCCCACGGGATCAGCAGCAGCGCCATCAGCCAGCCGCGCGCGGCGGTGAGGCGCTCCAGGACCAGCGCCACCAGGACGCCCAGGACCAGTTCGACCGCGACGCTCACCAGCGTGTAGAGCACGGTGAAGACCAGCGCCTCGCGCCAGACCGGGCTCTGGAGGACGGCGGCGTAGTTGTCGGTGGACCAGTCGGTGAACGAGAAGCCGGAGGAGGACAGCTCCACCCGGGAGAAGCTCATCACCACGGAGAAGCCGATGGGGAAGATCGTCACCAGCGCGACGACCAGCAGCGTCGGCGCGGTGTACCACCAGGCGACGCGGGAGCGGCGGGGCGGTCGCCCGCCCGGGCGCGTCCGCGCCGCGCGCGTGCGGCCGGGCGGCCAGGCGTGTGCGGTCATGGGAAGGTGCCTTTTCGTTCGTTCGGGTCGAGGCCGGCCGTTCGTTCGGGTCGAGGCCGGCCGGCGCGGGGCGCGCGGCCTAGAGGCGGCGGCCGGCGAGGGCGGCCTCGATGTCACTGGCCAGCCGGCGCACGGCCTCGGAGGCGGACAGCGAGCCGGACAGCATGGAGTTGACGGTGGTGTAGGTGGCCTGGCTGACCTGCGTGTAGTACGGCGAGGTGGTGGGCCGGCTCACCAGGTCGTTGTCGGCCGAGGCGCGCAGCACCGGGCTGAGCTCCCGCACCTCGGGCGCGTTGCGCACGCTGTCCACGGTCGGGATGGTGGAGGACCGCTCGGCCATCAGCCGCTGGGTCTCCGCGCCGGTCAGCCACTGGACGAAGGTCAGCGCCGCCTCCTGCTGGCGGGTGTGCGGGTTGATGTAGACGTTCCAGCCGCCGACGGTCGAGGCCCGGGTGCCGTCGCCCTGCTCCAGGGCGGGCATGGCCGTCACGCCGACCCGGCCGGCGACGCCGGAGCCCGCGGCGTTCGCGGTGTCGTAGGCGTAGGACCAGTTGCGCAGGAACGCGGCCTGGCCGCCGGTGAACGCCTGGAGCGCCTGCGGCTCCTGATACGTCGTCGTGGCGCGCGGGCTCACGCCGTCGTCGATCAGCCCGCCGAGGAATTCCAGCGCTCCCCGGGAGCCGGGGGCCGCCACGTCCGGCCGGGAGCCGTCCGCCGTGACCAGGCCGCCGCCGCCCGCGGCGAGGAACTCGTTGACCACGCAGGTCAGGCCCTCGTAGGAGGCACCCTGCCAGGCCACGCCGTAGTCGACGTCACCCGCCTCGCGCAGGATCTCCGACTGCTCGGCGACCTCCTCCCAGGTGGTCGGGACCGGCAGCCCGTGCTTCTCCAGCAGGTCCTCCCGGTAGTAGAGGAACGACTGGTCGAGCGTGAGCGGCACGCCGTACGCGGTGCCCTCGAAGGAGGCCCCGGCGACGGTAGCGGGGTCGAACTTGTCCCAGAATCCGGCGGCTACGTGGTCGCCGATGGGCAGCGCCAGACCGGCCGAGGCGAACTGCGCGGCCCAGGAGACATCGCCGTTGTAGACGTCGGGCGTGCTGGCCTGGCCCAGGATCTGGGTGGCCAGGCTCGCCCGGTTGGTGTCGACGTTGGTCGGGGCGCTGACCACCTCGACGTCGATGCCGGGGTGCTCACGTTCGAAGGCGTCGACCAGATAGTGGCGGGCGTCGTCCGAGCGGTCCCCGAACGGCGCCGCCTGCCAGGTGATCGTCACCGGCCCGTCGTCGTCCGCCGAGCCGCCGCCTGAGCCGCAGGCCGCCGTCAGGCCGAGCGCCAGCCCGGCGGCGATCACCGTGACCGCCCGCTGTGATCTCCACACCACCACGCCCTCCGTCCCTTGCTAAAGCGCTTGCGTCATCCTGCGGTCGATGCGGCCGTCCGTCAAGAGCCGGAAACTTCGGATTCACATTCACAAGGGAAGCGCCGGGCGCACGAATGAACTAAAACCTTTGCGTAAGCGCCTGGTAATCTGCCGACGTGAGCCCTGAGCAGTCACCCCCGACCATGGCCGATGTCGCACGCGCGGTCGGGGTCTCCACCGGCACCGTCTCCCGGGCGCTGCGCGGGCAGCCCGGCGTCTCGGACGCGATGCGCCGGCGCATCCTGCGCGCCGCCGAGAGCCTGGACTATGTGGTCTCCCCGGCCGCCTCCGGCCTGGTCACCGGGCGCACGGGGTCGGTGGCGGTGCTGGTGCCGTTCATCAGCCGCTGGTTCCACGCCCAGGTGCTGGCCGCCGCACACCAGGTGCTGCGCGGTTCGGGCTTCGAGATCGTGCTCTACCACGTCGAGGGCACGGCGGAGCGCCGGGAGTTCTTCGAGACGCTGCCGGTGCGGCGGCGGGCGGACGGGCTGGTGGTGATCGCGCTGTCGCTGACCGACGAGGAGCTGGCCCGGCTGAACGGTCTGGGCATGCCGGTCGTCGGCGCGAGCACGGACCTGGGGCCCGCGCCCGCGGTCGGGATCGACGACGTGGCGGGCGCGGCGAAGGCCGTGCGGCACCTGGCGAACCTGGGGCACCGGCGGATCGCCATGATCCGGTCCACCGACGAGGAGGGGTTCCACGGCGGGGTCTCCCGGCGCCGGCTGGCCGGCTACGAGGATGCGATGACCGAGTCCGGCCTGGAGGTGGATCCCGCGCTGGTGGTCTCGGCGCCCTGGGGCATCGACGGCGGCGCCCGCGCGATGGGCGAGCTGCTGTCCCAACGGACGCCGCCCACCGCCGTGTTCGCCGAGGCGGACGAGATCGCGATCGGCGCGCTGCGCACGCTGCGGCGGGCCGGGATCGCCGTGCCGGGCGAGATGTCGGTGATCGGGTTCGACGACAGCCCGATGGCCGAGCTGCTCGACCTGACGACCGTCGCGCAGTCCGTGCACGAACAGGGGCTGATCGCCGGGCGGATGCTGGTCGAGGCGGTGCAGCAGGCCCGCGTCGCCGAGCCGGCGGTCCGGCTGGAGACCCGTCTGGTCCCCCGGGGCACCACCAGCGCCCGGCCCGGCCGGCCCGGAACCGCCGGGTAGCCGATCCGCTGAACGGCCGCCCGGCGCCCGGGGCTTCCGGCGCCGCCGGCTCACAGTGGGTCCGGCGCCGGGCGCCGCCGGCCCACAGTGGGCTCACAGCCGGTTCACAGACAACTCTCAGGCGGCGCTCAGAATGCGGCGCCAGCGTGGCAGCATGACCGCGATGGCCTCCGACCGCTCTCCCGAGTCCCGCCCGCGCCCCGCCGTCGAGTTGCGCCGGCCCGACGGCAGCCCGGTGCGGGTGCTGGTCGTCGACGACGAGGCGTCGCTCGCCGATCTGCTGACGATGGCGCTGCGTTACGAGGGGTGGGAGGTCCGTTCGGCCGGCGACGGGGCCGGGGCGGTGCGCGCCGCGCGGGAGTTCCGGCCGGACGCGGTGGTGCTGGACATCATGCTGCCCGACTTCGACGGGCTGGAGGTGATGCACCGGGTGCGGGCCGAACTGCCGGAGCTGCCGGTGCTGTTCCTCACCGCCCGGGACGCCGTGGAGGACCGGATCGCGGGCCTGACCGCGGGCGGCGACGACTACGTCACCAAGCCGTTCAGCCTGGAGGAGGTCGTCGCCCGGCTGCGCGGGCTGCTGCGGCGGTCCGGGGTGGCGTCGGCGCGGCCGGATTCGCTGCTGGTCATCGGGGATCTCACGCTGGACGAGGACAGCCACGAGGTGCACCGGGCCGGGGAGCCGATACGGCTGACGGCGACGGAGTTCGAGCTGCTGCGGTTCCTGATGCGCAATCCGCGGCGGGTGCTGAGCAAGGCGCAGATCCTGGACCGGGTGTGGTCCTACGACTTCGGGGGCCAGGCCAACATCGTCGAGCTGTACATCTCCTATCTGCGGCGCAAGATCGACGCCGGGCGCGAGCCGATGATCCACACCCGGCGCGGCGCCGGCTACATCCTCAAGCCGGCCCCGGGCCGGTGAACTGGTGGAACGGGCGCCCGCTGCGCGCCCGGCTGGTCGCCTCCGCGATCATGCTGCTCGCGGTCGTGCTCACGGTGATCGCGGTGGTGAGCACGCTGACCATCCGTGCCTTCCTCATGTCGCAGTTGGATCAGCGGGTGATCGACGCGGGCGCGCGGGCCGGGCCCGGCGTGGTCGTCCATCTGGGGGCGCCGCCCGGCGAGCCGCCGGGGCTGGACTTCCTCCGCGGCCCGGGGGTCGAACCGGACGCGGTGGGCGTGCGCCGGTTCCCCGACGGGACCGTGTCGGGCGCGGTGCTGGACGGCGGCACCCCGCCGCGGCTGCGGGAGCTGACGCGCGAGCAGACCGAGGCGGTGCTCGGCATCCCGGCCGACGCGGAGCCGCACACCCTTTCCGTGCCGGGGCTCGGCGACTACCGGCTGATCACGGTGGGCCACCCCGACAGCGGCGAGCTGGTAGTCACGGGCGTGCCGATGGCGTCGGTGCAGGAGGCGATCCAGCAGGTGCTCACCGTGGAGGTCGTGGTGTCCGCCGCGGGACTGGTGGCCGCGGGGCTGGCGCTGGTCGTGGTGGTCAAGCTGGCCCTGCGCCCGCTGCGCCGCGTCGCGGGCACGGCCATCCGCGTCTCCGGGCAGAACCTGCACGAGGGGGAGGTCGAGTGGCTGGAGCGGGTCCCGGCGGCCGACACCGACCCGCGCACCGAAGTAGGCCAGGTCGGCGCCTCGTTGAACCGGCTGCTCGACCATGTCACGGCCGCCCTGACCGCCCGGCACGCCACCGAGACGCGGGTGCGCCAGTTCGTCGCGGACGCCAGCCACGAGTTGCGCACCCCGCTGGCGTCCATCCGCGGCTACGCCGAGCTGACCCGGCGCGGGCGTGCGGAGCTGCCGCCCGACGCCGCGCACGCGATGCGGCGGGTGGAGGCGGAGGCGACGCGGATGACGTCGCTGGTGGAGGACCTGCTGCTGCTGGCGCGGCTGGACGCGGGCCGGCCGCTGGAGCGGACCCGGGTGGATCTCTCCCCGCTGGTCATCGACGCGGTGAGCGACGCCCGCGCCGCCGGTCCCGGTCACCACTGGCGGCTGACGGTGCCGGACGAGCCGCTGCACGTGTCGGCCGACCCCGCGCGTTTGCAGCAGGTGCTGGTCAACCTCCTGGCCAACGCGCGCACCCACACGCCGCCGGGCACCGTGGTGACCACGTCGCTCGCCCGCCTCGACGGCGACGCCGTGGAGCTGCGTGTGACGGACAACGGGCCGGGGATCGCGCCGGAGGTGCTGCCGAACGTCTTCGAGCGGTTCGTCCGCGGGGACACCTCCCGGTCCCGGTCGGCGGGCAGCACCGGGCTCGGGCTGGCCATCGTGGCGGCGGTGGTCGCGGCGCACGCGGGCACGGTCGGGGTGGCCAGCGCGCCGGGCCGGACGTCGTTCACCGTGCGGCTGCCGGCGGTGAACTCACAGGCGGGGCACAGCGGTTCCACACCGGCCTGACAGGCGGCGTCGCGAGGGTCGGGGACATGGAGACGCTGATCCCCACGCCGGGCGCGCTGCCCGCCCGCGGCCCCGTCGCCGCCGCCCGCGGCAGACCCGTGCTGGACGTCGTGATACCGGTCCACAACGAGGAGCGCGATCTGGAGCCGTGCGTGCGGCGGCTCCTGGCGCACCTGCGCGGCACGTTCCCCTACCCGTTCCGGGTGACGATCGCGGACAACGCCAGCCGCGACGGCACGGCCGAGATCGCCGCCGCGCTCCAGCGGGACCTGCCCGAGGTCACCGCGGTGCGGCTGCCGGAGAAGGGGCGCGGCCGGGCGCTGCGCCGGGTGTGGTCGGAGTCGGACGCGCCGGTGCTGGCCTATATGGACGTGGACCTGTCGACCGATCTCGCGGCGCTGCTGCCGCTGGTCGCCCCGCTGATCTCCGGCCACTCGGACCTGGCGATCGGCTCGCGCCTCTCGCCCGGTTCCCGGGTGGTGCGCGGCCCCAAGCGCGAGGTGATCTCCCGCGCGTACAACCTGATCCTGCGCGGCACCCTGGCGACCCGTTTCTCCGACGCGCAGTGCGGGTTCAAGGCGATCCGCAAGGACGTCGCGGAGCGGCTGCTGCCGATGGTGGCGGACACCGGGTGGTTCTTCGACACGGAGATGCTGGTCGTCGCCGAACGCGCCGGGCTGCGCATCCACGAGGTGCCGGTCGACTGGGTGGACGACCCCGACAGCCGGGTGGACATCCTCGCCACGGCCCTCGCCGATCTGCGCGGCATCGCGCGGCTGGGCAGGGCGCTGGCGCGCGGACGCCTCTCGCTGGCCACCCTGCACCGCGCCGACGACCCGGCCGCGGCGGGCGGCGTGCCCCCGGGACCAGGGCCTGTCGTTTGGATCTTCGCGGGGTCACGCCGCCTGGCATCCCGCCTGGCTGCGTTACCGAATCGCGCGAGTACGGCCAAGTACGAGCTGCGATCCGGCGCCTTGCCAGACGGGCGCCATACGACGCGACCTGATCCACGAAGATCCAAACGACAGCCCCTAGGCGGCCAACTGCTCCGGTTCTGCGCGGTCGGCGCCGTGAGCACCCTCGCCTATCTGCTGCTGTTCACCGGCCTGCGCGAGCCCGTGGGCGCGCAGGCGGCGAACGCGCTAGCGCTGCTGCTCACCGCCGTCGGCAACACGGCCGCCAACCGCCGTCTCACCTTCGGCGTGCGGGGCCGGGCACGCGCCGCGCACCACCAGGCGCGGGGCCTGGTGGTGTTCCTGTTCGGGCTCGCGCTGACCAGCGGCTCGCTGGCGGTGCTGCACGCGCTGGACCCGTTGCCCTCCCGGCCGGTGGAGCTGACCGTGCTCGTCGCGGCCAACCTCGCCTCCACCCTGGCCCGTTTCCTGCTCTTCCGGGCCTGGGTGTTCGCCCGGGCCTCCCGCGCGACACCCGTCGCCCCCACCACCGAACCGAGGACCACCCTCCGATGACCACCGCATCCGCCCATGCCCCGGCAGCCGCCGCGCGCCTCGGCACCGCGTGGCCGAGCCGGCTCTGGCGCGGCCAGCCCGGCGACCCGCGCTGGGCCCGGCCGGCCCTGCTCGCCGTGCTGGCGCTCACCGGAGCGCTGTACGTGTGGAATCTCAGCGCCTCCGGCTGGGCCAACGCCTACTACTCGGCGGCCGTGCAGGCCGGGACCGAGAGCTGGAAGGCGTTCCTGTTCGGCTCCTCCGACGCGGGGAACTCCATCACGGTCGACAAGACGCCCGCCTCGCTGTGGGTGATGGCGCTGTCCGCCCGGATCTTCGGGCTCGGCTCCTGGAGCCTGCTCGTTCCGCAGGCGCTGATGGGCGTGGCCACCGCGGCGGTGCTGTACGCCGCCGTGCGGCCGCGGTTCGGCCCGGCCGCCGGGCTCGTCGCCGCCGCCGTGTTCGCGCTCACGCCCGCCTCGGCGCTCATGTTCCGTTACAACAACCCCGACGCCCTGCTGGTGCTGCTGATGACCGTCGCGGCGTACGCGGTACTGCGGGCCGTGGCCGACGGGCGGACCGGGTGGCTGGTGCTGGCGGGCTCCTGCGTCGGGTTCGGCTTCCTGACCAAGATGCTCCAGGCGTTCCTGGTGCTGCCCGCGCTGGCGCTGGTGTATCTCGTGTGTGCGCCGACCGGGTTGTACCGGCGAATCGGGCAACTGCTGCTCGGCGGGCTGGCCCTGGTGGTCTCCGGGGGGTGGTGGGTCGCGCTGGTGGAGCTGTGGCCGGAGAACTCCCGTCCGTACATCGGGGGTTCACAGGAGAACAGCATTCTGGAGCTGACCTTCGGCTACAACGGCCTGGGCCGGCTGAACGGGGAGGAGGAGGGCAGCGTCGGTGGCATGGTGATCATGGGGCCGAACGGCGAGGTCACGCAGAGCGGCTGGGGCGAGACCGGCATCGGCCGCCTGTTCTCCGCGGGGCTGGGCGGGCACATCGCCTGGCTGCTGCCCGCCTCGCTGATCCTGCTCGCGGCGGGCCTGTGGTTCAGCCGCCGCCGGCCGCGCACCAGCGCCACGCGGGCCGCGTTCCTGCTGTGGGGGACGTGGCTGCTCACGCACTGGCTGGTGTTCAGCCATATGCGGGGCATCTTCCACGAGTACTACACGGTGGCCCTGGCCCCGGGGATCGCCGCGGTGGTCGGGATGGGCGCGACGGTGCTGTGGCGGCGCCGGCGGCGCCCGCTGGCGGCGGTGACCCTGGCGGCGGCCACGGCGCTCACGGCCTGGTGGTCCTACGTCCTGCTGGGGCGCGCGGAGGACTGGCACCCGTGGCTGCGGTACGTGGTGCTGGCCGCGGGCTGCGTGGCGGCGCTCGGACTGCTGGTGCCGGTCCGGCCGCGGCGGGCGGGGACCCGGCGGCCGGGGCCGCGGGTGGCGGTGGTGGTCGGCGGCGCGGCGCTGGTCACGGCGCTGGCCGGACCGGCGGCCTTCGCGCTGGAGACCGCCGCCTCCGCCGCCGAGGGCTCGATTCCGCTGGCGGGACCGGCCACCGGCTTCGGCCCCGGCGGCGGCGCGGGACCGCTGCACCTGGGATACGGGCCCGGGGCCCCGGGCGGGCGGGGGGCGCCCGGGGGCCCGGGCCAGGGGGAACGCGGGGAGCCGGGCCTCCAGGTGCTCGGCCCGGGGGCACCCGGCGAGAACGGCGCGGGCGGCCTGCTGAACAGCAGCAAGCCCAGCGCGGAGCTGACCGCCGCGCTGGAGAGGGACAGCGACGACTACACCTGGGTGGCGGCCGTGGTCGGCTCGCAGGGCGCCTCCGGCTACCAACTCGCCACCGGGGAACCGGTGATGCCCATCGGCGGCTTCAACGGCAGCGACCCGTCGCCGACGCTGGAGGAGTTCCGGCGCCTGGTGGACAGCGGACGCGTCCACTACTTCATCGGCACCGACTCCCCCATGGGCCTGGGCCCCGGCGGCGACGAGGACTCCGAGGCGGCGCGGATCACCGACTGGGTCACGGCGAACTTCCCCGCCACCACGATCGACGGGATCACGCTCTACGACGTCGGCTCGGTGGCCTGAGCGATGCCTTTCCCCGCCTCGGGCCGTTTCGACGAGGCGGGGAAAGGCACCCACGGCGGGCGGGCCCGCCGTGGGTCAGCCCCAGATGGCGTCGGCCCATTCGGGGTGGTCGATGAACGGGTTCCGGTTGTGCTGGTACGTGTCGTATATCAGCTCGTTGCGGCGCTCCTCGAACGCGTCCGGCGGGTCCTCGGCGTGCCACTCCAGCAGCGTGGAGAGCCGGCCCATATAGGGGGAACCGCCGTTGTTCACCGCGTCGTTGACCTCCAGGTCGGCGAATCCGTCGCCGCCCTCGTAGCGCACCGCCATGTAGAAGAGCATCCGGGCGACATCGCCCTTGTCCTGGTCGCGGGGCTCCCAGGAGTCGGCGTCCGTGTAGTTGCCCGGGGCGATGGAGACCGGGGAGCCGCCGTCGTCGAAGTCCTTGTTGCCGCGGGTGCTGTTCACCCGCACATCCGTGGGCCGCAGATGGTGGATGTCCGTGCCCGGGCCCGGGGAGGTGCCGAAGTCGCCGTGCGACTGGGCCCAGACGTGCTCCCGGTTCCAGTCGCCGACGTCTCCGCCGTTGAGGTCGGCGTCGCGGGACTGGCCGGTGTAGAAGAGGCGGACGTTGGCGACGTTGGCGGGGTCCTGGTCGGTGTTCTTCAGCGCGTCCCAGACCTGGGAGTAGGTGAGGGTGGTGGTGCCCGTGCTGATGATGTCGTGCAGGGCGTCCCGCAGCGGCTCGCCGGTCAGGCCGAGCGCGTCCGCGTAGTAGGCGTCGTCGGCGGCGACGGCGGGTTCGGCCGTGGCGGCGAGCGACAGCGGCGCGATCAGCGCGGCCGTCAGGGCGCCGGTCAGCAGGGTCCGTTTCATGTGGGGGGCCTCTCGGTGCGGATCCTGGGGCATTCGCCGAACGGCCCCGATACGAGCGGCCGTTCGAGTGATATGTACCTGCCATCAGGCCCCGCTACGCGCGTCATCGCGCGTGGCCCCCATCACGCGCCGGGCCCCGGGGCGGCGGAAGAGACCTCCGCCGCCCCGGCCGGGCTACGGCCGCCGCGCCGGCGTGTTCTGGTACGGCAGCAGCGGGTCGGTGACCGCGACGGGCGCGATGATCTCGTCGATCCGCTCCAGCAGCCCGGCGTCCAGCGTGACGCCCGCCGCCTTGGCGTTCTCGGCGACCTGCTCCGGGCGCGAGGCGCCGATGATCGCGGCCGACACGTTCCGGTTCTGGAGGACCCAGGCGACCGCGAGCTGGGCCAGGCTCAGCCCGGCCTCGTCGGCCAGCGGCCGCAGCCGCTGCACGGCCTCCAGCACCTCGTCGCGCATGAAGCGGCTGATCATGTTCGCGCCGCCCTTCTCGTCCGTGGCGCGCGAGCCCGCGGGCGGCTGCTCGCCCGGCAGGTACTTGCCGGTCAGCACGCCCTGCGCGATCGGCGACCAGACGATCTGGCCCAGCCCCAGCTCCTCCGAAGCCGGGACGATGTCCGCCTCGATGATCCGCCACAGCATCGAGTACTGCGGCTGGTTGGACACCAGGGGAATCCGCAGCTCGCGGGCCAGCGCGTGGGCGCGGCGGATCTGGTCGGCGGTCCACTCGGAGACGCCGATGTAGTGGGCCTTGCCGGAGTGGACCACGTCGGCGAACGCCTCCATGGTCTCCTCCAGCGGCGTGAACCGGTCGAACCGGTGCGCCTGGTAGAGGTCGACATAGTCCGTCTGCAGCCTGCGCAGGGAGTTGTCGATGGACTCCATGATGTGCTTGCGCGACAGACCGCGGTCGTTCCGGCCCGGGCCGGTGGGCCAGTAGACCTTGGTGAAGATCTCCAGCCCCTCACGGCGCTCGCCCTTCAGCGCCCGGCCGAGCACGGACTCGGCGCGGGTCTCGGCGTAGACGTCCGCGGTGTCGAAGGTGGTGATCCCGGCGTCCAGGGCCGCGCGCACGCACGCGACGGCGGCGTCCTCCTCCACCTGGGATCCGTGGGTGAGCCAGTTGCCGTAGGCGATCTCGCTGATGAGGAGACCGCTGCGGCCAAGGTGACGATGTTCCATGGTGGTCAAACCTAACGCCCCCCGTCCCCGCCGCCGGAACCGGCATCGGGGAGCGGGAGGGACGCGGGCCCGGCCGTCAGGAATCGACCCAGCCGTGGGAGTGCGCGACCTGGACCAACCGCTGGCGGATCTGGAGGATTTGCTCCGAGGTGGCGGTCGGCGCGGCGTGCAGCAGCACCTCCGTGATCTCCTCGATGAACTCCTTCGCCGACAGGACGTCGCAGAGCTCCTCACCCGGCGAGACGCCCGACGCGCGGCCGGACGCGGAGAACGGCCGCTCGACCCCCTCCTGGAGGCGCACCCGGCTGGCCTTCAGCCCGCGGTCCCCCTCCTCCACGTCGAACGAGACCAGCATCCCCGGTCCCAGCAGGCGCTTGTCGAACTCCAGGTCGTTGACGTGGATGAACACGTCCTCGCCGCCGGTGTCGGGGGCGACGAACCCGTAGCCCTTGAGCTCGTCGAACCGCACGACCTTTCCCGTAACCATCACACACATCCAATCCCAGCCACACAGCAGGTACCGGGGCGCGGCCCGCCGCCGACCGGCCCGGACCCGCTCCGGGGCGGCGACGGCCACCGGGCCGTCCGCCCATACCGGCAACGGACGACCGCGGTCCGACGTCCCCTGCTGCCGCAACTTACCCCTTTCGGGGGCGCGGCGGCTCACTTCGCCCGGCGCCGGCCCGCCACGCAGAAGCGATTCCCCTCGGTGTCGGCCAGCACGACGTACGGGAGCGCGCCGGGCTCCGGCTCCTCCGGGTAGTACGGCCAGTCCACGTGCCGGGCGCCCAGCGCGACCAGGCGGTCGACCTCCTCGTCGAGGTCGCGCTCGCCCGCGTCGAGATCGAGGTGGATCCGGGGGAACTCCTCGGCCGGGCTCTCGCTCACATCCATGGCCAGCGCGCTGCCACGGCCTCCGGGTGGCGGCTCCAGGACGATCCACTCGTCGCCCTCGTACCGCGGGGGCCGCCGCACATATCCCAGTGCCCGCCGCCAGAACTCCCCGGCCCGCCGGTCGTCGCGCACGCCCAGCGAAATCTGTCCGATGGTCGTCATCGCACCAGCCTAGGGGGGCCCGGCGCCGCGCCGGAGCAGTTCCGGGGCGGCGCCGGGCGACGGCCGTTACGTGCCCGGGGCGGGCAGCGGGGGCCAGGCGTTGCGGAGCAGTTCGCGGAAGTGGGCGGGGAACCACTCGCGGTTGAGCGGGGCGAACGCCAGCGCGCCGGTGGGGTTGTAGTCGTTGTGGACCCAGCCCTCATAGGTGGGGTCGCACATCCGGTCGAACGTCGCGCCCTCCATGGGGAGGGGGATGTCGCTGCCGTCCGACTCGCCCGGCGGCTTGGCCCAGACGTAGGCGTCGATGCCGGGCTCCGGCGCGGCGGTGGGCCGCTGGCCGAGGCCGGCGTACGCCGGGTCGGCCAGGATGCCGGCGATCGGGTCGATGAACTCGGCCCGGTAGCGCGGCAGTTCGTACGGCAGCAGCTCGTTGTCCGGGTCGTCCCGGTCGCAGGCCCGGCCGGGCAGGTCGTTGAGCACGAGCTGCACCACGTCGGCGCCCTGGGCGAGCGCCTCGTCCAGATGGTCGCGCAGGCCCATCGCGCCGTTCTGTCCCTCGATCTTCGCGATCCGGTCCAGCCATACGGCGGTCGGCTCCCCGGCGACCGCCGCGCCGCCCGGCTCGGCCGCGGCGCGCGCCGACCACTCGGGGTTCACATAGACGCGCGCGCTGGCGTACGGGGTGTCAACGCGCGGCGACGGGGCACCCTCCACAGCGCCCGCCGGACCGCTCACGCCGGTCAGCAGTCCGGCGGCCAGTACCAGGGCGGCGGCCCGCCGTGCGCGGCTCACCATGTCCCGAAGTCCCAATGCAGTCTCCCACCTTGAGGGAGCGCTCCCGGTCGGGGAGCGTAACCGCCGCCCGGTGGACCGGGAAGAGGGCCGGAACGGGTCACCCGGCGGGCAGGATCCGCCCCCGGACCTCGCCGAGCCCGACCCGGGTGCCGTCGGGGCCGGGCGCGGAGCCGGTGATGACGACCTCGTCGCCGTCCTCCAGGAACACCCGGGTGGTGCCGTCGGGCAGGGTGAGCGGGCGGTTCCCGTTGTCGGCCAGCTCGATGAGCGAGCCGCCGGTGGCGCGCTCGGGGCCGCTGACCGTGCCGGAGGCGATCAGGTCCCCGGTGCGCAACGAGGCGCCGTTGACCGTGAGATGGGCCAGTTGCTGGGCGGCGGTCCAGTACATGGCGGCGAACGGGGGGCGGGAGAGGCGGTGGCCGTTGAGCGTGATCTCCAGGTCGATGGCGAAGCCCCACGGCTCGGTGCCGGTGTCGTCCAGATAGGGCAGCGGGCGCGGGGAGCGCGGCGGGGGCGCGACGCGGGCGTGCGCGAGCGCGGCGAGCGGCACGATCCACGGCGAGACGGAGGTGGCGAACGACTTGCCGAGGAACGGGCCGAGCGGCACGTACTCCCAGGCCTGGATGTCGCGGGCGGACCAGTCGTTGAGGAGGCAGACGCCGAAGAGGTGCCGGCCGGCGTCGGCCAGCGGCACGGGCCGGCCCAGTGCCGAGGGGGTGCCGACGACGAAGCCCAGCTCGGCCTCGATGTCCAGCCGGGTGGCGGGGCCGAAGACGATCTCGCCGTCCGGGGTGCGGCGCTGGCCGCTGGGGCGGACGACGGAGGTGCCGGAGACGACTACTGTGCCGGCCCTGCCGTGGTAACCGATGGGCAGATGTTTCCAGTTGGGGGTGAGGGCGGGGCCGTCCGGACGGAACATCCGGCCGAGGTTGGCCGCGTGGTGCTCGCTGGCGTAGAAGTCCGTGTAGTCGGCGACGGTGAACGGCAGCCGCGTGGTGGCCGTGTCGGCGGGCACGAGCAGTGGTTCGATGTCCGCGCGGTGCCGTTCGTCGAGGAACCAGTCGGTGATCGCGGCGCGCACCCGGTCCCAGGTGGCGGGGCCGGCGGCGAGCAGCGCGTCGAGCGTGCCGGCGGTGAACAGGGCGGCGTGCTCGGGCAGCAGCGCCGCGGTGGCCCCGGTCAGGTCCAGGACGTGGTCGCCGATGGCGACGCCGGTCCGGGGCCGGGGGGTATCGGGGGTGGTGAAGCTGCCGTAGGGCAGGGTCTGGAGGCCGAAGGGGTGGGCGGGGTCCAGGCCCAGCCAGGGCGTGCCGGTCCGGGCGGTGGTCATCGGGGGCCTTCCGGTCGGGAACCAGGATGCGGGGATGATGCCCGGTCCGCGCGACCCGTGGACCGGGGTGGGCTCAGAAGTTCCCGCGCTTGGCCTGCTCGCGTTCGATCGCCTCGAAGAGCGCCTTGAAGTTGCCCTTGCCGAAGCCGAGCGAGCCGTGCCGCTCGATGAACTCGAAGAAGACGGTGGGCCGGTCGCCGAGCGGCTTGGTGAAGATCTGCAGCAGGTAGCCGTCCTCGTCGCGGTCGACGAGGATGCCGCGCGAGCGCAACTCCTCGACGGGGACCCGGACATCGCCGATGCGGGCGCGCAGTTCGGGGTCGGAGTAGTAGGAGTCGGGGGTGTCGAGGAATTCGACGCCCTTGGCCCGGAGCACGTCGACGGTGGTGAGGATGTCGTTGGTGGCCAGCGCCAGGTGCTGGGCGCCGGGCCCGCGGTAGAAGTCGAGGAATTCGTCGATCTGTGAGCGCTTCTTGCCCGGGGCCGGCTCGTTGAGAGGGAATTTGACGCGGTGGTTGCCGCTGGCGACCACTTTGCTCATCAGGGCCGAGTATTCGGTGGCGATGTCCTCGCCGACGAATTCCGCCATATTGGTGAAGCCCATGACCCGGTTGTAGAAACCCACCCACTCGTCCATGCGGCCCAGTTCGACATTGCCCACGACGTGGTCGAGGGCCTGGAAGATCCGCCTGGGCTCGCCCGCCGGCTTGGTGTATCCGGAGGAGCGGGCGACATAGCCGGGCAGGTACGGGCCCCGGTAGCGGGAGCGGTCGACGAGGCTGTGCCGGGTGTCGCCGTAGGCGGCGATGGCCGCCACGCGGACGGTGCCGTGCTCGTCGGCGACGTCGTGCGGCTCCTCCAGCACGGTGGCGCCCCGCGCGCGGGCGTGGGCGACGCAGCGGTCGACGTCGGGCACCTCCAGGGCGATGTCGATGATGCCGTCGCCGTGCCGGCGGTGGTGGTCCAGCAGCGAGCCGGCCGGGTCGGTGCCGCCCTTGAGCACGAACCGGACGGCGCCGGAGCGCAGGACGTACGCGTGGTGGTCGCGGTTGCCCGTCTCGGGGCCCGAGTAGGCGACCAGCTCCATGCCGAAGACCACCTGGTAGTACAGGGCGGCCTGGGTGGCGTTGCCCACGGACCACACGACGGCGTCCCAGCCGGCGACGGGGAAAGGGTCGCCCGCGGGGTCGTACTCCACCAGACCGACGAGCTGGCGCAGTTGATCGAGGTCGAGGTCGGCCAGCCGCTCCTGGCTGGTGAGGGTCGCTTCGGTGCTCACGATGGTCCTCCTCGCGTCCGCGCGGGTGCGATTGCTGGACAACCAGAACACTCGACACGGCAGACCCTGCGCAAGCGAGCCACTTCAAACTGGCATTACTGCTCATATTGCCGAGCCGAGCGGCCGGTTTTCTGTGCATGTTGCCCAGTGTCGGCCGGGAGCGGACGCCGCGGGCCAACTCACCGTGCGTCTACGGCACTCCGCACAGCCGCAGCAGCGCCGTGGTCGCGGCGGCGGCTATGACCACCACGGGAAACGGCGCCCGGCGCAGCGCGAGTGCGCCGCTCTGGCCGACTGAGCTAACGCGGCTTCGGCGCGTCTGCCAGGGCAAACGCGGCCTGGCCAGCATACACAGCCACCGGCGAGCCCCGCAGGCAGTTTCGGTTCATCCAGCCCAGCGAGCCTCAGACAGGTTCATCCAAGGGCGTCCGCTCACGCCACGCTCACGCCACGCTCACGCGAGACCAGCGTTGACCTGCCCGTTCGCTCGCATCCCGGCAGCACCGTCGCCGACGGACGCTAGTCCGCGGCCTCCATGGACGAGGTGCACATCGTCGACGCGACGGTTAGCGGTGCCACATCGCGATGGTCTTGCTGCGTGAAGGGCGACCGGTAGGCTTCCTGGGAAGATCTCGCCGACTGGCTGGTGGGCCGGGCGAACCGGATGGTTCGTCCCCCTGGAGGGCCAGTGGCAACGGCAGACAGTGCGATACACGGCGACGGGCTGCCAGTAGTCTCGCCCAGGCCGCAGTGGATGGACCACGTTGGACCGAGTATCCGCGTTCCACGCCGAGTCCGCGTGGTGACCGAGTCCGACACCGATGCCGGCCCCGCACGAGCAATGCTCATGACTTGTGGATCGGCTCCGCGGGGAGCGTGCGAAGGGCGTACCTTCCCGAGTGAGTGATCGTCAAGTCACCGAGTAGGCCCGCGATGCGAACGCGGGTCGGGAAGGCACGCCCG